>CABXDI010000029.1 GCA_902510815.1 uncultured Verrucomicrobiota bacterium | reverse complement strand
ATCAAGCGTTGGTCGAAAAATTAAAGGTACATGATTCGGCTTTGATTAATGCATTCTTGGAAAAGGCTAAATACAAAGATATTGAAGGATTAACGCCCGCCCTCGAAGCAGAGATAGCAAGAGTTAAAAGTATAATAACCAGTGGAGGGGGGAACCCAAAAAAGGGGGAGGTTGTTTTTAAAAATCGTTGTATCGGTTGTCATAAAATGTTTAATAATGGTGGTCAAATCGGACCTGATCTGACTAGCTACCAAAAAAATGATCATGATACACTTCTTATTAGTGTAATAGCTCCAGGTGCCGAAATCAGAGAGGGGTATGAAAATATAATACTTAAAATTGACGACGGTCTCATTTTTTCTGGTTTTCTCCTTGAGGAAACAAAGAATAATTTAGTAATTAAACAGTTAAATGGAATAACTAAAGTTTTGCCTAAAAACAAGATTGTCTCAACGACTGAGACCGGTGTTTCATTGATGCCGATGGGATTACTAAATGATTTATCAAATGATCAGATAATTGATCTTTTTGCTTATCTTAGGAGTACTACACCTCCATATTAAGGCGTTTAAGATTTGAACCTATGGACCCAAACGCTTTGACATAATCCAAGCATAAACAACATCATCAGAATAAAAGTTCCTCCATAGCTGATTAGAGGTAAGGGTAATCCAGTTATGGGGACGAGTAGTACGCACATGCCGACGTTCATGAAAACGTGAAAGAAAAGTAGACCGATATAACCTCCAACAAGAATTCTTCCTGTCATGTCTTTAGAAGAATAACAAATATAAATTAAGATTAAGAGAAGTGATGCGAAACCTGCTAACAGTATTGAGGCCCCTCTGAATCCCTGCCTTTCTGCAATAGTGACAAAAATGAAATCATTAATAGCAACGTTAGGTGGGACGAAACCCATTTCAGTTACTAAATTAGAATTCTGATTGGAATTACCCTTTTGCAAGTTGCTATTGGGTAATGTTTTTTGTTCATTCGCTTTGCCAATGAAACCAGCAGATCCTATCGCAATCATGTTATGTTTCGGAACCCAAGCTGCTCCTTGCTCATCAACAGGCTTTTCATATAACATATTGAGCCAAGTTTCGATTCGTTCTTTTTGATAATCCTTTAACCCAAAAAAATATAATATTGGCAAAATGATCATGCCAAATTGGATTATTACTATAATATATCTAAATAAAACTTTGCCGATGAATAGCGCTGTCATAAAGATAACAATCCATGCCATCGAGGAGCCAAAATCAGGTTCAATTAAAATTATAAAACATGGGACAGCAGTTATGGGTGCAGTAATGAGTATTTTAATAAATGATTTGTTTAATAGAGCAAATTTCTTTGGCCCTTCACCGTAAATAACTGCAAGAAGTAATATTCGTGATATTATTGCAAGTTGTGATGGTTGAAATGTTATGGGGCCGATAGTGATCCAACTTTCGGCACCAGATAGCTCAGTATTTGTTGATAGTAGTAAAGTTATTGAAACCAGATAGGCTGGTAACGCTCCCCAGATAATCCATTTATAATCGATCAAAGTAGCAGCAAAATAGAAAAATATTCCGATGCAGATCCATTTGATTTGATCGTACCATTTTGAATTAAGGCTTTGGATTGAAGAATATTCAGTTGCTTCATGTATTGAGTACACGCCCATTGTAAGCAGAACTGATGTTACTAATATTAGTAACCAGTTCATCCCGAGAATTTTCAGGAATAGAGGTGTCATGATGTTGTCGTATGAATCTTTTTATTATTATTCCTCAAATAGAAATGAATTAAAAGGGCTTGTTGGGCAAGCTGCGGATGATGTTTGGCGGCTTCCAACAAGATAATCAGTGCGACCATTTTCAACTGAGCTTCTGAAGGCTTTTGATATTAAAATAGGTTCAGTTGAAATTGCTATAGCTGTATTTATTAATACTGCGTCAGCACCCATTTCCATGGCTTCACTTGCATGGCTTGGCTTTCCAATGCCAGCATCAATTATTACTGGAACAATAGCTTGTTCGATTATTATTTCTATTTGTTTTCTATTTTGGATTCCTTGATTAGAACCTATTGGTGAACCGAGTGGCATTACCGTTGATGCTCCAACATCCTGTAATCGTTTTGCGAGTATTGGGTCTGCATTTATGTACGGGAGGACGTTAAACCCTTCAGATACCAAAATCTCTGTAGCTTTTAACGTTTCAATAGGGTCAGGTAGTAAGTATTTGGGCTCAGGGTGTATTTCTAGTTTGATCCAGTTTGGGAGTCCTGCAGATTGAGCTAACCTCGCAAGTCGTACAGCTTCTTCAGCTGTATTTGCTCCACTCGTATTTGGTAGTATAAGATATTTAGTTTTATCTACGAAATCTAGAATGTTCGCAAATTCATCATCTTTTCCGGAAAGATTTGCTCTTCGCAAGGATACAGTGACTATTTCTGTTCCAGATGCTTCTATGGCATCTTTCATTGTTTCATTTGATGAAAACTTACCAGTTCCAAGTAATAGTCGAGAATTAAAAGTTCTATTTGAAATAACTAATGAGTCCACAATTTTGATTAATCTAAATATAGGGATGTGTAAAGTTAAGCGCTAAATAAATGAAAATTTCTTTATATCACCTTAAAGTATGCTTTTTTCTATTTATAAATGGAAACATTAAGCATTTTTCTAGCGTTAGTTTCTTTTATTACAGGTGCAAGTATTGGTTCATTTCTTAATGTTGTCATATACAGGTTGCCAAGGGGATTGTCAGTAAATAAACCTAAACGCTCTTTTTGTCCTAGTTGTAAGTATAAAATTCCAAGTTATTTCAATATACCTCTCTTTAGTTGGTTGATACTAAAAGGGAAATGTAAAAATTGTGGAGAAAACGTATCATGTCGATATTTTCTAGTTGAGTTATTAACCGGGTTTTTATTTCTTATTTGTTGGTTGATTTATGGAGCTGATTTTCAAGGAAATATCTATTATACCATACCGTTAGTCCTGCCTGGATGGATTTTTATATCACTAATTATTTCCGCCTCATTCATTGATTTTGAACATCAAATCATCCCTGACAAAATTAACTTAATAGGAGTGTTGTTTGGATTAACTAGTGCATTTTTCATCCCAATTATCCCTAGTGCGTTTATGGGATTAGAATCAAATAATTTCTTTGGTCTAAGTTGTGACATGTCGTTATGTTCATTCTTGCATTCTTTATTTGGAGGGGTGACTGGCTTCCTGCTGATTTACATGGTCGTAATACTTGGTCGTATCGTTTTTGGTTCTAAAGTTCTTAGTAAAAATAGTTCAGGAAAATGGTTGATTAAAGAGGGTGCCGAGAATCCAATATTAATTTACGATAATAAAGATATAGGGTTCGAAGATATTTATTTTGTTGGCACGGAAAAATTGATTATTGATACCAAAGAAGTTGTTATTAATGGTGAGCTAGTTAAGACAGATAATCTAATAATATACTATGATCATTTAGTTCTTAATGGAGAAGTGATTAAGATCAAAGATTGGGTTAGTCTTGAAGGGGGCTTTTCCAGAATTACTTATTTAAGGGAGGCTATGGGTTTTGGGGATGTGAAATTCATGGCAATGATTGGTGTTTTCACAGGTTGGCAGGGAGTGTTGTTTACTCTTTTTGCTGCATCAATTATTGGAACTATTATAAGTTTTCCTTCCAAGTTCATGAAAAATGACAGTGTAATGAATCGAATTCCATTCGGCCCTTTTCTATCTATTGGATCACTTGCTTGGATTTTTTGTGGGCCTGGTTTACTTAAATGGTATTTAGAACTTATTGGACGTTAATATATTTAAAACGAAATGGATAAGATAATATTTAAATCAAGCCTTACTAGTTTGCTTTTCTTTCTTTTTCTCATAATTAATTCATTTGCTATAAAGCTTTCTGATTATGGTTACAGCGATGATCTTAATGGAGTGAAAAAAATTCTTAACGATCTTAATCAGCCTCAAGATCAAGAAGCCTTCGATAAACTCATAGTAGATCTAGGAGCAAATGATTTCTCTTTACGAGAATTAGCCACAATTAAATTGAGTAATATGCCGCTGATTGACAGGAGCAAGCTTAAATCAATTTTACCAAAATTAACATTAGAACAGAAAATAAGAGCACAAAGAATTCTTAAAAAAAACAGTGAGGAGAACTTTGCTAGGATGCTTATAAGTTTAAATGAAGCTATCATCAAAGGAAAATATAAAGGTCTTCTAAGCGATTTGTGGAAATCAGCAAATAAAGCTCAATCAAAACAGTTTTCAAATTTATGGAGCCTTTATAAAGATTCAAGTTTGAGCACTATGGTTGATGCTGATTTAGATTTGGTAAAAGAAAATCTAAATAGTAAGAATGGAATAATTCGGTACTCTGCTGTTTTATCAATAATCTCATTGATGGGAAACGAATCAGTTCCTTTAATTATAGGTCTCATTAATGATGAAAATGATCAAATTAAGTGGGAGGTTGCAGATTCTTTAATCAAATTTGGTAGTAGGGAATGTCTAACACCACTTGCCGATTTGCTTATGTGTGATGATTTTGGTCTACGATGGAGGAGTTTAGAAGCATTACGAAATTTAACTAATCAAGAATTTGGTTACTATGCTGCCGGAAATGCAGAAGATAGAAGTGAGTCTGCTAACTTATGGGATAACTGGATTAAAGAGAACAAAGAAAGTGCTGATCTTAGATTTGGTGGATCATTAAATAAATCGATTAACCTCTTCGATGGGGTTAGCTTAAACGGCTGGGAGATTAGACCTCTGTATGGGTTTGGTCGTATAGCTCCAAAAAATAATAAAGATGGGTGGGGGATAAAAGACAAATGTCTTATAGCAAAAAAAGGGTTTTTGTCAGAGCTAGTTACTAAAGCAAGTTTTTTGAATTATGAATTATCAATATACTATAAGCTTATTGATAATACTAGTGACAGTGGCATAGGGATTTTTGCTGTAGACGCTGTTGATGAAAAAGGATTCCCTAATCAAGGATATGTTGAAGTCCAATTACACCGTAAATTTTCAGGTGATTTATATAACTTAGCCAGGAATAAGATGAAATTTTTATTAGACGACGGGACACCTCTAAAAGGTAGATCAAATAAGTTTAAAGTGAGTAATGAGAGTGATGATGAATGGAATAAAATGACAATTAGGGTTCAAAACGGTCAGGCAGAAATTAAAATAAATAACGAGGTTCAAAACCGCGTATCATTGAAGGATAATGAGCCTTCAAAATTAGTGATTAGAAATGAAAATTATGGCGAAGTTTTATTTAAGAATATTCTTCTTAAAAAACTTTAGATAAATTTTATCTCTTAGAAAATTGGAATCTTTTTCTTGCTCCAGGTTGACCTGCCTTTTTGCGTTCTTTTTTCCTGGAATCTCTAGTAAGAAGTCCCTCTGCCCTGAAAGTGTCTCTCAAATCAGGGTCATTTTTTAATAAGGCTCTAGCAATGGCAAGTCTAACTGCACCAATTTGGCCGGTTGTTCCGCCGCCATTTGTAGTAACCGCTAAGTCCCATGATTTCGGTTGGTTGGCAACTTGTAAGGGGTGAAGTAAACTGTTTTGAAGTGCCAAAGTAGGAAAATATTCATCCATTGGTTTTTGGTTTACTGTTATTGTACCATCGCCAGGCTTCATTTGAATCCTGGCAACAGCTGTTTTTCTTCTTCCTACAGAGTTAATGGTAGAGCTGTCACTCATAAAATTTGTTTAATTAGTGAATTATAATTCAATTTGAGTGGGGTTCTGAGCTTCATGGATATGTTCAGAGCCTGCATAAATTTTTAACTTTTTGATTATCTGCCTTCCAAGTTTGTTTCTAGGTATCATACCTTTGACAGCAAATTCAACGAGTCTCTCAGGGGCTTTTTCTCTTAATGTTTCAGGTGTGTCCTGATGATGTCCGCCAACGTAGCCAGAGTATCTGTGATAAATTTTTTGTTGTTCTTTACGTCCGCTCAGTTTGACTTTATCTGCATTAATCACTACAACAAAATCACCTGTATCCACATGCGGGGTAAATGTTGGTTTATCTTTACCTCTCAACAGAGATGCAGCCTTAACCGCAACATTACCAAGGATTTGATCTGATGCATCAATGATGAACCATTCGCGTTTTATGTCTGCTGGCTTAGCTGAAAATGTTTTCATTTAGGATTATATTACAAAAAATGAAGGGCGTGAATTCTAGAGTGCTGTTGGCATAGTGTCAACCAGATATGAGGTCAAATCTAAATATATCAACTTAATTTGAAAAAAACGTCTTTATTACACAATATAAGTAAATATCGCAATCTTGGTCTATTTCTATTATATTTATAATGCAGAGATCAAATTCTTTAATCTTGCTAAATAACAAACTTTCTATAAACCTGCACGCATTGACATAGAATTATGAAAATTGAGAGAGCATTGATATCAGTATCCGACAAAAACGGACTAATTCCATTCGTAAAACGACTGAATGAATTGGGCGTAGAAATTTTATCAACCGGAGGTACGGCAAAAGCAATTTCAAACGAGGGTATACCGGTCATTGAAATATCAGATTATACGGGAGCTCCAGAAATGTTTGATGGTAGGCTAAAAACAATTCACCCTAAAGTCCATGGAGGCTTGCTTTTCAGAAGAGATCATCCCGAAGACCCTGAACAGGCTGAAAAAAATGATATACCTAGAATTGATCTCTTGGTTGTTAATCTTTACCCCTTCGAACAAACAATTTCTAAGGAGGATGTAACTTTAGAAGAAGCAATTGAAAATATTGATATCGGTGGACCTGCTATGTTAAGAGCAGCATCTAAAAATTATAAGTCAGTAACTGTGATTACGGATACTGATGATTATGATGTTGTGGCTGATGAAATGGAAAAATCTGATGGAGAGACTAGCTTAAAGACAAGAGAAAGGTTGGCCATAAAAGTTTTTTTAAGGACCGGGTCTTATGATCAAGCTATTGGGAATTATCTCAATAATTCCCAAAAAACAGAAGGGGGTTATAGCGTATCACTGCCACTAGCTTCTGAACTTCGATATGGTGAGAATCCTCACCAATCCGCCTCATTGTATGGAAATTTCAACGATTACTTTACTAGACTTCAGGGTAAGGATTTATCCTATACAAATGTTATTGATATAGCCGCTGCTGCTCAATTAGTATCAGAATTTTTAAGGCCTACTGTAGCTATTCTGAAGCATACTAATCCTTGTGGTGTGGGTTGTGCTGATGATGGAGAAGGCCTACGAGATGCGTGGGAAAAAGCTTTTGAGACTGATAAACAAGCCCCTTTTGGAGGTGTTATTGTTTGTAATCGTCCACTCAATGAGGGATTAGCTAGAGTTATAGGAGAGATATTTACGGATATAATAATTGCTCCTGATTTTGACAGTGAAGCAAGAGCGATACTACAGAAGAAGAAAAGTTTAAGGTTAATTAAGGTGGCGGATGAATTCTTTAAATATGGTGTCAATGAACCTGTTTTAAGATCTGCTCCGGGTGGGCTATTAGTAATGGATGCAGATCCTAAAGTGTTAGGTTTGGATGAAATTGAGAAAAAAGTCAAAACTAACAGGCCCCCGAGTTCAGATGAGATTGAAGCAATGAAATTTACTTGGAGAGTCTGTAAGCATGTTAAATCAAATGCAATAGTATTTGGATCTAAGGACAGGACACTTGGTATTGGTGCGGGGCAAATGTCTAGAGTTGATTCATGTCGAATAGCAATTTGGAAAGCTAGTGAAGCAGGGCTTTCATTGAGTGGAAGTTCTGTAGCTAGTGATGCTATGTTTCCATTTGCTGACGGGTTGATTTCTGCGGTTGAGGCAGGAGCTACTTCATGTATTCAACCGGGAGGATCAATTCGTGATGAAGAGGTCATAAAGGCTGCTGATGAAAGAGATGTGGCGATGGTATTTACTGGTCACAGACACTTTCTCCATTGAAATAAGATTTTACTGACTTATGGGATCTTTAAAATTAGGTGTGAACATCGATCACGTAGCAACACTTAGACAAGCACGCTACAAAGAACATTCTCATAATATTGAGCCGGATTTAATTCAAGCTGCTAGGTTAGCTATAAAAGGTGGGGCAGATAGTATAACGGTCCATCTTAGGGAGGATCGCCGTCACGTACAGGATAGCGATGTTTACAATATTCGACAATCAATTGATAAGCCATTGAATTTAGAAATGGCAAATGTTAATAATGTATTAGAGCACGCTTTAAAAATTTCTCCTGACTATGTTTGCTTGGTTCCAGAGAAAAGAGAGGAAATAACCACTGAAGGAGGTCTTGATATTGTAAGCAATTATAATTCATTGAAAGAAACAACAAAAATTCTTCAAGATAAAGGGATACTAGTTAGCTATTTTATTGACCCTGATTATGAGCAAATCAATCTTGCGGCTGAATGTAATGCTAATATGGTTGAATTGCATACCGGAAGATTGGCTAACGCCTCAGAATTGTCAGAAATTGACAGCGAAGTAAAAAGACTAATTTCTGCATCTGAGAATGCCCGCAATCTTGATCTAATTGTTAATGCGGGTCATGGAATTAACTCCTCTAATGTGAATTTACTTTTTGATGTACCTTATTTGAATGAGCTGAATGTTGGGCACCATTTAATATCTAATTCAATTTTTATAGGTATCGAAAATAGCGTTAGAGAATTCAAGAAGGAAATCTCTCGATATGCAGTGTAAATGAATTTGAATTAGTTGTTAGAATTCTAATTTCTTTGGTGCATTTGATTCAGTATTATTTTCAATTAATGTTTCATCTAAATCAGGGGGAAGAATTTTGTTAAGAATCCGATTGATCCCATCCTTAGCATATGAGCTCTTAGGATAAATACGTTTTGCTTTAAGGTACCAAGTAAGGCCTAATCCATCATGTTTTTCACGCTCCAGCTTTTCAGCATTTTTAAGCACTCTTATAAATGCTGAAACTTCTTCTCCCAATTCCACGGACAGCTTGAGTAATTCATTGTCATCATTAAAAATCTCTTGAGCTTTTCTGGATGTTTCCCATGCACCCCAGGGATTCAAGTTCTCATTAAGACCCTTGATTTTTGCGATCTCTTGTTCCAGGGATAAAACTTCATTAAGAACTTTCTCAAGGTCGTTGGTCCGTTTCGTGTCATTCTGAACTGCTGCAATAAAACGCCCTCTGTTTTTCATTATTTCTCTCCTGTTCCCTTGTGCTAATAGCGTATCTAATTCGTTTAATGTTGTAACTTGAACGTCTGCAATAGAGGAGAATAGCTCATTCTGTTCTTTAATTAAGGGATTCAATGGCCAAGCTTCAATGGCCATTTGCATTTGCTTCTTATATTCCTCAGTATCGCCTTTTTGTGCAGCAATTTTGGCTTGAGCGATACTAGTGTTACTAACATTGGTGTAGAATTCGATACCAGCCTTTGCTTTAGAAAAATTAAAGTCTGATGCCGTTTTTCTCATTCTTTCAATAATCTCGTTTGCTGTGTTGTAGTCACGCACATCCATGGCACTTAAAAGTGAATCAGATTCTCGAACGAATTTTTGGACAAGTTGTTTTTTTTCTAAGTCTAAAGTTCTGATTCTTGGTAGATATTCACCAATATAAAACGCTTCAGCTAATCTTTTAGAAGCAGTTTCCAATTCATTTTTATCTGCCAAGAATTCAAATGCAATGATGGCTTCGTCAACTTCTCGTATAACCTCGCTCGCAAACATGTCTAAAGATGTAACAGTTGGAGTTAGTCCAAGACCCTTAGCAAGCATTTTGTCAGCGTCAGAGTTTTCTTTGATTTCGATAACGCCGTCACCATCCCTAAATAGTCTTCTATATATCCTTGTAGCAATTAGAACATGTTCCCATCTTCGTTGAACTGCGAATTGTAATATGAGTGCTTGATATTCTATTTTCGCTTGTATCTCAGAAATTCCGATTTTTGTTTTATTTGCAATTCTTAAGGCTTCAATTTCTGCAAGACGTTGAATGTATCCAGCAACTCTTCCAGTATTTGAAATGTTTTTCCCCTGATTTTGTTTAGTATTTTTACTTTCATTATTATTACCACTTTTTCTTCTCGCCTCATCAATAAGACTTTCAGAAGTTGCAACTTCAACATTCCAATTAAGAAGTTTTCGTTCTTTGTTAAGTGCAGCATTTTGATTAGCTAGGGCAACCGCATTTCTTTGGCCGTAATAAACTCCAAGAATGGCTTGTGATAAAGAATCGCAAAGATTGGAGTCAATTCTGTAATTTGAAGCTCTAGGTAATAAAGACACCGCGTTTTGAAGGTGATTAGTACCTTTCTTATGTGGTGATAATGAATCAAGTATCATCTTTAGCACTTCTCTATATTCATTGTCATCATTAGTAATATCAGCAGGTGTATTTAAATATTTTTCAAATCTAGCTCTCATTAATCGATTGTTATTAATGTTCCAATTTTGGCCATCCCAAGAAAAGACTTCTGTCCCTGGATTGAAAATGGGCACGTCAGTACCTAAGAAGGGCTGTTTTGACCTTGTTGGTTCCTGATTAATAATAGTAGTAGAATTCGAATCAGTATTAGTAGCAGTAGGTTCCTTAGGTTTGGTCAGGACCTGCGAATGTACATTGAAAATTACAAATAAATGTAAAAATAATGAGCATATGAAAATATGTGATTTCATTTTTAAAATTAACGTCTAATTATTTCCTTAGCTAAGAGAACTTCAGAAGTGCTAACCTCGACTCTGATAGTAAATTTGTCACCAATTGCAATATTTGTATTACTTAGATCTGGTGGTATCAGTATCGGTATTAGTTGATCAACATTATTAACCCTAAATGATACAACTTCACCTCTATCAGCAGTCCATCTTAATTTCTCACTAATTGTTCCTGAAACGAGCCCTTGATTACCAAGTAATGTTGAGCCTTCTTTTATATATTCATTAACATTAAGGATTCCTATTGAACGCAATGATCCTTTTTGAGAATTCATGAAGAATAGAATGGTTGAAAATACTATAGCAATTATTATTGCAGTGAATGCAACTAACATTGGGTTAATACCCTTTTGTGCTCTTCGTGGCATGGTTTCTATAATTACAATAAGCCGATGTTGAATGATTACAAATATCTTGATAGAACTAACTTCAGAAGATTTATAAAGATTTTAAATTTGAGGTTTTTTTGAGCCCGTATAGGTCAAAAATAAACCAAAAATTAAGTGTAAGAATAACCAGACAATGCAAATGTTTAGTGACTGGACATTAGTTTGTTTTGTTACAGCATCTATGGATTGACCAAAGTATTCGCCTTTCATTAAATCTAATGAGCCCGACCAAGCCCAATATGCAGAAATTAAAGGTTGGGTTATTGGACTTATCCACTGAGGTAATGATAATATTGCACCTGATAAAGGAAGTTGGAATCCAACTAAATAAATTGCGAGAAGAGAACTTTGTTCTGGGCTTTTCATGGATGCCGAGATGCCGAGGCAAATTGAAGTCATTGATGCGTTAACAAGTATAAGAATGATAAGTCTGGTGACAATGTCGCCAGGAAGTGAAGGGACGCATATTTGAACAAAAATTCCCATCCACAGGGATTGGAGTAAAACTAATACAGAAAGGAATGCGACTTTACTTAAAATGTAACTGGATACACTTAGTCCAGAGAATTTTTCTTTTTCAAATATTTCTCGTTCTCCAGCAATTTCTCTAGCAGAATTATTTGATGCCATTAAAGTTAGAAGGATAACCTGGAACATCACAAGTCCAGATATAAGAGAACCAATCTCCATGTGACTTTTTGAGACTGATATTTTATAATTCAATTGATCTATTACATTGGCATTTGTCTGATTAGGCATTGTCTTTGGTTGGTCTATGCCGTCTAGGCCAAATATTGCTACTAAAATTGGGAATAAAAGCAACATACCTAAGTGTAAAAGTATTTGCATTTTATCACGTGAAAAAATTTTCCATCGTCGAATAGTTAAAGCCAAAAATTGATTAAGAGCGGAAGGTGGTAATGTATTATTTGGACTTTTATATTCCTTATCGTTAACTTCAGAATCTGTGATGTATTTTTCTCTGTGTTTTAGCCATGATATGTGCCAATCAATATCCTTTCTGTTTGTTAAGGTTGGATATATTTCTTCAGCAGAATTGACGCTGAAGTAATGAGTTAGCTTGGAAGGGGAGCCTTGGTAAACAACATACCCTTCATAAAGAACAATGATCGTGTCATAAAGTTCTAAATGGTTTAAGCTATGAGTCACATTAACTACAACTCTATCTGAGTTTCTAGATAATGAGTGCATTAATGAAACGATTTCGTGTTCAGACTTCGGGTCTAATCCACTTGTAACTTCATCACATAATAAAAGTTGCGGCTCAGTAACTAATTCGATGGCAAGACTTAATCGTCTCATTTGACCACCGGATAGGACTTTTACTTGTCTTTCTGAAATCTCTTTAAGTCCAGTTTGTGAGATTACTTTATCAAGAATATTATTAATTTCTTCTTTAGTTGTACACTTAGATCTAAGTTTTATAGCTGTTTTTATACTCTCAGATATTGTTAACTGATCATATGCAATACTGAACTGAGGTACAAAACCAAGTTCTGAAGGGTTAAAGTCATTTACGGATAAATCTCGACCTTTCCAATATATGTTGCCACTTGATTGGGCGTTAATTCCAGCAATAATTCTGAGAAGTGTTGTCTTTCCGCAGCCAGATGGACCAACAACCGCAACAAAGCTGCTTTCTGAAATATTTATATTAGCATCTTTGATGAGATTTATTTCATCATCATTCTTATTAATTGAAAAATTGACTTTATTTAGGTTAAGCACGGGAATTGTAATATTTAACCATGTAAGCTAGTTTTGTAAGTCGCAAGTTGCATATACTATTCTAAAAATGTCCTAATTTTGAAAATCATCAAAAATAAAATCAATTTAATAAAATTAACGAGAGTTTTAATCTTCACAACTCTAAGTTCTTTTGTTGTTGTTGTTGTTGTTTTGTTTTTATTGTTTGTTTTTACTAATTCATATTTAAAAAGTGAAAAATTTAAGGTTGCAACACAAGAGAAATTAGGTGGACGGTTAAAAGCGAAAGGTAATTTCGATAAATTTAATTGGTCTGGTAGTTCCGTAACTACTAATAGATTTTCTGCTACTGGTAGTAATAAAAGTTTTTTTTCAAAACTACGAGCTAATGGTTTGCGAGCGGATTTTAATATTGGCGCAATTAAACGTAGAGCATGGGAACTGGCCACAGTTGATGTAAATCAATTGAATGTTTTAATTGATAGGGATATTGAGGGATTTAATTTTGAAGATCAAAAAACTGATAATCAAATTCAACGATCTAATGACAGTTGGTTTAAAAGGGTGTTCTTACCAAATCGTCTATTAATTAATTCCATTAGGCTCGCAGATATTAATTTCGATTATATAGATAAACCCTATGATATTTCTGGTCGAGGCATTTCACTTAATGCTACCAGAGGTGAGAATGACCAAATATATAAAATTCAGGCTTTTAATGGTTCAATATGGGCGCCTGAAATACCTAAATTTCAATTGAAGAAGGGAACTTTTAGATTGTTGCCTGATCAATTAATGATCGATGGCATTGATTTGCTTTTTTATAAAAATTCTAGAGCAAGGATTTACGGTAAAGTTATAAGATCAAATGATGGTTTTAATCTGAACATAGATTCGAGAGTGTCAGATGTTCCTGTTGAAAAGATTCTAAATAATGACTGGATCAAAAAACTCAAAGGTGATGTTGAGGTTGATATAAACTTAACTGGCTCACTAGATGATTACTTTTTATCTGGTAAAGCAGCATTGTTGAACGGTCGTCTTGAAGCAGTTCCAATTCTAGAAAGTGTTGATGATATTCTCGGTACAAGCAAATTCAGAAAACTAGCTCTTAATGAATTGACTGTAGACTTCAAATTCGACCAATTGGATAATGTTGAAATCACACAATTCTATACCCACTCTTTTGGAGCAATTTGTGCAACTGGTAGACTGTTTATACGAGATAAAAAAATTATCCGTGGTGTTTATATGATAGGTATTACACCTGAAACGTTGAAATGGTTATCACTTCCTAAGAAAGAAATTTTGGAAAATGTTTTCTCTTCAGAAAGAGATGTTGCCATGAGAGAGGTTTTTAATGATGTATTAAACGAAAATGAAAGCATTAGGACGCCTCCTCCAGGTTTTAGATGGTCTATATGCAGAATTGATCCCGATTCACTAGATCCCTTTACTAGTGATATTAGGAAACAATTTGTAAAATATGGAGGGCTCGCATTATGGGCTGAATTAGTTGGCGTCGGTAACGCTGGCTTAAAAGCAATTGATCTTCTTGCTGAATCAGCATTAAACAAGAATCTTGATTTGAACTCTCTCATTGAGTTTGAGGAGGGAATGTTTAATGACGATTCACTACGGGCGCTTGCAGATAAATTAGGAGTGTCAGAACAAATGGACAAAATTATTGAGGGAATATCAATTAACTCCTCTAAAATACCGGGTGAATTGTTCGAACAGAGTAAGGGTCTTTTGGATGAATTGTTTTTTAGTAATTAAAACAATTACATATAAGACATCTCTATAAATCCATCTAGTTTTTTAATTCTAGTAGGATGTCTCATTTTCCTTAAGGCTTTAGCTTCAATTTGTCTTATTCTCTCACGAGTGACATCAAATTGTTTTCCAACTTCTTCGAGTGTTCTGCTGTAACCGTCACACAAACCGAATCTCTGCTCAAGTACAGCTCGTTCTCTTTCGCTGAGTGTATCAAGAACATCTTTAATTTTATCTTTTAGCATCGCGAAGCCAGTAGACTCCATAGGGTTTTCAGCTGTTATATCCTCAATGAAATCTCCAAAGCTTGTGTCGTCGCTGTCACCTACAGGTGCTTGTAGTGAGATAGGCTGTTGTGCCATTTTTAGAACTGCCCGAACTCTTTGAACTGGTAAGTGGATTTCATCGGCTATTTCATCAGCAGTTGGTTCCCTACCGTATTCTTGAACGAGTTGCTTTTGAACACGCATCAATTTATTGATGGTTTCAATCATGTGAACGGGAATTCTTATAGTACGAGCTTGATCAGCAATCGATCTAGTGATTGCTTGTCTTATCCACCATGTCGCATATGTAGAAAATTTATATCCGCGCTGATATTCAAATTTTTCGACAGCTTTCATTAATCCCATGTTGCCTTCTTGAATTAGATCTAAGAATGACAAACCACGGTTCGTATACTTTTTGGCAATTGATATAACTAATCTTAAGTTAGCTTCAACCATTTCAGCTTTTGCACCAATAGATGCTTTAACCCATTTGCGTAATTCCTTATAATTGGTTTTGAACTCACTAGGCTTATGCCAAGCTTCGATGCAATACTGAGTCAGTTCATCATTTGAATTGCTCTTTTTCTCAATTCTTAAAAACTCTTTATTGTAACTTTGTGCCTTATCTAGAAATTCCTCAATTACAGTTTCTTTGAAATGGAATTTCTTGTAAGATTTACTGAGCTTTTTTAATAATGACGAATAGTCAGATTCAAGCTTCTTTCTTCCAGTCACACGTCGCTTTTGTAGCTTTTCATATACAGTACTGGCTTGTAGTGATGTGTCAGTAACATTATTGATAAGCCTTTTCAAAGAGCGCATATACTTATCCCTGCTATTAATTTCTTTATCAGAAATGACTCGATCAAATCTCTCTTTGCTTTCGTAAAGTCTATTGGCAATATCTAAGTAAAGCTTGGATGCAAATCCGAACCGGTGAAGGATTTCCTGTGCGTTGTCTTCAGCGGTCTCGATTCTTTTCGAAATCTCTACTTCTTCCTCTCTTGTAAGAAGGGGGACTTGGCCCATTTGCTTTAGATACATTCGAACCGGGTCGTCAAGTATATCAAGTTTAGCGGCAGGTTTATGAGGCGCTCCCTCTTCTTTCTGCTTTCTAATTTCACCAACTTTATCAACTTGAGATGCGTCAATAATATCGAATTCCATATTATTGAGTCGCATTATGATTGCTTCGGTTAATGCAATCGCATTTTGACCATCGTTTTCAAGAGCCTCATTTATGTCATCGTAGGTTAGATAATCCTGCTCCTTAGCCAATTTTATTAAATGACGAAGCTTTTCTTGAATTTGAGGAGAATCAATATTCAGTGGGCCGTCTGAATTATTTGAATTAAAAAGCGATGAGCTTTCTGATGAAAAATTTTGAGTGTTGTCTTTTCTGGGTCGCCCTCTAGGTCTTTTAATTCTTGGATCACCAGTTATTCCATGTTCTTTTAAGATTTTCTCTCTGAGCTCTTCTTCCTCTCGAGTTGGTCTACCTCTCCGTCTTTTTGGTAACTCAATAATACCTTTTACGGTATTAACTTTTTCCATTGGGATATCCAAATCTGAATTTAAAGCTTTAGGTGAAGGATTTTGTTTAGACTTACCAGCAACAGCTTTTTTTGAACGCGGTCTACCTACCTTAGCCTTAGTTTTTTTAGGAGATAGAGATACCTTCTTCGACCTTTTTTTTGAGGTAGCTGACCTGTTGGATTTTTTTTTGGAGGTAGTGGAGGTTTTTCCCGCCATAAAAGTGTTTCTTTACTATGGTTTCTATTAAAACTCTAGTTATTTTACTGCTGTCTTGGGTCAATATTCGTTAGGGCCTTTTTGAAATCAAGCAATTCTTTTCTATGAGTCTCAACTTTGCTCGTAATTGTCAAAATCTCCTCATTTGAGAGCCCTTCTTTCATAGAAAATGTTTTGTTGAAATCTATTTTTTCTTTCAATGACTTCATCTTTAAACGTATTAATGCTTTTTTGGCATCAACTATCGATAAAGTCATTGTCTCCTTTAAGAGTAATTCATTAAGAAGTGATTGTATTTCCGGTTTTTTAGTAGATATGAATGCATTTACGTCTTCTGGCTTATTTGATTTAGGCATCGAACTGAATAGTTCAATTAATAAATCAGAATCATTTATTGTTTTGAGCTCATCGTGAACGCTAGGTGTACTTCGAATCCATTCCATTGTGTCAAGATCAGTTAATGAAAGCCTAATTAGAATTTCTATATCTTGGCTTACTTGGATTTGTGGGGATCTAATATTGATATTGTTTTTTGACTCCCTCTGATTGAATTTATTATTTGATGTGTTAACGACTCTCTTTCGAAACTCATCAGCAGATATCCCAATTCTTACGGCGACTTCATGGATGCTCGCTTCTCTTGCTATCGGATCTTTAATTAAAGAAATGGTATAAGATAAATCGTTAGCAAATTCTACCCGATTCCTGGAATCATTAAGATTTAATCTTTTTGATAATGTTTCGATTTGGAAATCGTAAAAGTTTACGGCCGAGTTTATTAGCGATTTGAATTCATCGGGTCCTTTATCTTGGATCAATGAATCTGGATCATACCCAACAGGTAGCTTAATTGACTTAGTAAAAAGTCCTGCTTTTGAAAGTTCTTCATATGCTCTTAACGCAGCTTTATATCCAGCTTGGTCAGAGTCAAAGCATAAAATAACTTCTCCTTTCTCACCAGTAAAACGTCTTAATAGTTGAACATGTGATTCAGTAAAGGCTGTACCTAATGGGGCAACAACATTCTCTATTCCATTTTCAAAACATCTTATTAAATCAAGTTGCCCTTCACAAATTATTGCAGATTCTGATTTCGCTATAGCTCGTTTACTTTTATTTAATCCGAAAAATATTTCACTCTTTTTAAAAACTAATGTTTCAGGTGAATTAACATATTTAGCAAGTTTGTTGTTTTCTGAAAAAATTCTTCCGCTGAAAGCAATGGTATCTCCGTAATCATTATATAATGGGAACATGATGCGATTTTTAAATCTTGAGTATGAGCCTCTGGAAATGTCATCTTGATCTTTTAATGATCGTAACCCGCTAGCGACCATTTGTTCTTGAGTGAATCCGTTATTTTTATTCCAATCTTCAAAAGGTTTCGGGTCAGCTGGGGCAAGTCCGATTTTCCAATTTTTTGCCGTATCGATGCCTATATTTCTTTCTTTAAGGTATTTACGTGCGCTTGAAGCATCAAATGAATTGCTCTTCAAAAGATAATCATGAAACCAATTACCTGATTCTCGGTTAATCTGTGTGATTTTTTTTCTTAAAGCGGATTCTTTGTAGATCTTTGGGTCATATTTATCCTCTTGAATTGTAATGCCTACTCTATCGGCCAACCTTTTTACGGTTGATGGAAAATCTAAGCTTTCATATTCCATCATGAAAGAAATCGCGTTCCCCTTAGCATTACAGCCGAAACAATAATATCCTTGCCTTATAGAACTTACTTTAAATGATGCTGATTTCTCGGAATGAAATGGGCAACATGCCCAATAATCCTGTCCTTTTTTCTTTAAAGGCAAGTAACTCTCAACTAGTTCAACTATATCAGTTGCAGCTAATACTTGTTGTATTGTTTCTTCAGGTATTGGCATTTATGATTAAGTTGTAAATTTGGATGTGATTTGCTCATCAATGATAAAATATTATATTAAATAGTAATCTGTATTAAGCTTTAGGCGTAAGAAATAATAATATTCTTAAGAATGATTTTAAAATATCAATTCCAAAATCTAAGACTTTTCGTTTCGAGTCTATTAATTTTTTTAAATCTCAACTGTTTGAGTTCTGAACTGTTAGCGAGTGACTTGAATTCAAAAGTTGTTGTTTTAGAAATTAATGATTACTCATTTGTTAACCTAGAACAAATTGAATATTTAAAGGGTTCACTATCAGATATAAATGACTCAAATCCCGAGGCTGTTATTTTTAAAATAGATTGCTCTAGTGGATTAGCCTCTGAGTTAAGAAACTTTATTGAAGAATTTAGTAAATTAAAAATTCCGTCTGTTGCATTTATTAATGGAAAATCAGCAGGACCTGGGGCTGTGGTTTCATTGTTTTCAGATTTCATATATTTAAGCTCTCAGGATCTCGTTATTGGTGGTGAATCCTCTTCTATCGAGTGGAGGGGGCCTTCTGAGGCTTTGCCAAAGAGACTAACAGATTTACGATATTATGATTTGATTGAGAGTTTCTCAATTCTTAATGAAAAACATCCTATTCGAAATGCTTTAGTCACAGGTGTTTGTGATATTGAAAAAGAAATAAAAATTGGGGGCGATCTTATTTCTAGGTCGGGCGATGTTCTTGTTTTTGATGAAACTTACTTCGAAAAGTTTTCATTAGAGGGTGGTGTAGCAAGTAATGTAATGGAATTAATAAAACAAAGAGGGTTTAATGGTGAAGTTGTTAATATTCCAGCGCCCAAGATTATTATTAATCGTCCCAAAAAGAGACATCATCTATTAGTAAAAAACAAACCAAACGATATTGTAAATTCGGAAATTAAAGCCTCAGAAGATTCAAGCTTTGGTCAAACTAAGCTCGAAAGTTATGAGGGGAAAGTTGTCGTCATCGAAGTTGGTATGGATTCCCTTATAAGGGAGACCAAATTTGATTTCATGAAGAGAATCATTAAAAAGGCGGATGATGAAAAAGCTTCTGCGATTATTTTTGATCTGAACACTCCAGGAGGAGTCGCATGGTATACGGAGGAGATTATGTTATCGGCCTTACAAAATTTGAAAATACCCACATATTCATTTGTTAACCCTAAGGCGATGTCTGCAGGAGCGTTGATTGCTATCGCTACTGATTATATTTATATGCATGAGCCATCAACAATTGGTGCGGCTGCGCCAGTAATGGGTAACGGTCAAGATATACCAGAGGCTATGCTTAAAAAGGTTCTCAGTGATATTCTAGCAACAGCTGATGATGTTGCTAGATTAAAAGGCCATGATCCCAAGATAGCAAAAGCATTTGTTGATACTAAGGTTGAGTTATTTTTTGAAATACCAATCGTTACTGCTGAGGGCAACTTGGAATCGGCTAGTGCATTTGATCCTGATACAGAGAACGATTTGTTAGTTCTTAATGCATGGCAAGCAACTCAAGTTATAGATGGGCGACCTTTATTCGCAGAAGGTCTAGCTTCATCTGTTGATGATTTAATCGAAAAAGCTGGGTTGACCGGTGATGTGGTTTTAGCAAAGCCACTCGGGTTTGAATTCGTAAGTGATCTTATTGTTAAACTAGCCCCGTGGTTGCTGCTTTTTGGTATAGCTGGTGCATATATGGAACTCAAGGCTCCAGGTTTTGGGTTACCTGGTTTTGTATCATTGATCTCATTCGGGTTGTTTTTCTTTGGTCATAATGTGGCGGGCTACCTTACAGGATATGAAATCATCGGTGTTTTTATTTTAGGATTTATTTTACTAATCTTAGAATTCTTTGTCTTCCCTGGGCTTTTGGTATTCGGTCTAATTGGTGCATGTTGCATTATTGGATCATTAGTTTATACAATGATTGATCCTGTTGATTTCGGATGGAGTGAAGGTTTAAATTCCTCAAATTTTCTTTCTGTTCTTTCTGATCCAATGCTGAATCTTTCTATTGCTTTACTCGGTTCGACCCTAGTTATTTTCTTATTGATGCGATATATGAATAGTCTTCCTATGACGCGCTGGATGGTTTTAAATGAATCTCTTGAATCGGGAACAGGAATAAATATTAAGGAGTCTACGGATTCTATAACTTCCTTTCTAGGCCTAAAGGGGGAATTAGTTACTGACCTAAAACCATCAGGCGTCGCAATAATTAATAATATTAGAGTTGATGTAGTATCCGATGGAGAATTTATAGCAAAGGGTGAAGCTGTTACTATTATAAAAGAGGAGGGTTCAAGAATACTTGTAGAGAAATCTGAGTGAAAATTATTTTGTTAATAAGTTGTTAAAAACCTAAAAATTTTATAAAGCTTACTTTTTGCTAACAACTCGTTCACCAAGTTATTTGCTATGAGCTAGTATTAAGATTGAATAATATAAAATATAACTTCTGATAGGATATAACTGCAAAAATAGTGAATGATACAATAATCGACTCTTGAGTTATAAGTAATTGAGTCTAAAAAGATTTGAGATTATTTTTATAAATAATCATTCCTAACAGCAACAAACAAATTGTTAATAAGTTTGTGAATTTGGCACTGATCTAGTCTTCTTGCTCTCTTGCTCTATCCGCAAAACGTATTTGAGTATCTATGAAAGTGAGAGGGACGTCACCGATTGGACCATTTCTTTGTTTCGCTATAATAAACGTCGCTTCTCCTTCAAGGTCGTCTTTATCATCATCATCATCAGCATACCTTTCTGGCCTCATAAGAAGGCCCACAACATCTGCATCTTGCTCTATTGATCCAGATTCCCTGAGATCGCTTATTCTTGGCCTGCCTCCTTTTCTCTCCTCTGGGTTTCTATTAACTTGAGCAAGTACTATTACTGGAATATGCAGCTCTTTGGCTAATGCTTTGAGGCCTGAAGATATTTCCGAAATTTCAATTTGTCTGTTATCTTTTGCTCTCTTTGTCGTTGATTGCATTAGTTGTAAATAATCAACAACAAGTAACTGTATATCATCTCGTTGCTTCATTCTTCGGGCTTTTGCCCTCATTTCAATAATGCTGATACTAGGAGTTTCATCGATGAGCATTTTGCTTTTAGATAATTCTCCAGCAGCCTTCATTAGTTTAGGGAAATCACTGCTATCAGGAATGCCTGAACGAATTTTCTGACTATTAACTCTAGCTCTACTGCATAAGAGTCTTTGAACAAGGTCCTGAGTAGTCATTTCTAAACTAAATACGGCCACTGCTTTTTCTTGATCTACACAGACATGTTCAGCAATGTTCATGGCTAGCGATGTTTTGCCCATACTTGGGCGAGCTGCAACGACGATCATTTGGCCAGGTTGTAGGCCGTTCAAGAGTTTATCAACGTCTCTGAATCCAGTAGGTAGACCTTGGATTTGGCCTTTGTTTTCATACATTGACTCAATGTTTTCAATTGCACTTAAGACATGGTCCTTCATGCTTAAATTATCACCACTAGGTTTTTCTTGGTCACCTATGTCTAGAATGTTCTGCTCAACTAAATCTAGGATTTGTCCTGCATCACCTTCATGCACATAGGCAGAGTTAATACAAGAGGTGCAAGTGGAAATTATCTCCCTTAAAAGGTATTTCTCTTTAACTATTTCAACGTAATATTGAAAATGACTAGCATCTGGTACAAAGTCTATTAGTTCAAGAACTGCACTAGGGCCGCCAACCTTTTCCATTTTGTCCTCTCTTATCAAGGCTTCCTGAAGTGTTATGGCATCAATAGGTTTGCCTTCATCTGAGAGTCTAATAATTAATTCATAAAGAAGTTTATGAGAGGGGACATAAAATGCATTCGGTTGCAGTTGCTGAACGGCTTCTCCGGCAATTTCGTCTGGAGATTGTAACATTGCACTAAGAACACCTTTCTCTGCGTCAGTATTATTAGGCAAAGATCTAGCAATTTCACTAGACGATGGATTCTGATTTGATTTAAAAGATGATACAGAATCAGATTTATATTCGATCGTTTTATTATTTGGAATGTTACCCTTAAGATTGGGTGAGTCATTGCCGTTAGAATCCATTTCTACATTTTCCATTTACTTTAAAAACTAAAAAATTCCTTTCCAGTATTAAAGAAATAAAAAAGTAAATTGTATCAATTGCCCTTTTGAGGCTTATTCTAATGACAAAACTTTTTGAGGATGGACAAATTTAACTGTCGACTGGTTCCTCATTAGTAGCAGCTGAAACTTTTAATTTCAGTGTTGCATTAATATCTTGATGAATTTTGACCTCAACTTCGAAATCGCCAGTCCTTTTGATCGGTTTTTGAAGTTGAATTTGTTTCCGGTCTATATCTCTAAATTGTCTATCTGTCTCAGCTAATGAATCTTGTATATCTTTTGCTGTTATTGAGCCGAAAGCCTTTCCTCCTTGGCCTGTTGCTAATTCAAACTTAAGCCTTTGTTTGTTTAATCTATTGGCTAATTTAGTTGCGGCTTCAATTTCGTTAGCCTCTCTTAGTGCTCTGGCTTTCTTTAAGCCCTCTATATTTTTTAAATTTCCTGCGGTTGCTTCATATGCTTTTCCATTAGGAATTAGGTAATTAAGAGCGTAGCCACGTTTAACTTGTATCACATCAGCTTCGGCACCGAGATTTTCTACTTTTTGCTTTAATATTACCTCTATTTGAGACATGGCTGATATTTAGTTTTGGATTTATGAAATTTGGCTAAAAGGGGTTGTTTCTTTAGACTGTTTATAGATATTTGTCAAGGTGTGTAGGTTTTATGTGGAAAATCCAAAGCTATTGATAATTTTCAATTATAATACATTCTGTTTGGAGGAATGTTTATGATTATTAGTAGTTTTTGTAATAAAATGAAGTCTCGAGGATTTATGAGGTATTTTGTTATAATTTTGTTTTGTCTAATATCTTCTTGCGGGGAGAAGTTAAAGAAAGGTTCAGCTAAAATTAATGTTGATCAGGTTATCAAACAACAGATGTCCAAAAATAATGAGTGGTTGGGGCATTTAGGAACTTACAGAAATGGTTTGTCTTCTGAAACAAACATAAATCTAGAATGGTTCGAGTCTGAGCCGGAAAGATTATGGAAGATTGAACTTGGTGTTGGTGTTGCTGGAGTTTCAGGCTTTGATGATTCTGTGTTTACAATGGGAAATATTGATAATAAGGATGTTATATATTGTATTAATGCTTTAAATGGAAAAACTAAATGGCGGATATCTTATGATTGTGTAATTGATAAGAGAATGTTTGAGGGGGGGGGGCTCCAACTACTCCACTTATTGATAAACAAAGAAAAACTCTATATGCTCTTAGTCATCAGGGCGATCTTAGGTGTGTATCTTTAGAATCAGGTGAAATTCTATGGAAAATTTCTTATACAAATGACGTATTGGGAGGGAAAAGACCTGTTTATGGTTACGCAAGCTCGCCAATCATTTACAATAATATGTTGATAATCTCACCTGGTGGTAAAGGCTCAAATATTGCCGCCCTCAACCCAGATGATGGATCTGTTTTATGGTCTGCAGGTAATAGTGATGTGGCATATTCATCGCCAGTAATATTTGATTTATCGGATAATGAGTACATCGCTCAATTAAATGCGAGAGATTTGTCAGTTTTTGATCTTAATTCTAGGAGTTTAGTATCTAAAACGCCTTGGGAGACAAAGTATAACATAAATGCAGCTGTACCTATTTGTTTTAATGGACACATTTTAATTACCTCAGGATATGGAAAGGGAGCAGGACTTTTTAGTCATCAAAAAGGTAAAATAGAGCTCATTTATGAATCAAAAGAGTTAGTTTGCCAATTTCAATCGCCAATTCTAAAAAATGGATACGTTTATGCCGTTACAGGTGACAATGACCATAAGGCTAGTCTTGTTTGCATGGATCCAACAAGTGGTAAGATAATGTGGAATGAGCCGTTAATTGGAAACAGAGGGAATGTTATTTCTGTAGACAATTCATTAATTGTGTTAACCGAGAGGGGTGAGGTTATTGTTTGCGGAGAATCACATAAATCATATATTGAAAAAGGAAGATTTCAGGGAGTGGGGGGTAGATGTTGGGCTGCTCCAACTTTATGCGGATCTAAATTATATGTTCGCAATAATTCAGGAAGATTAATGTGCTATAATTTAGAAAAGAATTGAATTTTAACAATAAATTAGCGACAAGATTTGTTGAGATTGTCTTTA
>CABXDI010000028.1 GCA_902510815.1 uncultured Verrucomicrobiota bacterium | reverse complement strand
ATTAATCGGAGCACTATCATTGGGAGCAATTGGAGGAACCAAATTTATGTGGGTTCAACCCTTAGCCATGATACTTGGAATCATAATGCTAGGTGCAATAGCTTACGTTACTCTCTCCACTGGACAAAGACCTTTTAAAGCTATTAACAATCATGTTTCACCTGTTTTAGGTTGGGGCTGGCTATTTGCAACGATGCTAGCAAACATGGTTTGGTGTCTACCTCAATTTAACCTTGCCTATGGAGCAGTCGCCCAAAATCTACTCCCTGTTTTGCCTGACGCAGGAAAAGATGGAAGTCTGCCATTTATTCTACTCGTTTCTACTTGCGTCCTTTGTATCGCTACCTATGTAGTATTTTCCTACGGCAAAGGAAATAAAGGTGTTCTTCTATTCGAGAAAACCTTAAAAATCTTTGTAGGCCTAATCGTCTTATCTTTTCTTGGAGTTATTATAAAGATGTCTTTATCGAAAGACTCTCTTCTCAATTGGGGAGCCGTTCTTGGTGGTCTCATCCCAGATTTCGGTGCTCTTTTCAAACCTTCAGCAAGTTTTCAAACTGTCATTGATCAACTAGATAAAGAAACAGCGACTGAATGGACGAACAAGATAGTGAGCAAACAAAGAGATTCAATTATTACTGCATTTGGTACAGCCGTCGGTATTAACATGACCTTTCTTTTACCTTATTCGATGCTTAGACGTAAATGGGGCAAAGAACACAGAGGACTAGCTATTTTTGACCTTTCAACTGGACTCTTTATTCCCTTTGTTATTGCAACCGGTTGCCTAGTCATAGCAACAGCAACACAATTTCACGCAAACCCAAAGAATTATGTTTACAGCAAAAGCAACTCAATTGTAGAGATAGCAAAAAATCAATTAGGCGACGAAGCATATAACAAAATTGAGGATAAAGAAGATGCCCTTAAATCTATATATATTGCGATGTCAAAAGAGAAACATGCCAATGCAGAATTGGAGTTAATGACAGCAAGACCGAGTCAATTAGAGCTTGCCAGCTCTCTTGAACCTCTAACCGGAAAAATTATTTCACAATGGGTTTTTGGATTTGGCGTCCTAGCAATGGCCGTATCTACTGTTGTTATTCTTATGCTTATAAATGGCTTTGCTTTATGCGAAGCATTTGACAGGCCTAATGATGAAAAACTCCGACGCATAGGTTGCTTAATAGCTGGAGGTATCGGTTTCTTTGGCCCTATCGCATGGGGTAAACTCAGCGCTTATCTCGTTATTCCAACATCTGTGTTTGGATTTACTCTACTCCCTATTGCCTACATCACTTTCTTACTCTTAATGAATTCTAAAAGCCTACTAGGAGAAAACAGACCCGAAGGAAGCACAAGGCTCCGTTGGAACATCTTGATGGTCACAGCCACTTTAGTCGCAACACTGGGAGCTGGGTGGGCATCATATGGTAAGATTGGATGGTTTGGCCCTGGACTAATTGCAGTCTTTGGAATTATGGCATTAACATTTAGATCTACTCCATCAAAAAGCTCAGAATAACTACTGATTTGTAAATGCTTTATACCGACTATTAAAATAGTTACGATCCGGCATTTCACCATTACCGATAACAAATTTGTAATTGAGTTTTAAAGATTCGTTTTTAGATATTTTACTTACAAAGTAAGCACCAAACCTACCATAATCTCTGTAAGCTGAATAGATATTGCCCTTTGGAATAGTTGGGTGACTCATATGTTGTGCGAAATACATTTGGTCAGCAATTTTAAAACTTTCGGCAACCCATGGAAGATCTCTATCTTTCTTTGGATCAACCTCTTCTTTATGAAATAAATACTTTGCTGATTTGTTTTTTGAAACCTCATTACTAGGTCTAAACTGACAGCCCGCATGTTCAGGGTCACCATTCAATTCTATATCTGCAGCAAGAGCCTTTAATTCAGTATTGAAATCAACTTCTAAGAAAGCCTCACTACCTTCCACTATCTGGAAAACCTGAGTTCTTTCTTCACTAATAAAAACAACACCATCAGAAGTCACCCACTCAATTAAAATTGTTAAACTTGCACTGTTATCATCAACATTTGACTTGATGATCTTTTTATAGACCTGATCACAACCTTTCATGTGCCAAGAATCAACGCTCTTACCCGAAAACTTTGTCTTGGACCATCCTATAAAAATTCCTCTGTGATGAGTAAACTGCCCTCCTGCACCTTTGGTTATTGGCTTAAGACCATCCCTATCATAAACATGTGTATAAACTTTGTAAGTTTCGTGTCTCGTTTCTTTAGTCGAATCATCATAGGCAGTCATAACTCTAGCAATAACTTTACCTTCATATTTAACATCGATGTGTTTTTCTGGAATTTCTTTAACCTCAAATGCAGCTTGAACATTTCCTGAAAGAAAAATAATAAGTGTAATAAGGAGAGATTTTATAGTGTTTTTCATAATTAAATTTTGTCTTTTTTACTGAAGCTTAAGAATTAATTTACTATCAGCAGTTGTCCATATCCTGAGAATACTATCCTCGCCTCCTGCTGCAACATGAGAGCCATCAGCACTAGCTCCAGAGACGTGGATAAATGTATTTGAATCAGGTAATGGCTTATTAGAAAGCCTTACAGACTTGTCTCCGCTACTTGAAAGCAACGTTCCCGTTACCCCTATATAAGCAATTGACCCAACTGCTTTCGTATGACCTTTAACCGTTTCTTTCTGAGTTCCTTTTTCATAATCCCAAATCTTAACAACATGATCAGCTCCCGCACTCGCAATCAGAAATTCATCGGCACTCCAAGACACATCAAGCACATGATTAGTATGACCTTCAAAACTTTTCTCAAGAACCCCACCCTCTGGATTAAAAACTTTCACAAACCTATCAGTGGCTGCCGTGGCAATATGTCCACCAGAAGGACTAAAAGCCAAACCTGATATCGTATCACTATGTGACTCAACATTTGACGATACTAGTTCACCATTACTAACCTTCCAGACCTTTAACTCTCCACTCCTAGAAGGAACACCTCCCCCGGTCGCTAAGAATTTTCCATCGGGGCTAAAAGAAATAGCATTAACCCGATCAACTATTGTTTTAGGGTCATCTATACCACCTATAACTCTATCCAAAACCCATGTTTTTTTATCACTTAAAGATCTAATCCATTTACTCTTACTGATCACTACAAATTCATCACCCTTAATTGCCATCAAATCGAATGCATTACTTCCAAAATCAGTTACACCCGAAGGCTTGGCGCTTTCAACTTCCCATGAATAAAGACTCCCATCATTAGAACCAGCAAAGACCCGGGAGGCATCTTCTGAGAAAATGACAGTTTGAAGCTCTGATTTTGATTCAGCTAGAAATTGCAATGATTCTTCATGAGCTTTTGTTGCGTTAGTTAAATCCTGTTGAGATCGAGCAAGCTGTTCTTTGGCTTTTCCATCAGCCTCATTAGATCTCTGTAGAAAACGTTCAGCAATTTCTCGACTGCGTACTGACTCCACATGCTTTCTTTCTGCTTCTTCCAATTCTTTTTCTTTAGCTGCCACTGTATCGGTATCTTTTTTTAATTTATCTTGGAAAGGTTTTAAATTTGGATCCTTAGCCTCTTCCTTTGATTTTAAATCAGCTTCAGACATAGATTTCAATTTACTTGCATCAGCTAATTCAATTTTCTTCTTTTCTAATGCCTCCTTCATTTTGCTTTCCGATTCCTTGGCCTTTTCTAAAGTAGCTAAATCATCTTTTATTTTCTTTTCTGAGGACACTACCTGTTTCTTTCTTTCTTCACCAACCCTAGTATAAACAGCTTTTTTCTGTTCATCCGATTTAACCCTATTTTCAATAACCCATTTATTGTTACTTTCCAATTTCAGTTTACCATCAGCAGTATTCCAAATACGAATCTTCCCACCTTTTGAAATTGATGCTATCAAATTCCCATCCTTTGATAAAGACAGCCCTCTCACTTCACTCTCGTTATTTAACTCTCTAACTTTGGAAATTTTTGCTCCATCAATTTTCCAAAACCTGATCATTGAGTCTGTGCCACTTGATATTAGTCCAGCACCCACTCTGGCTAACGATCTAATATGATTAACGTTGGCTGAATGAGCTTTTATTTCACCAACCATTTCCAGCATATTATCAACAGAAAGAATCCTAATGAACCCATCCTCGCAACCTAAGGATAACCAATTTTTATCTTCAATATAAGCAAGAGAATTTACCGAGTATGATAACTGCGTGTTAATAACAGGATTCTTCCCGCCTATCTCATTAATTAATAAAAATCCTTTTGAATCAATCGAAGCAAATTTATTGTCACCAATAAAAGACAAAGCAACAACGCTAGAATTATGAGAGGTCATCAAACTTGTTTTTTTTGTATCTAAAGAATGAAGGTGAACTTCACCCTGGACGTTGCCTGAAAGAATATTAACTAAGCCTCTATCAATCACTAATGCTGTTTGCATAGTTTCTTTAAGTTTAATTTTAAAAATTTCTTGAGGCGGTTTTTGCTTCCATAACTTTACATTTCTAAAGCCTCCAGATGCAAGAATCCCATTCCTAGAAAACGCCATACCTCCAACAATATCAACATGCGCAGATGGGCCAATATTCTTGATACTAGGATCAATTAACTCTCCTAAGCTTTTACCGCTCGGCAGATGATACATGTTAATGCTATTACCACGACCAGCAGCTACAAACTGGTTATCTTGAGATATTGCAACAGAGTAAATAGCTTTTACATTATCACTCATCTTCGTGAAATTAATTTTCTTTGCCTTGGCTAAAGAAGAGTCATCTTTAGCACCTTGATCAATCCAAAGCTTAAGTAAACCTAATCCTTCAGGGGTTAAATTTGGAGCATTAGATTTATTTTTAGGAGGCGGCATAAATTCCTCTTCCTGGTGTGCAGCTAAAAGAAAAACAAGACTTTCATTAGATTTTCCTGGAACTAACACTTCAAACCCATCAGCGCCCTGCATCATATAATCCACGCTTTCCAGATTTAATTTACCTTTTGCTTTTGTTGAGTTATGACAAGCGATACAACTCTTTTTGAAAAGAGGAGCTATATCATTGGCATAGCTAACTTTCCTAGAAGCGTCGATATCAGCAATAGGTAATGACCCGGCAATAACATTAGCCTGTAAAAACAAGAATGTAATTATAACGCATCTCATTATTCTTTTTGTACTCCTTCGTTTGATGAATTGAGTTGATTTTGCCCATCTTTATCCTCAACTCTCTCCTGTTTTTCATCAAGTATTTCAAATAACACTGGAACCTTATTTACTAAGTCAACACCATTAAATTTAATCTTACATGAAAGATCAAAATTCACAGGACCAACAGTGGCATCACTCGTTACTTCAAAAGGTATTTCAACTTTAGTCTGATCTTTTGTACTGGAAACGGACTCAACATTAATTCCTTTTACCTTTTCAGGAAAAACGGCTGCGAAATTAACTTCACCGGCAAAACCAAATAGCCTTTCAATACTCACTGAAATATTCCCTTTTCCACCCTTATGTTGCGCCTTTACTGGTAATGCCATAACTCTAGTAGGAGTGGAATTAATCTTAACCCTAACTGGCTTTGAATAAGCAACAAACTGAATATCCTTTGGCTTTGCTTTTTCGGAGGCTTTTTTCACTTCCTCCTCAATTTTCTTATTAACTTCCTCTAATTCTTTCAACTTAGAATTAGCTGAATCTAAATCAATCTCCGCCATCTTTAGAAAACTTGCAGCTTCCTTCATCGCCTCTTTCTTATCTTCCTCAGAGGTTTCAGTCATTTTTTTGACTTCTTCTAATTTCTGCTTGGCTATTTCAATAGATTTTTTTAAGCCCTCAATTGATTTACGGCTAACATCAAGACCTTCTTTAGATTTTTTTGACCTTGCTTCGGCCTCATTAAGCACATGCAAATCTCTGCGATAACCCAATTTTGTAGAAGCTTTAATAATAAACTGATGCTCACCTTCATTATATTTGTTGTTGTCCTTATTATTTAATAAGGGAATTACTAATTTATGAGATTCCTTCGTCTTTCCTTTATCGACCTGAATCTGAGGCGCCTTACCCATACCAGGAAAGTCTATAGGCAGAACTGTCACTTTATCTTTAATCTCAGCTGTAGATTCGAATCTAACAGGAATCTCTAAAGTAGCACCCAGAGCACTCTCCCAGATTTTATCCTCTGCAGGAAGAACAGATAATGGAATCTTCTCACTGACTGACGATATAGTAAGCAGGGAACTTGTTCTTGATACAACTCTCTCCTTATCAGCATCATTAACAGACCAGTTCACTGAGACTGATTCAGCTGTCTTAGTTACCGACTCTCCACTTATCATTGAAGTTCCGACAACTTCAACATCACCAACCCAATTAGGAGAGTTTTCTTTGTTATAAAAATTCAATGCACAATAGTTCTTTCCTTTACCTATATAAACTGGGCTCACCTCAAAATTATCTGGCAAACCTTTGATTCTTATTTCAATAGCTTCATTAAACCCATCTTTACGCAAGGCATATACATCCAATTTGCCAACTTGCCCTCCACGAACGGCAATACCACCCTTAATAATTTTCTTTCCTTTATTGTTATCTCCGTCTGGCACCGAAACTGAAACAATTAACTCAAAATCGGGTTTCGGCTTCCTGACAATTAACCTATAAGGAAGCTTAGTAGAAAAATTATCCTTTAATGTAATTCTTGCCGTGAAATTCGAATCAGCTTTAAACTTAAAGCTTGGATCTCTATGATTAGTCGGATATCTTCGACCTCCTATGTTTGAATCTTGATCATCTGCTTTTCCTAAACTTGAAACATTTTCCTTACCAGAAGGTTCTTTAATAATCTTATCTACCGCTATAACAGGATCACTCGGTCCATGAATTCTATTTGAGATAATCTCAATAACATATTCATCATCTTTCTTAGCCTCAAAAGAAAACCATGATTTCTTACCAGGATAAAACCTTCCGCTAACTTCAGATGGAACATCAATCAATTGAGAGTCTTGGGAAGTTACATTCACTCCATTTTCAATTGTTGTTGGATTATCTGAAAATGGAATAAAAATAGAGTTAGATAAAGGTGAATTTTGCCCTAATCCAATGGAATAATGAAACCCTTTAATTCCTGCATTAACTGGCTTTGTTGGCCCTGACCTTTGTCGTTCCATGAGTTCTGGAACATCAATATTCATTTCAATCATTTCTAAGTCATCTTCACCTGAAGGAACGCCACCTGGTAAATTTCTACCATAAATTTGAAACTTTTGATCAACTCCAGGCCGAGCAGTTGCGGGTAAAAAAAAGTCTATTTGAGCACCTTTACGAATTTTTACCCTGTACCAATAATCATCACCTCCACGAGTAAGAAAATCTGAAACTCTTAAGATGTACTCACCATCTTGACTTGCTCTAAAATCAATTAAAGGATCACCTCCAACAGCCTCTCTAGATCGAGCCACCTCATTTCCTAAAGGCCCTTTGGCTACAATTAGCGCGTCCATTCTAGAATTAATTCTCTCAGCGAAACAATCAATAAAAACCCTCTCACCCTTCCTAGCAGAGAACTTATAGAAATGGGCATTACCTTTATCCATTAAACCATCTACAACCATAGTTGCATCTACAATCATTGCATTATCTATTGATATGACTTCCTTAGACGATACGAGCCCTTCGAGATTTGATACCAAAAAACTCACAGAGGAAGTGGTACCATTTCTACCCCCATGCCTAAGATCATAAATACCAGGAGGAACACCCTCCTCTACTGAAACCTTATAGCGACTATTCCCTAACGGCGTTGATGTTATTCTCGAATCATCAAAAAACAGCTTACCAGAAGGATCTAATTCGGCTCCTTTTAAAACTACTTCCACAGAGCCACCTGCTTTAGATCCAAGTGGAAATACAGAATCTAAACGAGGAACAGGCAGTTGAGCCTCTAGCCTTGAAGATACAAGGATTGATAATAAAAATATTAACGAAAGGACAATTAACCTCTTCATAGAAAATAAGTATATCAAAAGTACTTAATGATTAAAAAGGAACTCCTTAGTATTCAACAAGGCCCAAACAAGATCCTCATAGGCCATTTTTATATTCATGTCAGCCTTACTCAAATCACCTTCAGCCTGCCCCTTCTTTTTATCAATGTATGCAATGGCCGTTCTCAGCTCATCATCTTTCGGATTTCTAGAAAAAGCTAATTTATAAAGCTCTGCTATCTTATCCTCATTAATACGTTCTTTCTGAGAGCTTAACTTTTGCGCATTGCCAGATGCTCCTGATAATTTATCCTGAATACTCTTAGAGTTTAAAAGATGTAGCGTCTGGGCAAGGCTGGCACCTTGAGCCCTCTCACATTCACACGCACTATCCATTTCAGGTCGCCCAAAAACTGTCAAAAAATATGAACTCGAATTATAACTGTCATCAGGCAGTGCGACTGCTCTAGTCCCAGGCAGTTGACCAGAAAATGTTGTTGGAGAACCTGTAATTCGATCAATCGAGTCAAGCAAAACCTCGGCTGGCAACCTCTTCGGATAGTAACGAGAATAGTTTTGCTTATCACCAGCATTGTGATCATTAGGAATTGCACTTAGCTGATAAGTTGAAGAATTACAAATCGTTCTAATGAGCTCCTTTAAGTCGTAACCAGAACTTACAAATTTATCCGATAATGCTTGAAGAAGCTCAGGGTTAGTTGGAGGATTAGTAACCCTCATATCATCTTCAGGCTCAACAATAGCTCTATTAAAGAAATGCTTCCAATATCTATTCACAAGCATAGGAGCAAAAAATGGATTACTTTCATCAGTCAACCAAGAAGCAAGATCATCTCTGGGATCATCTTCTGCGGGTATCTCTAATTCCTTACCTCCTAAGGGCTTAGGCTTAACATTTTTTCCTGTTTTGGGATTTTTTGCAGCAGCCAACCCTACATTATGAAAAACTGCCTCCTCCCCAGGCCTTTCAGTTTTCTTTTTACCTATCCTAGAAAAGAAAGCCGAAAAACCATAATAATCTTGCTGACTCCATTTTTCATATGGATGGTGGTGACACTCTGCACATTGGAGCCTAACTCCTAATAAAACCTGAGCAGTATCCTGAAGCCTCTCCTTCTGATCTGTTACATTTCTAAACCAAGCAGTCGCTGGATTATGAGATATTTCACCTCTCGCCGTAAGCAATTCAGAAACAAACTTGTTATAAGGTTTATTATAATGAAAGCTCGCCCTTATCCACTCATGAAAGGCCTGAGTGCCCCTTGTATAAGTGTCAGCTTTTCGCTTATTTCTCAAAATAGAAGCCCATTTATTTGCAAAAACTTCAGCATAATCCGTCGATGCCAGCAACGTATCAATCCATTCGGCTCGCTTATCTGAACTGTTGCTACTCAGGTACGCTTCAGTCTCAACAAGAGTAGGCAAACGTCCAGCTATATCCAACGACGTTCTACGTAAAAAGGTTGAATCATCACATATTTCAGATGCAGGAAGTCCAAGAGTTTCAAGTTTGGCAAAAACCTTTTCATCAATAATATTCTTTACTAAAGGAAAAGAATCAATAGGAACACCAAGAGGTATGGTTGCTTGAAAAACAGAGACTTGTTCCTGATATCTAATCATTACAGCCATATCCCCGGTCTGATCAGTTGACATTGTGACTAATCCGGCTTGATCAACTTCGCCCATTTCTTTTTGGTTAGACTCATAAGTAGCAATTCCCGTGATATCCCTAACCGACCCATCACTGTAAAATGCAGTAACTGCAAGCTGCTGCTTTGCTCCAGGTTCAACTATTCTTGAACTAGGGAAAACTGAAATGCTTTTCAACACTGGATCATCAGGACTTCCATAGGGCATTCCTTGCTCCATCCACCTTACGATTGCCTTATAATCCCAAGAGTCGTGTTCAAAACGTGCTCCCCCACCATGAGGAAGGTCGCCTGACCCCTTTCTAAGTAGCAAACTATGTTTAGGAGCCGCAGGAAAAAGCCTCCTACCTCTTGACTCTTTTACAAGATATTCAAAATCTTCAGTTGGCTCAAATCCAAGAAGCGAAAGTTTGAATCCATTTTGTCCTTCAGACTTTCCATGACAACCTCCACCATTACATCCATGTTTTGTAAATAGCGGGACAATTTCATTAGGAAAATTAATGGGCTGAGGAGTCTCAAAACCTTCAACGATTAAATCTATTTTGGAAGTTACTCCATTTGAATCAGCAACATTAATTGTTACCTCTCCGTTATTTAGGGGAGTTACTTTCCCTGAGCTTGTTACTGCCACAATATTATTTGGCACTAAATTGAAATCAACTTTCCTTGTAATATCAGAGAGATCCGAACCAGTTACAATCAACTGTAAATTTGCATCGGGGCCGATAAGCTTAGCTTTTTCGCCTTCATTAGAAACTGCATATATGTGAAGGTCAGCCGAAGCTAAATTGGATGCAACAAACAACATCCACATAAAAATTTGAATCCTATATATCATACTTAATCTCATCTTCCTTTAGATTAATTCTTTTATCGGGCTATGCCCCTCAACCAAATATCTAGGCCTACCACCAAGGTCCATGACTGTGGTCTGAGAAGCATCAATTCCCATATTATTATAAAGAGTAGCAAAAATTTCCCCAAAATGCACGGGTCTTTCGTCGGCTTCTCCTCCTAGCCGATCCGTTGTTCCAATTGCTCCACCTGTCTGCATTCCTCCACCCGATAAAAGAGCACAAGAAACATTAGGCCAATGGTCTCTTCCTGCATTTTTATTAATTTTAGGACTTCTGCCAAATTCACCCCATGCTATAACAGTAACATCTTCAAGCATGCCCCTCTCTTCCAAGTCAGTTATTAGGGCATAATAAGCTTGATCAAAATCAGGAAAATTCTCTTTTGCTCTGCTAAAATTTGAACCGTGCCAGTCCCAAAAACTGTAGCTTAGAGTAACTACCCTTGCACCCGCCTCAACAAGGCGTCTAGCAATTAGGAATTGAGAGTTCATCCTAGGAGCAGCATCTCCTTGAACCTTTTCAGTCCCTTTACCATACTTATCTAAAGTTCTTTTACTCTCTGAATTAAAATTTAAAGCCTCAGCTAATTTACTCGAAGTAAGAATATCAAAAGCTTGTTTATTCAATCCGTCAAAACCTCTAACTCCACCAGTAGAATCAATATCTCTTCGCAAATTATCAAAGCTTTTCAAAAGTGCACGACGATCATGTAATCGATCAACACTTAATTCTGTTAGAGTCATATCAGACAAACAATCACCATTAGGTCTAAAAGGATTAGAAGAAACACCGAGAAAGCTAGAGTCCCCAAAATTATATGGCTTATGCTTCATCCTTGGTGAAAGGTTAACGTATGGTGGAGAAGGCCTCTCTACACCCGTTACTCTATCGATACTACTGACTACCGATCCTATCTCCGGCCACCCTCCAGAAGGAGCTCCATCGTTATGCCTACCTGTTAAACACTGGTAGCTATAATGCCGATCCTTAGCACCTACTACTGATCTTATAAAAACACACTTATCAGCAATGCTCGCGATTTTTGGCAAGTGCTCGCAAATCTGAATTCCTGGAACATTTGTTTTGATTGGATTAAATTCACCTCTAATCTCGGAAGGCGCATTCGTTTTAATATCATACATATCCTGATGAGGCGGCCCTCCAGGCATATATATCATTATTAACGATTTATTAGAACTCCCTATCTTACTTTGACTTTCCGCAGAAAGTAATTGAGCTAGGCTTAGGCCGCCCATATTCAATCCTCCTATTCTTAAAAAGTCTCTCCTCGCTATGCGATCGCAATAAGCATTAGAGTTGCAATTTCCAAGGAATGTTAGCATTGATCAAAAATTTCTTATCTTCTTTAATATTATTAAATAAGTTCGGGCATGGGCTTAATTCCTTGATCCACGAGATACCGAGGCCTCCCATTAAGATCATTTACAGTAACTTTATTTACATCCAAACCAACACTATGATAAAGAGTTGCAAAGACCTCCTGAAATGATACAGGCCGCTCGTCAGCTTCACCTCCATCTCTCGTTGTAGAACCTATGACTTGTCCAGTTCTCATCCCACCTCCAGCAATGAGTGCATTTGAAACTTTAGGCCAATGATCTCTCCCTCCAGACTTATTGATGATAGGTGTTCTTCCAAACTCTCCCCAAACAACAACTGACACATCGTCTTGCATCCCCCTATCATGAATATCTTGTACAAGCGATGACACTCCTTGATCAAGAAGCGGAAAATCCTCTCTCGCTCTCTTAAAGTTACCTCCATGCCAATCCCACCTACTAAAGCCTATTGTTACACATCTCGCACCTGCCTCAACTAATCGTCGCGCCATAAGAAATTGATCAAGTCGTTTCCAAGGACCATCAGCCGTAAGCTTTTCTGTTCCTTTACCATATTTTTCAACCAATGAAGAACTCTCCCTAGATAAGTCAAAGGCCTCAGCTAATTTACTTGAAGTAAGAACACCATAGGCCTGTTTATTAAAATCATCCAAACTTCCCATTATTCCAGACGCGTCAACATCACGGCGAAAACAATCTACACTTTTGAGTAGTTTTTGTCGGTCATCTAGTCGCTCTAAAGAAACACCCTTTAATTTAATATCACCAGCTCCTCCTCCTCGGTTTGGCGTAAAAGCAGCATGAGATGGGCCACAAAAACCTGGCTGCCCAGGATCACCCCATTGATCATGCCCACATTTTGGCGAAAGACCTACAAATGGTGGAACTGATTTATTGGCAGGACCTTGTAAACTTGACATCACCGAACCAATAGATGGCCACCCACCAGGAGGTGCGTTGCGAGGAGATCTCCCTGTTAAACATTGTTGCGCATCGTGTCCACCATGGGCTCCTACGATAGAATTTATAAACGCAAACTTATCTGCCATGCCGGCAATCTTAGGAAAAAGTTCACAAATCTCGATTCCAGGAACTTTGGTCTTTATCGATTTGAATTCACCTCGAATATTTGATGGCGCGTCTTTTTTAATATCCCACATATCCTGATGAGGTGGGCCTCCTGCCAAAAAGACCATTATTACCGCCTTGTGCCCAAGCCCAGCACTTCTTTTTCCTGAACTGCTCTCAGCAGAAAGAATTTGAGAAAGGGAAGCTCCACCTAATGATAGCCCCCCAACTCTTATGAAACCTCTTCGGGAAAGGCCATCACAAAACTTACCAGTATTGTCTGAATATATACTTAGCATTTTATTTCATGTTAAGAATCTTATAGCGGTATTAGCATCCAAAAAAACTCACACTGTAAAGATACTTTAGATACATTAAAAATCTCAACCAGATTAGAGAAAAACCAAATTTAAAATTTTCTAAGTGTTAGTGAAAAGTTTTTAAAATTAATCAGTCTTTGAAGGAAATTTAAACTCTGACAACCCTTTTTTAAAACGCACCCAATTTAAAGTCTTTTTGACAGGAATTGAGCAAATAAACCGTCTCTTAACTCCCTGAACCCAGGGAAAATCAATCATACATACCCCTAATGCAATCGTAAGCAATCCTTGGCCAGGCATAAACAATAAGATAATCCCAGACATGATAAGAAGTAATCCACTAAAATTCTTAAACATTCTAAGAAACAAATTCTGACGTGCCTTGGTTGAATTTTGTAAGTTTGTAAGATTATTTAAAAAATAATCATCTGGCAGCTTTATTATGATGTATTTCAGTATAAAGAGAGATAAAAAAAATAATAAAACGGAAGCAACTCCTAAACGTTGGATAATATGATAATTATCACTTAGCCAATCCCTGAACATGAAGGTGCTATTATTTGTTTTCTATTTTATACAATGCTGTATCACTCCGCATAAAGATTGCACCCTCTGAAACTGCCGCAGATGACATTAATTTACCATCAAGCTTATTTTTGGAAACCAGCTTAAAGTTACGCCCATCTTCTATAACAGTAGTAACCCCATCTTCATTATGAAAATATATTTTGCCATTAGCTATGAATGGAGAAGCCCAATACTTCCCACTCGCAATCCTTTCACTCCAAACTAATTCGCCTGACTTTGCATCAAGACAGGTCACCAATCCTCCTGAATCACCAACAAAATACAACAACCCATTGGAGAATAAAGGAGACGGTGTATTGGGCACTCCTTTCCTATACCTCCAAACAATCTTTGGGTCTACTCCAACGGAAACGCCAAGCATCTGAGACCTCATAAAGCAAGTCGCCAAATAAATCATACCACCTCCGCTAACAGGCCTTGCTACATTAGAAAAACCGAGAACTTCGTAATCCACTTTCCAATTCTCTTTACCGTTCTTAGGATCGTAACTGTATAACCAATTAGCTCCTGGAGAGATCAACTCGTCTTCACCATTACGCTTTATTATAATAGGAGTGCTGTAGCCTTTCTTTAATTGTGGATTATCATGCATTTTACCACTACGTGATGTTTTCCATTTTAAAGATCCATTATCTTTTTTTAGAGCTGCTACAAATTGAACATCACTACCGTCCATATGAAAAATAATTGAATCTCCATAGATTACAGGACAACTCGCTGGACCATTTTCGTGCATACATTTTAATTTCAAATTTCGCCACAAAACTTTCCCGCTTTTAGTGTCAACACATGCTGTTCCATAAGTACCAAAATGACAATAAATCCTACCTTCCTCAATTATGGGAGTTGGAGAAGCGTAACTATTAAACCTATGAACCCACTGAGGCTCATTCACGGCAAAGAGTTCAATGTCGTGAATTATTTTCCCAGATTTCTTATCAATACAAATAGCAAAAAACCGTGATGACTTGAGAAGAGTTAGCGGTTGACTACCAGTATTCTCCTTTAACCGCTTCTTAGCTTCCTCCTCACTTGCTAGAATTTCTTCTGCAGAAGTTAACCAAATCTGATCATTTAAGATTACGGGCGAGGACCAACCTCTTCCACTAGTAGAAATTTTCCAAGCAATATTCTTCTCTTCACTCCACTCAACGGCCAAGTTTTCATCAGTACTATGACCTTGTCCTTCAACACCTCTCCATTGCGGCCAATCTGAAGCGATTATAAAATCTTTAAAAGTAACAGAAACTAAAATTGTATATAATATTAATCGAACCATATAATGTTTTTGTTTAATATAATTATCATTCAAGACTAATCGTTAAAGGACAACAAATAAAAAATAATCATCGTGAATACACGTTTAAGAAAAATCACTATATCCGCTGCACTTATTCTGATTTCATCATTGCAAGTATTAGCCAGCAGAAAACCCAATATAATCATCATTCTTACTGACGACCAAGGGTCAATTGATGCAGGTTGCTATGGCGCAAAAGATCTTGAAACTCCAAACATAGATAGAATTGCTAAAAGAGGAATACGGTTTACTCAATTTTATGCTGCGGCTCCAGTATGCTCACCCTCAAGAGCAGGTCTACTAACAGGAAAGTATCCTATTAATGCTCAGGTTCCAGGTAACACGACGTCAACAAAGGGAAAACCTGGGATGCCTTCTCAACAAATTACAATAGCCGAACACTTTAAAGCTTCTGGATATAAAACAGCTCATATTGGTAAGTGGCATTTGGGTTACATCCCCGATCACATGCCAAACGCTCAGGGATTCGATTACTCTTTTGGACATATGGGAGGATGCATCGACAACTACTCACATTTTTTTTACTGGCAAGGCCCTAACAGGCACGATCTTCACAGGAATGGAACAGAAATTTTCGAAGATGGTAAATTTTTTCCAGACTTAATGGTTAATGAAGCTTGTGAATTTATTAAAAAAAACCAATCCTCTCCTTTCTTAATTTATTTTGCGCTTAATACACCACATTACCCTTATCAAGGTGATAACCACTGGTTGGAGCATTACAAAAATATCAAATATCCAAGAAATCTATATAATGCTTTTGTTTCAACTCAGGACGCAAGAATTGGCAACCTAATTAGATACATTGATGAGGTGGGCTTAACCAACGATACGATAATAGTTTTCCAATCTGATCATGGACACTCAACTGAAGAAAGAGCACACTTTGGCGGAGGCAGTTCTGGGAAATACCGAGGAGCAAAATTCAGTCTTTTCGAAGGTGGAATCAGAGTTCCAGCGATTATATCATGGCCTTCTAATTTGGCAGAAGGAAAAGTCATTAACCAAATTGCTCATTCATGTGATTGGCTGCCTACGCTTGCAGATCTTGCAGGGATAGATCTACTGAGAAGTGAAATTGACGGAAAAAATCTAACCCCTTTGATTAAATTTCAAAAAGATAGCAGCCCTCATAAAGCACTTCATTGGCAAATAGGAACAGGACCCAATAAGCAATGGGCAGTTAGGGAAGGCCCATGGAAATTAATTGGAAATGTCAGAGACACGTCAAAACCTTCGCTCTTAGAAGCAGACAAAGCAGCAAAGATTTTCCTCTCAAACATTGAAAAGGATCCAGAGGAAAAGACCAACTGGGCTAAAAAATTCCCTGAAATAGTAGAAAAATTAATACTAAGTCATAAGAACCAAAATTAGCAAATACTATGGTCCGACCTTTAGCTCAGCCACGCCCTTAGAACCTTTTACGTCTATAAGTTCAACTAATAAGTCAGACTTACGAACTGCTCGATCTACAATCACAAAAATCTCATGATTACCCTTCGTGAAGTTAAAGTGTGATTCTTCATTAGCATCCATCATCTCTCCACCAGTTAGAATCTGTAATCCTTCAGTTTCCTTGATTTTGATTCCAATCTTACCTGGAATTGAAACTTCAATTTCAAATTTGGCAATACTAAGATTATTGTTAAAGCCGGTATTAATTCCAATTTCAGACAAAGGAAGCCTTGCGCTTACCAAACTGTAAGCAGGTCTCCAAGGAAGCTCATTTTCGCCACTAAGAGTAAACTGAATACCTTCTGTTTTAATTAGACCACTCGTCTTAGAGTCAATTGGTAAAACCCTCCATCTTCTAACATATCTTCCAGATGGGGTCTTGTATGCCCCCTCTTTACCAAGAGATGAAAGGAAACTAACTAAATCAACAAACTCATCTTTACGCAAACTAGCCGTCAAACCGGGAGGCATCAAGGAAACAGGAGAAACCTCTATTTTGGATATTAAATTCCTTTTAATATCTTTAAAAGAACCGTCTGCCATCCTGACAACAACTTCACCATCAGACTCTCTTACAAGCCCACCTGTAATCACTTCTCCACGCTTGGTCGTAATCACTGTCGTATGATAGCCTTCTTTAATTTTCTTCGCAGGATCCAATAAAGAATCAATTATATAATCCACTGGTGCACTGGACCCCATGCTTACTAAATCAGGACCAATCACCCCCCCTCCTCCTCCTATGGCATGACAGCTTTGACACAATAAAGCTGACCTCCTGTAAACTTCTTGCCCTCGTGCTGGGTCACCCTCAACCCTAACAGAATCAATCACTCCAATCATCTCCTTATCACTAAGGCCAGATTGGATTGCTTTTAATGAGCCTGCCTTAGATAGCGCTTGAATAAGCTCTTTAGTTTCTCCTCCTGATGAAGCAGCAATTCTTACGGAAAACCCAGCAATCTCGGAGCTGATTCTCTTACCAGAAATCTGATCAGCTAATAGTTTGGGACCATCTTTTCGAGCAAGGAAAAAATCGAGCAATTTCTTAACAGGTTCTACACTTTTAGCCTCAACCATTAAAGCCGAAGCATGTTTTACTGCCTTATTCAAACTTGAATTACCTATTGCTATAATTGCATGAGCCCTAACCAGCTCACTTCTAGCGCCATCATTAACTAGTTTCACTAGTTTCGAAATACTCTCAACATCGCCCATATCACCAAGGACGGGAATTGCCAACTCGGCCTTATCATCGTCAGCAAGCCATGATATAATTACATCTTTAGCCTCCAGAACTTTCCAGGCACCTGAAAGCCTTGCAGCCTGATCATTATTACTACGGACCAAACTTATTAATTTATTCAATTTAAGGTCATTCGGTTGAACTCCTCTGTCTTTAGATGCTCTAATCAACTCAGCAAAAACATGATCTCTGTCATCTACAACTCTTTCGTTAATCAAAGCTGCATTATAAAGAAGGTCCAAATCTTCCGGTTTTCCAAGATCGGCATACAATGAAGCAAGCTCTCTAAAACCTGATCCTTTTAATTCAGGTGAAGAAAGAGAGGCTGCTAAAAGCTTCAAAGCCTCTTGCTCTTCAGATGCTTTTAGAATGAATTGAAGTGCACTATGTCGCCCCTTGATATTGATCATTCCTTTTTGAAGTAAGGGCAGCCATTTATCTTTCATTTCTCTAGCTGCAAGCCATAAAGCAAAATCAATATTGGCATCAATCTCACTATCGAAAGCATCCATAATCAAGTTGAATGCCTCTCCTGTCCCCATATTTCGAAGGGTTGAAATTGCCTCCAATCGTACTCTTGGGTTATCATCCTTAATCGCAACATCTAATAAATTCAGAGATTCTTTAACCTTTTGATGCCAATGGTACAAGACGCGCACTGCTGCTGCCCTTATTCTATGATCCTCTGAATTTAATAAATCTTTCAATAGATCTTCATTGACATCATTTACCGCCTGATGAGACCACAATATTTCAAGTTTGTCCTCGTCTGACACATCTTTTGTTTGCTCCAATTCTTCAAGTGCGTCAATCACTTGAGATCTATTAATCTTCCTGAGATTCCTTTTAGCAAAATGTCTCGTAAACCCGTCAGGAGAACGCAGATTACTTACAACTGAAGAAGCGTCATTAGTTGTAAATTTAGACAGCTTTGATAGGTCACGACCTTTGTAAGTTACTCTCCAAATCCTACCGTGAACATGATCTCTCCTTGGATCTCTAAAATCAACTTCACCATGCTGAATGATAGGATTGTACCAGTCTGCAATGTAAAGAGCTCCATCTGGGCCAATCTTAACATCAATTGGTCGAAAAGATTTGTGCTTAGTTCTAATTAAATCTTTGGCTTGCCTAGAAATAAACCCACTACCACTATCGCTGACTACAAACCTATTCACTCTGTGCCCCCTAAAGTCATTAGTGATCAAATTCCCTTGCCATGAATCTGGAAAGTGCTTGGAATTAACTATCTCGAGACCACATTGCTTTGGTTGCCCTGGATTTAATCCTCGAAGAATTCTTTTTGCATTATAGGCAGTAAAAAATACACTCCCCGGGAAAACATAATTTATTCCCTCACCGTAAGCACCATCAGTTGCAAAACTTTGGCCATATCTGTCAAAAACATGTCCCCAGCTATTAACAAACCCGCGAGAGAAAACATCTAATTCACCAGTCTCGGGACGATAATGCCATATACCTCCAGCCATCAATCTTCTCACTCCATGTGGTGTTTCGACATGAGAGTGAATATAAATGGACTGATTAAAATAAATCATCCCATCAGGACCACCCCTAAATGCATGTATAATGTGATGAGTGTCTTCCGTACCAAAACCACTTAGAACCACAGTTCTCTTATCCTCTTTAAGGTCACCATCAAGATCCTGCATGAAAAGTATTTCTGTAGAGTTCGCAACATAAGCACCGCCATCTCCAGGCATGATACCTGTGGGAATAAGAAGATCTTCTGCAAAAACAGTTGATTTATCAGCTACTCCATTACCATCACTATCCTCCAAAACAATAACTTGATCGTCAGAACGTTGCCCTGGTTTAATATGAGGATAAAGACGACTACTTACCACCCAGAGCCTACCATTTTCATCCCAATTCATTCCAATCGGTTTCGATATCATTGGGTCCGATGCAAATAAATTTATTTCTAACCCTTCATCTAAAATGAAACTTTCCATTTGTTTCATTGGATTAGGATCTGGAATCTCACTTTGGGGAAGATTCCTCTGTGCTAAAAGATTAGCAGATTGGATTACGGTAAAACAAATAAAGAGAAAACTTTTCATAGGATTTATTTATCTATGGTTATTATTTTTTTCTTCTAAGAAAACTACTCGCAAGATCATGGATAGTTTTTTCTTTTTGCTCAATTAGCGGATCAAACATGGGAATTTCCTTAGCATTATTGCCTTGTTCATGCTTTCGAAAACCATGCAAATAAGTTTCATTCTGTGGCCTCCACCGATTAAAGAAGAGTCGATTCTTTTCAAGAACTATACTCCTAAGCCTTTCCATATCTGATTTAGCCACTTTTTCAATTCCCTCCAATTTAAGAGCATCACCTAAGGCTAAAGCAACTTTTTGATAACCTTGTGATGAGAAATGCACCCCGTTTATTGTTACAGGTGGAACCATTCTAAGTTTACCTGCACCAAGCGCAGTAAAAAGATCTACAAAATCACATTCTTTTCTCTTTGCCAATTTTTGAATGACTTTCGTGTACATACCCAAGTTGGAATTTTGTAACACCATATCTGGAAGCGGAGACCCAAGGTTCTCACAAGGTGGAGGGCTAACTAAAACGATTCTAGCCCCTGCCTTTGCCCTAATCATATCAATAAGCTTTTCATATCCTTGTTCAAAGCTACCAATTCCATCCTTACCTTCATAAGCTGCAACTGCTCCATAACAGATCAAGACTATTGTAGGTTTTAAGAACTCAATGTGCCTAGTTAGCCTGTTGAACCCTTCCTTTGGAGGACCAAAATACGAGCGAGCATGACAATGAACAGTATCCCCACTCCAACCAAGATTCCTAAAGGTGAGCTTCTTATCAACTAGAGCGATTGATAAATAAGTTTCTATATAACCAAAATTTACGTCTCTTTCTATAAATGTATTTCCTAGAAGAACGACTCTATCATTAGATTTAAATTCAACAGCTTTTGCAAAAGAAACAATATTAAGTAAAATTGTAATGAGTATTTTAAACTTCATAAAAATAGCGGTTTGAAGATTTTTAATATATTTAGAGTCTATTAACTTAGGGCAAACTATTGATTTCTTAAAAGAAAAACTTCAACTAAGAGCTTAAGCCACTAATAATAAAACATTATCTCATTTAATTAATAGATTTATGCATTTCTCATGAATAAAGAAAAAAACCTAAACAGGCGAACACTATTAAAATCCTCATTCTTAGCATCAAGTGGTATAGCTTTATCACAATCATCTAATCAAGTTTCTAGTGCTGAACTTAAGAAACCTAATGAGAATACCATTATCCTATTTCAAGGTGACTCAATAACCGACGCAGAAAAAGACTGCAGCAATAGTTAAATATAGACGATCCATTTTTAAGGGGCAATAGGATAGACTCAGGACTTGAGCTTTGCAAAAACTCTCATCAAATTATATATGTTATATTTGAGCAGCATTCCAAATGATTAAAGCAATAAATCTAGTAAACCCAGCTTCTAGCTATGAATAGTTTTGATATTGATAAATTAGAAAAATCCATTAGAGATGTCCCCGATTTTCCAAAACCGGGTATAATATTTAAAGATATAACTCCTATTCTTGCAGACCCGGATTTATTATCTTTAAGCATCAAAGCCCTTGCCTCTTTTGTAGAAGACTCATCAATTGATAAAGTTATAGGAATTGATGCAAGAGGATTTATATTTGGCTCCTTAGTTGCCAATTCCTTAGGTAAAGGATTCATTCCAGTTAGAAAAGAGGGGAAACTACCATGGAAAACTGAATCAGAATCCTATGAGTTAGAATATGGTCAGTCCGTCATTGAAATACACCAAGACGCTGTCCTTCCGGGTGAAAGAATTCTTATTATTGATGATTTATTAGCTACGGGAGGTACGGCTGCTGCTACTATTAAATTGGTAAATAAACTTGGCGGGATAGTAGACTATGCAGCATTCTTTATAGAACTAGAATTTTTAAATGGTAGAGAACTTTTAAAAAATTGCGAAGTACACTCTGTACTTAATTTCTAGATGAAATCTAATTCAAGAGAATTTCGATTGTACTAAGAAAAATAAAAAAATTTCTCAACGCTATTCACTAAATCCCTTTAGCACAATAGATGCATTATGCCCACCAAATCCAAAACTGTTACTCAAAGCAACGTCCACGTTTATTTCTCTAGCAGTATGGGGAACATAATCTAAATCACATTCAGGATCCGGGTCGTCCAAATTGATAGTTGGAGGCACAACATTACTCTGAATGGCCTTAACACATGCAGCCAATTCAACACCTCCAGCAGCACCCAATAAATGTCCAGTCATAGACTTGGTCGAACTTACCACCAGATTATCTTTAGCATGTTCACCAAATGATAATTTAATAGCATTCGTTTCACAGATATCCCCTAGACCAGTAGAAGTCCCATGAGCATTTATGTAATCCACCTCATCAGGATTTAATTGTGCATGCTTGAGCGCAAGATCCATACATTTACTGGCACCATAACCATCTGGATGAGGAGAGGTCATATGATATGCATCAGCTGACACACCGTACCCTGAAATTTCACAATAGATTTCAGCTCCCCTAGCCTTTGCATGCTCCAATTCCTCAATTACAACAACTCCAGCACCTTCACTCATAACAAACCCGTCTCTATCCTTATCAAATGGTCTTGAAGCTTTCTGAGGGGTATCATTGCGGCTACTTAAAGCTTTCATAGCTCCAAAACCGGATAGCCCCATTACTGAAATTGATGCCTCGGCTCCACCAGCAATAAATGCATCTGCATCACCAAACTTAATCATCCTCCATGCTTCACCTATATTATGATTCGCTGTCGCACATGCTGTAACAATCGACATATTCGGACCTGACAGCCCGTACTCCATTGAAATTATCCCACTTCCAATATTAGCTATCATCATGGGAATTAGAAATGGAGATACTCGAGAAGCACCTCGATCCAAAAATTTCTTATGCTGCTGCTCTAAAGTCTGTAATCCGCCGATTCCACTACCAACCATGCAACCAAACCGATAAGGATCGAATGACCCTTCAGAAACACCACTATCGTCATAAGCCATTTTTGCAGCAGCCATCGCTAACTGGCAGTATCGATCTGCTCGGCGAGCATCTTTGGGGTTTTTAAAATATTGCGCAGGTTCAAAGTCCTTAATTTCACCACCTATCTGACAATAAAAATCACTTGGATCAAGGCAACTTATCCTATCGATACCACTCTCACCTTTTATCAAAGAGTCCCAAAAAGAATCTAAACCAATCCCTATAGGACTCAAAACTCCAATACCTGTAATGACAACTCTTCTATCACTCATATTAAAATTATTATACTAAACTTTTAAATAAGACACACAACAAAATTTGATATTTATAAGTCACTTAGCCATACACGTTCATTTAATGCACCACAATTCGGACATTCAGTTATATCATTTCGCGTCTTATCTTCATAAGGAGACCCGCAAATATTACATATAAATCTGTGTCTTCTTTCCTTTTTCTCTCTTCTTTTACGTCCCCATTCCCTAATAATCCATACTCCAAACAACATCACAAGAATGACAACTAAATATGCGACTAGTATCTTAGTGAGAGAAATTTGGAACATGTTAGCCTTATTTCAATTTCACCATGAAACCTCTACAGTGGCCCAAGAAGTTCTTTCTGCGGAAATTCGAGAAAATCTCATATCTTTTAATGCTTTCACAACTTTATCTTCTATCTCCGGCGAAACACTTTTTTCTGGAAACAAATGGGTTATTTTACCAAAACGATTAACCCCTATTTGAATTACGAGTTCAGAATCTGTATTGGGTAGAGCAGCATTAGCATTATCCATCCACTCAAATTCTTTAACCACTTTTCTAGCATCTGACTCCCAAAAAAATGCAATATTGCGCTCATTGCCTTTTTTTAAATTTACATTTTTACCTATCATATTACTTCCATTAAGCGGGGGTAAGTAAAACTGATCGAAATTAATTAAACCTTCATCAGATTTCACAGCTTGAGGTTTAAAGCTTTCAAATGTTGGCTTGAAATTTTTGAAGAAGGGCTTGAACCCAATCTGTTCTAATTGCGGATCTTCCAATAAAAACGCTGAATCGTTACCCTCATCAAGTACTATCAATCGATCATTAATCTGATTCATAATTGATACTGACTTTGGATTAGATCCGTCTAAAAGTGTCAACTCCATCGATCTCAAAGCTCTCCTCTTTTGTTCAGGATAAACCACACTAAAGAGATAAAAGCACAAGATGTGAGCTGCCAATGATAAGATAATAAAAAAGAGAATCCAAAAAGGCCTTTTGGCTCTATTTATCCAATCAAAAATTGAGGAAAAAGCTCCGTCCTCTACATCATGCAAAGTTTGACTCATTGTTCTATTCTTTTCGTGAAGCCAATATAGGAGAGTATCCTGCCCTTGAAATCCTATTACAAATCTTAATGACAGTCCCAAAATGAGCCGTGCTATCAGCTCTTACAACCACTTGTTTAGAATCATCATCGGATTGATTATCTTTCAATTTTCTTTTCAGTAATTCAAGATCCAGCAATTGCTCAATACCAACTAAACGGTCATTGAAATAGAATTCAGAATTAGGACCCGAAGATATAGTAATAACACTGGAGGATGAAACTGGATGCATCAATGACCATGCATTATCATCGTCATTTTCCTCCCAAGCTGGAGTCTTTACCGGAATTCCAGACCTCACAATTGCATCAGAACTAAGAAGAAAAAATAACAGAAGCAAAAAAACAATATCAATCAAAGAGGCAAGGTGAAGAAAAGATCTTCTCGAGCGTAAGGTACTCTCCAGTCTCATGATTTTATTAGACTATGATTTTTCAGATCCGCTCTTCAGATCTTCACTATTTGATGATGCATTTTTCAGATTGTCTCTTCCAATAGAAAATTCAATAAGGTCAT
>CABXDI010000027.1 GCA_902510815.1 uncultured Verrucomicrobiota bacterium | reverse complement strand
TGTCCAATGGACAGACTCAACTGCTTATTGGTACGCACTTAATTCATGAAGTGACTTCTCCTCAAGCCTTCGGCATGTTGAGGGACCTCGGCATAAAAGTTAAATATCCTGGAAGGACTTTCGCAACTGTTGATCACATTGTTCCAACTGATCAAAGAGAGCAGCCTTTTAGTGATCCTTTAGCAGATGCAATGATTAAGGAGTTGGCTAAAAATGCAGAAGAGTTTGGAGTGACCTATTTTGATCTCGGCTCTGGAAAACAAGGAGTCGTTCATGTTGTCGGACCTGAACAAGGGATTACTCAACCTGGAACCACTATAGCTTGCGGTGATTCACATACAGCGACCCATGGTGCCTTTGGTGCTATTGCATTTGGAATTGGTACGACTCAAGTAAGGGATGTATTGGCAACTCAAACGATGGCCTTGGGTAAATTGAAAGTCAGACGAATTAATGTTGATGGTGGTTTAAAGCCAGGAGTATATGCAAAGGATGTTGCTCTTCATATCATTGCGATGCTTGGAGCGAATGGAGGCATTGGTTTCGCCTATGAATATGGTGGTTCATTATTTGATTCATTTTCAATGGAGGAAAGAATGACGGTATGCAATATGGCAATTGAGGGCGGAGCTCGTTGCGGTTACGTAAACCCAGATGATAAAACTTTTGAGTATCTTAAAGGTCGACCGTATTCACCAGAAGGTGATAATTGGGATGAAGCCGTTTTGAGGTGGAAATCATTTGCTTCAGATCCTGATTGTAAGTATGACGATATTATTAATATTTCAGCAGACGAAATCGCTCCTACTGTTACTTGGGGGGTAAGTCCTGACCAAGGTTTTTCTATTGAGGGGGTCATTCCAGACCCTTCAGTCGAAAAAGATGAAAATGATAGATTGTCAATTCAAGAGGCAATCAGTTATATGAAATTAGAACCAGGTAAGCCCATTAAAGGAACAAAAATTGATGTGGCTTTTCTTGGAAGTTGTACTAATGGAAGGTTGTCTGACTTTCGAGAGGTTGCTAAGTATCTTAAAGGTCATAAAGTTTCTGATGGAGTTAAAGCCATTGCGGTGCCTGGGTCTCAGGTTGTTGATTTAATGGCTAAAAAAGAGGGCTTAGATAAGATTTTTAGTGAAGCAGGTTTTGAGTGGAGAGCTGCTGGTTGTTCAATGTGTCTCGCAATGAATCCTGATAAGCTAGTAGGGGATCAACTCTGTGCGAGTTCTTCTAATAGAAATTTCAAAGGTCGTCAAGGCAGTCCGACAGGTAGAACCGTTCTAATGAGTCCTGTTATGGTTGCAGCAGCAGCGGTCAATGGATATATTAGTGACGCTCGCGAAGTATTTTCACTTTAATAATTTTTCAAATATGGCTCTAGAGAAGATTAAAGAAGTTAAGGGTAAAGCAGTATATGTTCAAGGTAATGATATTGATACTGATCGGATTATTCCTGCGCGGTTCATGAAATGTGTAACATTTGATGGCCTTGGAGAGTTTCTTTTTTACGATGTTCGTAAAGATGCTGAAGGTAACGATAAAGAGCATCCACTTAATGAGCCTAGATTTTCCGGAGCTTCGATCCTTATATCAAATGCTAATTTTGGATGCGGCTCTTCTCGTGAGCATGCGCCGCAAGCTTTATACAGATATGGGTTTCGTGCGATTTTAGCAGAAAGCTATGCCGAAATATTCTTTGGTAATTGTTGCGGCTTAGGGGTCCCTTGCGCCGTTGCCTCACATGAAAACATTAAGAAAATCTCTAGCCTTGTTGACACGAATCCTGATACTGAAGTTCATTTAGATGTCGCTAATTCTGAAATTATAGCTGGGGAGCTAACTTTCTCAGTCGACATTCCTCCAGGTGTGAGGGAAGCGTTAACTCAAGGTCGTTGGGATCCAATCTCAGAACTTCAAGAAGCAGGCCAGGCTGTTGACAGTTTGGTCAATGAGCTTGGGTATACTATTTAAGGTTACTATTTATTAGTCTAAACACCTCGTACTTGCTAAAAGGATCTAGGGCAAAAAATTCTCTAGATTTATGAAAATCCCCACTTGAATCAAGAAGAGTGATTGCTTTTTCGTTTTCATTCTCAATTGAATTTAGGTGTCGATATCCAAAAAGTATAAGTAGTTTTTTATTATTGGTACGTGCCTCTATTATTTTATTTTTTAAGTCATCTTCGTTATAAATAAGTGATGACTTTGGGAAGTACAACTTCATCAACTCTCCTCCAAATCCATAGGATGCGATATCGATAATTTCTCCTGAAGCTTGTCGTCTATTAAGATAAGCCTCGATTTCTTTCTGTGGCGAGTGGGGGCGATTTAGGGTTAATTTTCTTTGGTTGCCATTTAATGATTGGCAGAGAGAAATACCGATAAGAAATATTATAATGTTTATACCTTTTCTATGTTTAAATAAATGAAGAGCTCCGATCATTCCAATACTCATTAATATCGTTATGGGAGTAATCATTATGGAAACGAATCGATTGTGGTGGTGATTTTGCACAATCGTAGAACTGAGGAGAATTGATAGTGTGCCTAATAGAATTATGAAGATTAAAATCTTTGCTGCGCCTTCCCGATGTAGCCATATTTTAATAAATCCAACAGTTATTGCTCCTATACTTATTAGGATTGTAGCTGATGTTATTAATGGATGAGTGAAAAATTCATTACTGAGTGAATTAGAAATTACTGAAGGTTTGATGATTTCATCAATTGAATTAAAGGGTATTCCGAAGATCGTCATTGTGACTGAATCAACCAAATTACCAAAAGTTTCAACTCCGTAATCTGGGGTTATTTTCCACTCTTTTATTTGCATGATGTTCGGAGAAAAAATTGGGACGAAGACCATTAGAGAAATTATATGTGAGATAAAAATTCGGCTAAGGAAAAATGTATAATTAGAATGAATATCTTCTTTGTTTCTTATTAGGATGTAACCACATATAAAAAATAGAATTGCGTAAATTATACCATCTGGGAGCAACCATGATATCATGAGTTGATTAAAACTAAATGCTATCCAATATCGCCAACGGCCTTTGGTGTCATTAATTGATTTAGTGAGGAATAATGCATTTAAGATAATTAAAAAAATCAATATTCCATCTGTGGTTGCTAGCGACCCTTGTTCTATATGCCAAGGATGCATTGCTAATAAAAATGAGGCAAGGATACCGCCTCCTTTGAAGCCCCAATTTCTCATGAGTATCCCGATAAAGAATATAGAGGCAAGCGAAGCTAAAAAATTTGGGAGTCTTATGGCAAATTCACTAAAATCGGGTTTAGAGAATTTTCCCAATGAAGACCATGTGCCATGACTGAGCTTAATCATAGTTGCTAGTAGGTGACTTTTGTCAGGAGATGGATAATCCCATAGAATAGCACTCCAATCATTTGTGGAAGTTACAGCTTCATAGGAATCAATGTTTTCAGAGTTTCCTCCTAGTATTTCTAACTCTTCCCAAGACAGGCTACTATTGACTAAGTTCCATCTGAGAAATGCTCCGAAAAAGACAATGAAAATCAATGTTATCCAATAATAGTAAGAGGTTGTTTTTTCAGATATGGAGTCACTAGTGTTCTTAATTTTAAGGTTAGCAAATGACCACTTTTTCCAAGTAAATAGTAATGCAGCACAAATTATAGAGCTGAATAACAATCCATACCATATACCGGTAATAACCTGATTGTTATATGATCTGGTTTGTGGGGACTCTCCTTGAATCAATTCCCAAGGTTTTACCGAGTTTATTAGGAATGAAATGACTCCTAATAGTATAATTAATAGGGTGAACCTAGTCCATTTGCCTTCTGCCTTCCAGAAGCTATTTTCTTGCCTGAAAAAGATGTTACGTTTAGGCACAATATGAAGTTTGGCTATTTGCTGCCAATATTCCAATGGTTTCTTTATTAACCTGTACTTGCGATAACTCCTTCTATGGGCTTTAGCTAGTTTGTAATTTTAATTTCCCGCACTTGAAAACGATACTTAGAGTTTTTTCCTATTTAAAACGATACCCGAAGTTGGGTTCACTGCAGCTTATTTGTGCTATTGTAGGAACCTTATTGGCCATTGTTTTTCCGAATATTGCTCGATTAGTATTAGACAAGGCTGTTCCAGAACAAAGATCGGATCTTCTTCTTTCCTATACGCTATTAGCCTGCGTCGCTTACTTTGGCAGAGATTTGCTTAATTCTTTAAGAATCATGCTGAATAACACTTTTGAGCAAAAAGTTATATATGATATAAGAAGTGACCTATACGAGAAGTTGCAAAGACTACCTTTGAAGTGGTTCGATAATCGCCCGACTGGTGATATTATGACGAGGGTGGCTGAGGATGTTACATCCATGGAAAGGGTCTTGATTGATGGTATTGAGCAGGGGTTGGTGGCATTACTACAAATAGTAGCAGTTAGTTTAGTGATGTTTTGGATTAATCCTACGTTGGCAACTTGGGCTGTTTTGCCTGTGCCGTTTTTATTTATAGGGGCAATGATATATACGAGTACTAGGGACAGATATAGGGCTGTTCGCAAAGCTACCTCTGAAATGAATGCGCTTTTGCATGATAACATTTCAGGCATTAGACAAATTAAGGCGTATACAATGGAAACAAGCGAACTGAAAAGGTTTAATGCGGCTAGTGACAAAGTGAGAAAAGCCACACTAAGGACAATGTTTGCGTGGGCAATTTATAACCCTTCAATGAGTTTTATTGGAGGAATTGGTTTTATCCTTGTTATCGGTTTCGGTGGTAACCTTGCTCTACAAGGTCAAATGTCTCCAGGTGAGATTACAGCGTTCCTTCTCTATTTGACTCTTTTTTATGAACCAGTCAGTAGGCTTCATCAATTAAATCAAATGTTACAATCTGGTCGTGCTGCAGCTGAAAGAGTTTTTGATATACTTGACTCGGTTGATGAGCCAGGAATAAACGGTGGAATTGAATTAAAGGCTCCAGTGAATGGTAGAGTTGAATATAAAGATGTTGAATTCAATTATGGTGAAGATACTCAAACGATTAATGGTGTGAATCTGAACGCTGAACCAGGACAGACCATTGCGCTAGTGGGACCAACAGGCGCAGGTAAAACCACTGTCATTAATTTGCTTACACGATTTTATGAACATGAATCCGGCGATATACTTATTGATGGTATTGAAATTAAGAAAATATCTAAAGAATCATTAAGAAGTTCTATTGGTTACGTAACTCAAGAAAGTTTTTTATTTAATGGATCGGTCAGAGAAAATCTTCTTCTTGCTAATAGGGAGGCCAGCGAAGATCAAATGTGGGACTCATTGAAGGTTGCTAATGCCTATGATTTTATAAAAGCTCTTCCTGATGGTCTAGATACCCAAGTAGGTGAGCGAGGGGTGAAACTGAGTGTTGGCGAGAAACAGAGAGTCAGTATAGCTAGGGCACTACTTCGAAATCCTCCAATACTTCTTTTGGATGAGGCTACGGCTAGTGTTGATACAGAGACTGAGAGGTTAATTCAACAGGCATTGGAAAGATTAATGCAAGATAGAACCAGTTTTGTTATTGCTCATAGGCTGAGTACTGTTCGAGGAGCAGATAATATTTACGTCCTAGATAATGGTAAAGTTGTTGAGAGCGGTACTCATGAAGACCTATTATCAATGTCAGGTATTTACGCTGAGCTTTGCAGAACAAGCTTTTTAGATGAACAAGAATAGTTCACTTCTTATTTATATCGAGGGAGGCTTCCCTAGTCTTTTCCTCGAATGAAAGTATCTTTTTGTGTTTACCAATTCTGTATTCAATTACGTTTTTTTGCCCATCTAAATCATCAAAGAAAATAGTATTTCTGATCTTACAAAGATGGGGTTCTTGTTTTTCTCCTATCTGGAAAGAAAAAAATATCCAAGTATTTGTTATTCCTATTTCCTTATCAGAATAATTGGCATAAATATTTTTACCCGTTGGTAGTATCACATAAAAATTCTTAGAGAGATAATCCTCTATAAGTTGATCAATATTTTTTGATTTTTCTAAGTCGACTTTGCCTTTAATCTGATCTGAAATTGCTGATTCTAGATCTACACCTCTTAACCTGAGAGAAACTTCAATTGATTGAGTTTTTGAATTCCATTGTGCTTCAGCAAATGTTGCATGCACGGGGTGACCATATGAAAAATTTTCAAATGAAGGAATTAAGATTAGCAATGCCGCTATTGCCCAAGCCTTATTCATTAGATTCCTCTGCCTTCGGTTGCTTCTCTTCTTTTGACCGCTCTTCTTCAGCACGTGCTTTCTGCATTGGATTTTTATCACGCTTTCTTTTTTGAAGTTGAAAACGTGATTCAATTGCTTTGCGAGGCCAGAAATTATTTTGTCTATCAGTGTCTGCGGTTTCTAACATTGGATCGACCTCAATTTGAGTTATTTCCTTTTGGGATATTATCAACTTGTTAACGCTACGGTTATTCCTTTTCCAGATTTCAGCTGGAATCCGAATTCGTTTATTTTTCCCGTCTTTAAAACTGACTTCTAAGATCACTGGTGAGACAAGACCACCAATATTTTCCAGTTCTACAACATAAAATTTCTTTCGTAGTGATAGCAATTTTAATTCTTCAGGCTCAAGGCCCTTCAACCACTCATTGTACTCTCTTCGGTCAGATTTTGTTACATCGAGCGGGTCATATTTGTTGTAGAAATCTAGAAGATCCCTATTTCTGTCTACCGCCTTTGAAATGGACTCGTTTCTTTCGTCAATTAAGTCTTTGGCATCGAGATCTTCTCTCTTTTGCTTTTTTAGGGGTTTCTCAATGTCTGGATCTTTGGTGTCAATTTCAAATAATCGTAATGATTTAACTCCTATATCGACATTTTTAGTGGTGTAGAACCATCCTCTCCAAAACCAATCAAGGTCTTTGCTTGAAGCATCTTCCATTGTCCTAAAAAAATCAGCTGGTTCTGGTCGCTTAAACATCCACCTCGTTGAGTATTCCTTAAATGCAAAATCGAATAATTCCCTACCCATTACAGTTTCTCTTAATACATTTAATGCGGCAGCAGGCTTGCTGTATGCATTATTTCCAAATTGATGAATGGACTCTGAATTAGTCATTATTGGTCTTTGTTTTGAGCTAGCCATATAGCTGGTTATAGATTTTGGCTTCCCTCTACCAGATGACCATTTTTGTTGCCATTCGGCTTGGGCAAGAAATTGTAGAAATGTGTTTAACCCTTCATCCATCCATGTCCATTGCCGCTCATCTGAGTTAACAATCATTGGAAACCAGTTATGCCCAACTTCATGAATAACTACTCCGATTAATGCGTTTTTTGTACTTTCGGAATAGGTTCCATCTTCTTCTGGCCTTGGCCCATTAAAGCAAATCATGGGATACTCCATTCCGAAGACCGGTCCATTGACGCTAATTGCTACAGGATAAGGATAATCAAAAGTAAATTTTGAATATATATCAAGGGTGTGGGCAACTGATTCAGTTGAATATTTACTCCAAAGAGGCTCGGCTTCGATAGGATAATAGGACATGGCCCAAGCCTTTTTACCTTTAGAAAATTCATGATATTTGGCATCCCATATAAATTTACGAGATGAAGCCCAGGCGAAGTCTCTAACGTTTTTTGCTTTAAAAATCCATGTTTTATTATTTTTACTTTTTTCACCCTTGGTTTGATTTTTTTCTGCTTCTTTAGGGTTTACTATGAATGTGATTTCACCAGACGATTTGGCCTTATTCCAGCGGTTGACTTGTTCCGCAGTCATAACGTTTTGAGGGTTTTGCAGTTCACCTGTTGCAGCGACGATGTGATCTGCTGGGGCTGTTATCTCAACGGTGTAATTTCCAAATTCTAATGCAAATTCTCCACTGCCTAAAAATTGTTTGTTTTGCCAGCCAGTATAATCTGTATATGCAGCCATCCTTGGGAACCATTGTGCTAATTCATAAATGTAATTTTTATCTTTCTTAAAAAACTCATAGCCACTGCGAGCTCGATTAAGGTCTGCATCAATAATGTTGTATTCCCAGTCTATTTGGAAAATGAAATTTGATCCTGGATTCATTGGGATATCCAAATCGATTCTCATCATTGTTCCGACAATTTCATGTTTAATCGGTTTTCCTTTCTGGTTAGAAACACTTTTAATTTTATGTCCCCCTTTAAAAGATTCACGGTAAAGCTGTGACCTTAATCTTTGAAAACTCATATTCTCCAATCCCGGTGCTTCCTTAGTTAAAGATTCATCTGAACCAGGAGCAAAACGGTTCTGGTCAAGTTGAACCCATAAGTACTTAAGTTCGTGAGGTGAGTTATTGCGGTAATTAATTTTTTCAGATCCTATTAGCCTCTGCTTTTCATCGTCCAATTGTACTTGAATATCATAGTCTACTTTTTGTTGCCAATACTTGGGACCAGGAGCACCAGAAGCGAGTCGAGATTCATTCGGTGAGGGTAGAAGCTCGTGGATTTGCCTAAAGGGGTCTTCTTCATAGGTGGGTGGTTGTCCTTGAATGAATGAGATTGCACTCATGGAAATTATCAAAATTGTACAGAGGTATAGCTTCATCTTTTGAGTAGAGGATTATTGAGGGTGATAAATTTAGTCTAATCTCAAATTTCTGCAATTTTTAGATTATCCATATTTATGAGAAATCTAAAAATTGTGCATGTATGTGCTTTTAATGCAATTTTTAGATCTTATTGAGGCGGAGTCTGCTTCTTACCCAGTAAGATAGAATGTCACCAAGAATGACAATTAATGAGCCAAACAAAATCAATACTATCATTTTGTCGAAGTCTCTGCCTGCTTTGGCTTCACTAATCATAAATCCAAGTGACGCGATGCCAAGCATTCCAAGAACCGTTGATTCTCTTACGCAGGTTTCCCATCTGTAGAAATAGTACACTAACATTCTGGAGAATGATTCGGGGACCATGGCTGCTATGTAAGAATTGAATCGGCCGTTGCCCTGAGCAATAAATGCTTTAGGTGTTTCTGAATTGTTATTTTCAATTATTTCGGACCCTAGCCTTCCAAGGATTCCAAAGTTATGAATGGCAAGCGCTAAGACTAATGTCCAAGGGTCAGGTCCAAGAATAGATAATAGTAGAAATCCAAGTACGTATTCAGGTAAACTCCGAGTAAATAAAAATAAGATGCGCGACGCTCTATTTACTATCACCCATAGAATGTTAGTTAATTTATTATTACTAACCATGATTCCTAGAGGTCGATGAGTTGCCAGATTTTTAGAGGCCATAGGCAGAATCATGAAAGCTAATATTCCAGATATCCAAATTGCTGTTGTAGCTAAACCAAAAGTCATAAGTCCTGCAGCTAATCCATTATCGTCATGTAGATTTTTGAAAATCCATGGCAATGAATCTGACCACTTTCCTGATTCTCGAGTCGGATCAGGTATAATCTTTTCTAGAAAATTTTGAAGGTTTACTGATCTTTGTTCCTCACTAATTAATGATTCATGTAAGCTTTTGGCTGTCCAAGACCATGCAATGGCTGCTACCAAAACCAATAAACTAAACCTTAGAATCGTTGACTTACTACGATTGCGGCGAAGTTCTTTTATACGTCTAATTTGATTCTCTTTTGACATTTTAGACGTGCTTATTGTTTAGGCTGACGCGGATTTTTCCACCCCACCATTCGAGAAGTGCAATTGTTATAAATAAGGCATAGAGATAAGTCCACACTTCTTGGTAATGGAATTCGTCTGACGATAATTTAATTCTGTAACCGATGGTCTCTATGCCTACGAATCCAAACACTGCTGCAGTGCGCAAAGCGCATTCTAAACGATAAAAGGTGTAAGATATTATATCTGGTAAGGCTGAGGGTATAATGCCTACAAGAAAAGAGACGAAGTAACCTGCTCCAATCGCTCGAAACATTCTCTGAGCCTCTTTACTGTGTTCCTCAAAGATTTCAGCATATATTTTGGCTAGTATACCTGAAAAAGGGATGGTGACTGCAACGATCGCAGCTTCGGTTGATAGACCCATTGCGGTAATAAAAATTATTCCCCAAATAAGTTCATGAATAGACCTTGCGAATGCAATCCATGACCTAGCAATAATATGAAGGGTGCGCAATAAGGATTTTTTTGTAGTACTCTTGATGTCTTCTGGCCACCAAGCTGTTGTTGATAAAAAGGCAAGAATTGCACCTGCTGGCACTGAGACACTCATTGCAAGAATGGCAAATTTCAGAGTGACCAATATTGATTCAGCTACTACTTTGAGAAATGGTTCGGTACCTTCGACTGGATTTTCGTAATCTATTGCTGGACTAATTGACGCTTTAAAGAATTCAGTGGCGAGTTTGAGGCTGTTATTGCTAAAAAGGTTGTTAGGCTTCAGCCCAATAAGAAAACCACAAATAATTGTGATTAGACTTATCCAGAATAATACTGATCGCCTTTTTCCGATAAGAGGTGAGACATTAGGTGATGGTAATGAAGTAATGTTCTTTTTAGCCATCTTGAAGGATTTCGCTTTCCTTGAGCTCGTAAAGTTCTTCTAGTTGGCTTTGGGAAATTTGATCAGGGCTTTGATCAAAGTGTACGTTTCCATTTCTTATACCGATGATTCGAGGGAAGTGTCTCATGGCTAGATCCAAATTGTGTAGACTCATGAGTAGCGTGGCCTCTTCTTCTTCAGCAACCTTAAGAAGTATTTTCACTAGGCTTGCCGCGCGGGCTGGATCAACGCTCGAAACAGGTTCATCGGCAAGAATTGTTGAAGGCGACTGAAATATGCTTCTCGCGACGGCGACTCTTTGCTTTTGTCCTCCTGAGAGGGTAGAAGTAATGGAATAAAGTTTTTCCTCTATTCCAACTCGTTCTAATATGGAATGAATATCTGCTAATTTGTTTTTTGAAGGGGCAAATAAATTCTTAATCAATTTTAGAAAACCGTAATGACCAATGCCTCCAGTAATAACATTTTGCCATACTCTAAAGCTATTAACCAGTGCGAGATTTTGTGGTATTAAAGAGATATTGGATCGTAATGCTTTGAGTTCTTTGGGGGAGTAAAGGTGTGAGTCCTTGCCAAATATTTTGATGTTTCCATGAGTGGGTTGAATGCTAGCATTTATGATGTTTAGAAATGTAGATTTTCCGCTTCCACTTGGTCCAACAATCGCAATTTTTTCACCTTCATTAATTTTAAGATCTATTTTTTCTAAGGCTGGCACACCGCTGTAGCAATGTTTCACCTCTTCAAATACGAAGGCTGCTTTTTTTTGAGCAGGTTTTGTCATTATTTTTTGGAATATGCCATGCAATATTGGCTTCAGTCGAATCCTCGTAATATTACTTTACCTATGGCTTTGCCTGATTCGAGAAGTGTGTGTGCTTCACTAATGCTTTCGAATGAATATACCTCATCATGAATTAATGGGACAATGGATTCTGATTTGGCATGCTTTGATATTTCTTTAAGCACCTCTCCGTGTCGAGATTTTCCAATTTTCTGACCATATAGAATTGGAATAATCATAAACACCACATGGAGTGAGAGCGCTTTTTGGTGAAGGATGCTCAAGTCACATTCGACTCTGGTATTTACTGAGGTCACTCTTCCTTCAAGCTTTGATGCTTCAAAGCACCGCATTAGGTTATCGCCTCCGACGGTATCAAAAACTACATCAAAGCCATCGCCATCAGTATGTTCGTTGACGTATTCAGTGAGGCTTTCTTTTTTGTAATTAATAGGTGTTGCTCCATAACTTTTGACTATCTCGGCCTTTTGATCAGACGAGACGGTTGAAAAAACTTCTGCTCCATGCAGCTTTGCTAACTGTACACCAAAGTGCCCGACTCCACCGGCCCCTCCATGAACAAGAACCTTTTCTCCGGAGGTTATTTTTGCCCCTCTAACAAGTGCGTCCCAAGATGTTATTCCTACTAGAGGTAATGCAGCGCATTGCTCCATACTAAGATTTTCTGGTTTTATTGAAAGTAGGCGTTCATCAACTAGCTGATATTCAGCCATTGCACCAGGGTTTCCTTTGATTGCTCCGCTACACCCATAGACCTCGTCACCGGGCTTTAACCTGTTTACACTCTTACCAACCTCTTCAACTATTCCTGCAACATCAAATCCCAGGACTCCATTTTCAGGCGCCAGATTTTTGAGAAGACCTGAGCGAATTTTATAATCGATGGGATTGACTGAACTGGCTCTGACTCTGACTAAAACATGACCGGATTTAATTTGAGGCTTGGGTATTTCGCTCAGTGTAAATACCTGAGAGTCACCAAAACCGTTCATTACCATGGCTTTCATTGGCTATTGAATAATCAATCTATTGGCCAGCGTCAATAGGGTATCGTTGCTTATTCGGCTTTTTAGGGGATTTTGATGGTTATAATCTTGAATCAAGGACGAGAGTTGATTTGACGAATTAGATGAACTCGTTATTTATTTAACAATCCCTAAATACTTATCACGCAGTTATTATCTGTAAGATTTGCATGGCAAAAAAGAAAGTCGTTAAAAAAGTCGTTAAAAGAAAAGTACTTAAAAAGAAAGTGCCTAAGGGAACTTCTCTGGGAAAGGATAAAGCTCCATCTAAGAAATCTGGGATCAGATCAAAGAAGAAAACGAAAAAAGCCAAAGTCCCATCACTTAAGAAGACGGACAAATCAGATGGAGGGGTGGTTCATATTGATGACATGTATTCATCATGGTTCATCGACTATGCAAGTTATGTAATACTAGAAAGAGCAGTCCCGGCTCTCTATGACGGATTGAAACCGGTCCAGAGACGTATTCTCCATTCTCTAAAAGAAAAAGACGATGGCCGATACAATAAAGTTGCAAATGTCGTCGGCCATACAATGCAGTACCACCCACACGGAGACGCCTCCATAGCGGATGCATTAGTTTCAATGGGTCAGAAAGATTTGCTCATCGATACTCAGGGAAATTGGGGTAATATACTTACTGGGGATAAGGCTGCGGCTACGAGATACATTGAGGCTCGGCTTTCGAAGTTTGCATTGGCAGTGGCGTTTAATGCGAAGACCACAAACTGGGCCTCTTCCTATGATGGGCGAAATCAGGAGCCTGTGAATTTACCTCTTAAATTTCCATTGCTCTTAGCACATGGGGCGGAGGGAATTGCCGTAGGGTTAGCGTGCAAAATACTTCCTCACAACTTTATTGAACTTATCGATGGTTGCATTGATGTACTGAGAAAGAAGCGGACTAAGTTATTACCGGATTTTCCTACTGGAGGAATCATGGATGCTTCGGAATACAATGGCGGCCTTCGTGGAGGTAAAGTGAGGGTCAGGGCACGAATAGAAAAAACCAAAAACAAGAGGCTCCTTAAAATTACTGAAATTCCTTTCGGCACCACGGCTGGTGGGCTCATGGATAATATCGTTTCAGCCAATGAAAAGGGAAAAATAAAGATATCAAAGATTGAAGATATTACTGCAGAGAAAGTTGAGATCAACGTTCACTTGCCGCTGGGTTTGGATCCAGACACCGCGATTGAGGCTTTATTTGCATTCACTGATTGCGAAGTAAGTATTTCACCTAACTCATGCGTCATTGAGAACGATAAGCCACAATTCTTTACAGTTGACGATTTATTGAAGAAATCGTCTATAAGGACAAGAGACCTTCTGAAGTGGGAGTTAGAAATTAAATTGGGTGAGCTTCAAGACAAATGGCACCATAATTCACTAGAGCGAATTTTCATAGAGAATAGAATTTACCGGCGTATTGAGGAGTGTACTACGTGGGAGTCAGTCATTGAAGAAATTTGGAAAGGGTTGAAGCCATTTCTAAAGAAACTCAAGAGGAAGGTGACTGAAGAGGATGTAGTAAGATTAACAGAAATAAAAATAAAAAGGATTTCCAAGTACGATTCATTTAAGGCGGATGAAATTATTCGTGGTATCGAAGACCAGATCAAGGAAGTGAAAAAAAATATTTCGCAGATCACAAGGTATACCATCCGGTACTACAAGGATTTGAAGGAAAAATTCGGAAAAGGTAGAAAAAGAAAAACTGAGATTTCAACTTTTGGTAAGGTTATAGCGAAGAATGTTGCAGTTGCTACTGAAACCATTTACCTAAATTCTAAGACAGGGTTTGCAGGGTGGGGACAGAAGAGTAATGGTGTTTCAGTTGACCGTTGTTCTAGGATGGATGACCTAATTGTTTTTGGTAGGGAGGGGACTATGCAGGTTTCGAAAGTTGCTGAAAAAACTTATGTTGGGAAGAATCCTGCTCATGTTGCTATCTTTAGAAAAGATGAGCCCAAATATTATTGTATGATATATAGGGACGGGCGTGATGGAGCTACTTTGGTTAAGAGGTTTACTGTCCAGGGCGTAACTAGAGAGAAAATGTATGACTTAACAAAAGGAACTAACGGCACTCGGGTTTTATTCTTTTCAGTTCATGATTCTGAAAAAGAAACACCCACAGTTAATGTGGTACTAAAACCAATGCCACGTTTGAGAGTAAAAGAGATAGAAGTTGATTTTGCTGACGTTTCAGTCAAGGGAAGAGCTTCGAAGGGAAACATAATTACTAAGAACAAGGTAGAAAAAGTTGTCAGAAAGAAGGGCCAAATGGAACTTCTTTAGTTCTTCTAATTAACGGGATTCCACTCTAGCCTGAAAAAGGATTTATTCTCTAGATCACCTTCTTGGGGTTCGATAAAAACAAATGACGTATCGTTTGCTGTGAAATCGCGTTGAGTCGTCCAATCTGATAGAGTTGAAGATTTTTGAAGTTTAAAATCTTTTCCCTTAATGAGATTCTCGCAGTTAATGATGATATTTTGAGAGTCAGTGCCAATTTTTATTTTTGGTAAATTTCCTTTTTCAGCTCTCCATGCCAAACCAAATTCGGTAGAGATATCTGTTGAAACTTTGAGCTGATAGTGGCCCTTAGGAATCCCTCTCAAGTATAAATGTTCTAAATTATCGATGCTAGAATCACTAAGGTCATAAAGGATTAAGTTTTCTCCATTATTACGGCAAATTGATAGTGACATATTAGCTGTAGAAGAATTGTAATTTCTTCCATCAATCCATGGTGCACTGATAATTGAACGGTTCCAGTTCAATGAAAAGATAGCCTCTTTAATATCTTGATCGAAAACTAGGTCATAAAAAATCTCACTTTCGGCTTCTAGTGATTTAAAATCCCAACCGTAATAATGGGCTTCTTTTGAAGTGGATTGATCTCCCTTTGTTAAAATTTTATAACTATTGTGAACATCTATTTTCCCAGCTCCATAGACTTGGTCAATGGGTTTGGTGCTAGATCGTGTCCAGTCTTCCAATTGATCTTTTTCAGCACCGGCCATAATGATTGCTTTCATGGTTTCAGGGAAGCAAGCATTAGGCATTCCTAAATTTGATGATATTCCGTAAAGGAGTGAAATGGCAGAACTGACCTGTGGAGTGCAATTGCTAGTGGAGTTGTCATTTGCGACAATGTCTGGTTTTAGCCGTCCTATTCCATCATGATTCACTGTGCCTGAGCCAATGCCAAGAACGGACGGGGTTCCTCCTCGACTATGTGAACCATTAGTGTTTCCTACTACGATGGCATTGTAGCTTGATGCAAGAATTGAGGGAACTTTTGTGGAGTCACCATTATTAAGACCAACACACGCAATAAATTGGTCTCTATTGATAGCGTAGTCGAACCTTCTAATTATTTCGTTGTGAGCTAGGACTATAGAATCTATTTCGGTAGGAGAATTATCGTCGTTGTAACCATAGGATATCCAAGAATGATTTTGGATCATGCTTTCTTCAGTGAGTGGCGGCAATGAAGTTCCGAATAATAAAAAATCCTGGGAAGACCATTGATTGGCAGCATAAACATCAACTGATGGGATCCAGGAAGTAATTGATTCGTCGCTAAAGAATCTTTTTCCCACACCCTCTGAGTGGCCTGACTTTTCATAAGAAACATTTTCACTAAATGTCTTAACCCTAAAAAGCTGTTGTTTGAAAGATCCGGTACCTTGAAAATTATACCCTTCTTCCGGCTCTAGGTTTGGAGAATATTCAGGTAAAAAATTTCCCTCAGTGCCTGCCGCCTCAACGAGTGATGCTTTGAATGGTGGGGATTTAAGTTCTATATCAAAAGAGAAGTCAGAACTCAATAGGCTACTGTTTAATGCCTGAACGGCAATAATGTTTTCTCCTTCATTCAAAAGGAGGCTAGATCGGCCAATAATAATAGATTCCCATTTCGCTTCATGGCTGTAAGCTGTCGAATCATGACTGATCGAATCTTTACTTACATATAGTCTGGCCACTTCATATCCATTAATCCAGATGATGGCTCCATCATCAATGTAAGTTCTTAATATTAACCTAGAAGGAATTTTTCCTCTCTCGACAATAAATTTTCTTCTTAAATAAATACTAGTATATGGTGGAGAAAGATTAATGTTCGGGCCTCGCATGTCCGTGAGAATGGTATTGTCATCTCCGTCACCATATCCTATTGGTGTTTGCCCTTGGATCCAGTCTTCATTCTCTTGAAATTCTAAGGTCCTCCACAGCCAACTAGGCGAAGAGGGTTCGCTTGTTCCTTTCCTATATTTCCAGCTAGTGTCTTGTGCAGGAATAAATACACTTGATTCATAATTAACAATGGGATGAGAGGAAAGTTCCTCCACAAGTTCATCGTATCCAACATCATTAGCCCAGCTCTGAGCGTAGGTAGAGTAAATTCCGTAAGTGAATAGCAAAACCAGTGTTAATGATTTGAATTCTCTGTTTTCACAAATCATTGGTTTTTAATTATGACATGCTATTCTTGCTGGTAAATTGACTTTTTTTATTTTCTTAATAATTAGCCACGATGAATATATCAAATGATGAGCCAGCCATTGGGATAATAGGTGGAAGCGGTCTTTATGACATGGACGGTGCAGAAAAAGTTAATGAGCTCAGAGTAGAAACGCCATACGGTCCTCCTTCAGACTTAATTATTCAGTGTGAGATGAGTGGGCGGAGAGTCTTTTTTCTTCCTAGACACGGTAGAGGACACACAATTTTACCACATGAGTTGAACCATAGGGCTAATTTTTGGGCCCTTAAGTCTCTTGGAGTTAATTGGGCTGTATCAGTTACAGCAGTCGGGAGTCTCCAAGAATGTTACGCGCCTAGAGACATAGTGCTACCTGATCAATTCTTCGACCGAACTAGCCGGCGTGAGGAACATACTTTTTTTGGTGAAGGGGTATGTGCTCATATTGCTTTTGGGGAACCAATTAGTCATAATTTGATAGAATTATTGTTTGAGACTGCAAGCGCAATTCATGAGCGTAAGGTACATAATGGAGGTACTTATGTGAACATGGACGGACCAGCATTTTCTACCAGAGCCGAGTCGCTCAATAATCAGCGCCTAGGATTTGATGTCATTGGAATGACGAATTTACCTGAGGCTAAACTTGCTAGGGAATCCGAGATAGCCTTGGCCACTATGTCTATGATTACTGACTATGATTGTTGGAAAGTAGAGGAGGAGCCAGTGACGGCTGAAATTGTGATTGGTCATTTGCAAGCCAATGCAGAATCGGCAAAGAAGATTATTAAAGAGCTGATACCAAAAATTCCTGAAAATCCAGATTGGCCGGAACACCATTCTTTGGATGGTGCTATTATAGGTGATTCATCATCTTGGCCAGAAAAGACAAGACTAAAGCTTGAGCCTATCCTTTCTCGCTATTTAAATAACAATTAGAGTTGGTAGGCTTTTTTAACTTCTTCTGCGAGAATCTTAATTCCTTCTTTTATAACATCATCTGGTTGAGAGAATGTGATTCGAATGCATTGATGTGTGTGTTCCCATTCCTCATTCATTCCATAAAAGAAGTATTCACCAGGTACAACGAGAACGTTCTTTTTCTTAAGTCTTTCGTAAAGTTCCGTGCTAGTGATCGGTAAATCTGGAAACCAAAACCAAAGAAAAAACGCACCTTCTCCATCGTGAATTTTGTAAGGAATGGATTCAGCGAAGGACTGCCTGACATATTCACGAGCTCTTTGCATCTTTTTAAAGTAGTAAGGCCTGATCGTACCTTCGCTAATCTTAAAGATTTTACGATTCTTAATGAGAGGAGTCGTCATTGCTTGACCAATATTATTATTTGCTAAACCTATGACGGCATTAGCAGCAGATATTTTCTCAATAATCTTTTCATGGCCAATGACAATTCCTGTTCTAGTTCCAGGTAAGCCAAGTTTTGAAAGGCTGAGAGTTAGTATCACATGGTCGTCGTATATCGGGTTAGCTGATGTATAAATGGCACCAGGAAAAGGGTTCCCATAAGCGTTATCAATTATAAAAGGAATGCCGTGCGATTTTGCTATTGAAGATAACTTGGTTACTTCCTGATCCGTTAAAACATTTCCACTTGGATTAGTCGGCCTAGAAACACAAATGGCGGCGATCTCTTTAGTGATTTTAATATTGTCAAAGTCTACTTTATATTTAAAAGACTTCTCACCGGTCTCTTCAATGAGTCCAGGGTTTGAGATGAAGAGATCATTATTGATGCCTTGATTGGAATAGCCAATGTACTCTGGAGCGATAGGTAATAGAATCTTTTTGATGCCTTCCTTTGATTCTCCAGCCAATAAGTTAAAAAGAAAAAAGAAAGCAGTTTGCGCTCCGGAAGTAACAGATATGTTTTTTGATGTTAGGTGCCAACCATATTTTTCATTTAAGGATTCAGCTAAAGCATTTAAAAAAATTGGGTTCCCAGACGGTCCATCATAATCTCCCAAGATGGCATTTAAATGTTCTGGGGCATCAATAATCGACTGAATTTGTTCTCTCCATATAGATTGAACTTCCGGAATTGCAGCTGGGTTGCCTCCTCCCATCATTCGCATTTTTTGATTCTCAGTTAGAGCTTCTCCCAGATCCTTCATGAGCTTCACGATTCCGCCCTCTTGGCCAATTTTTTCACCAAAATTTGAGAATGAAAAATCAAAACTCATAATAAATTAATACAAAGGAAAGTTTAATGCCGAACGTTATTACTAATTATGTTATTAACGACTGAGAAAATGTGCTATAATTAAAAAAATGTGCTATAATAACAGCTAGTTGTTTTTTATAGCAACCAATCAATTAATTATGGGAAACGAAAAAAGAACAAGAGCACGTAAATCTCGATCAAGGAGAGTAGACAAGAAAGCCATCGAAGAAGGGCGTCGTCGAAGAGAAGGATCAAGTGATTCAAAATCTCAGGAAGCTGAGGGTACAATATCCGCTGTTCTTGCCGGGACTATGTTTAAGGTTAAGCTTTCCAATGGTCATGAGTTATTAGCTCATATTTCGGGTAAAATGAGAAAGAGATTCATTAGATTGGTTGTAGGAGACAGAGTGAAGCTTGAAGTTTCTCCCTACGACATTGATAAAGCGCGAATTACCTATCGCCTGGGTTAGGAGCTATTGTTTGGCTTGGTTTCTTACTGCTCTTCTTTCAAAAATAATTCTGAAAATTTTTCTTACGGCTTGTCTTGTCAGTTAGCTCAGGATCGCCTAGCCTCGTATTATGGCTAAACAGGCTTTAGGAAAAGGATTAGGCGCGCTAATAGGTAAAGTTAGTAAGGATACATCAAAACCTGTACCGGTTAGTACTGATCCGGGACCAGGAGATCGTGTCGTTTCGGCATCTTTATCCGATGTCGTTCCAAGCCCCTTGCAGCCAAGAAAGCAGTTTAGTGATGAGGCATTGAGCGATCTTGTTGATTCGATTCGAGAGCATGGCGTTATTCAACCGTTAATTGTTCGTGAAGTTAAAGGTAAGCTTGAGCTAATAGCAGGTGAGAGGAGGTGGAGAGCTTGTCAGAAGCTGGAGGTTGATACTGTTCCAGTGATTTACCGTGAGGCGAGTGATAGAGATGTACTAGAAATGGCTTTGATAGAGAACCTTCAGCGTGAGGATTTAAATCCCGTTGAGGAAGCTCAGGCCTATACTCGATTGGCCAAAGATTTCGGAATGACTCAAGAAGAGATCGCTTCAAGAGTTGGTAAAAATCGTGCGACCGTGGCTAATGCGATGCGCTTATTAGATCTATCAACTGAAGTTCAACAACAGCTCGTGGCAGGACAAATTAGTGTTGGCCATGCCAAGGTTGTTCTCGGTATAAAATCCAAGGGTGATCAGACTTTGATCGCAGCTAAAATCGTTAAAGAAGGATTAACGGTCAGAGCGGCTGAAAAACTGGTTAATGAGCATCTGAACCCTACTTCAAAAAAGAAAGGCTCTAGTGTAGGCAAATCTAATACTCAATTATCAGCTGCTCTTACCAGGATTCAGGACCTTCTTCGTGAAAGATTTTCTACTCAGGTTAACCTTAATCAGAGTAAATCTAAGGGGAAAATTGAAATTGAATATTACAATAATGAAGACCTAGAGCGATTACTAGAGCTTATGGGAATCGATGATGTTGAATAAGAGTAAGAGAAACAGATCTCTTATTTATTCTGTTTATATTGCATTTATTGCAGTGCTTGTACTGACTGGATGTAGTCGCAAAAGTAGCGACAAAGGTTTTTCAGGTCAAATGGCTTACGAACATATTGAATCGTTAGTTAGTTATGGGCCTAGAGAACCAGGGTCTGAAGCTATTGCCAAGGCTCAGAATTACATCGAGACGATATTAAATAAGTACGGCTGGAAGGTTGCTCGTCAGAGCTTTAATGATCAGACTCCGATAGGGGAAAAGAAGTTCGTGAATTTGAGGGCACGGTTTTCTCCAAATGGTGATGATTTAGATTGGAAGGATGGGGGAGGAAAACTTTTGATCTGTTCACATTACGACACAAAAATTATTAAAGGAATTAATTTTGTAGGAGCGAATGATGGAGGATCTAGCACTGGAGTTTTGATTGAATTGGCCGGAAACCTTTCAAAGGATCCTGAGCGCGCTAAGAATATTGAATTTGTTTTTTTTGATGGGGAAGAAGCAGTTGTAGATTTTTCGGCTACTGATGGCTTATATGGTAGTCGATATTATGGCAAGTACTGGAGAAGTGCACCTAAAGATAAGAAACCACAATCAGCCTATGTGCTAGATCTTGTTGGAGACAAAAATATGACAATTGATCCGCCCTTTGACTCGCCAGCGCATCTGCTTTCGGAGTTGTATTTGGCTGCAAGTCAAATAGGCAAAAAATCTTTATTTGGTATTCATTCAACTCCCATTACTGATGATCATGTTCCATTAAATGCAGCAGGTATTCCTGCGTTGGATATTATTGATTCTAATTACATCAGTGGGAGAAAGTGGCACCAAGAAGGGGACGATCTGGCGTCTCTTTCACCAAAGAGCTTAGAGGTTATTGGAAATGTAGTGCTGCAAATAATTGAGAATCGGTTTCCAGAAAATTAGATATACATATTTTTTAAGGTGATTAACCTAATAATCACTAAAACTTTACCTTGCGCATAATCTCTGGTTTGGTAGTTTTCTCCCCACTTTAAGCAAAATCCTTCTCTGGGTTTACTTAATTAGCGCCCGTAGCTCAACTGGATAGAGTGCCTGACTACGGATCAGGAGGTTAGGGGTTCGACTCCTCTCGGGCGCGCTTTTTCTTTTCTCTATTATTACAGAATGAAGTTATTCTTTTTCTAAAAATCAGAGTATAATTATACTGCACTGGTTCCAAATAGGTTTAAAATCAATGGCAAATAAATGAAAAAAAGTTTCTTAATAACACTCGTTTCTATTCTTCAATTCTTTACCCTTAATTTGATTTCGTTGGCTCAAGTTCAAAAAATATCTTTAGCTGATATTAAAGAAATTAAAAAAGTTCATCAATTAAACGTTGGTATAAGGGCGAAAGCCAAATCGATTAATTCAGATTTCCTAGTCTTTTCAAAAAATCTCAAGGAAACAAAAAAAGTTCCTTTAGTGATATATTTGCATGGCGCAGGAGGTAGAGGAAATAATATTGAATCGATAACTGGACAAGTGGCACCCCTATGGAGAGGGATAGCCAAAAATATAGATACTCCATGTATTGTGGTGGCTCCGCAATGTTTACGGGAAGCCCGAGGTGGTGGCCGAGGTGGTTGGAAGTATGAAGAGCTTAATGAATGGCTTAATCAGCTTAAAGCTACTCTTCCCATTGATTTGAAAAGAATCTATCTTACTGGCAATAGTATGGGCGGATACGGGTCATGGTTGTGGGGTGGTAATTCTCCTGAACATTTTGCTGCCATTGCTCCTATAGTAGGCGGTATTGGACCAGGTGGGCCAAAAGATGTTACCAAGGAATTAGATGAATGGGCCAAAAATTTGGCCAAGGTGCCTGTCTACGCATTTGCCGGTGCCAAGGATAAGGTTGTTCCTGCTGAAAGATCTGAGCGCATGGTGGCTGCGATTCAAAAAGCTGGAGGGAAATTAGCCAAGATTAAGGTTTATCCTAATGAAGGGCACGGAGCAAAGAGGCTAGTTCTATCATCTGAGGAATTTTACAAATGGATGTTTTCCAAAAAGCGTAAATGATATTCCGCTAGAATCTCTAAGCTAAAATTCCTTTAACTACTTTTGCCTTTTCTACTCCAGTCAATCTGGCGTTTAGACCTTGAAATTTGAATGTAAATTTTTCGTGGTCAATACCTAAGGAGTGCAAGATCGTTGCGTTCATGTCATGAGTATGGACAGGATCTTTTTCAATATTATAGCAATAGTCGTCAGTTTTTCCATGGACGTGTCCTTGTTTGATTCCACCTCCAGACATCCAAATGCTAAAGCAACGACCATGATGATCTCTTCCGTTCCTTAATGAACCTTGGCTGTAGGCTGTGCGACCGAATTCGCCTCCCCAAATGATAATTGTGTCTTTTAATAGTCCTCTTTGTTCTAGGTCTGTGACCAAAGCCGCAGAGGGCTGGTCAGTGTCTTTACATTGCGAGGTAAGATGAGGAATTAAGCTGCCGTGTTGGTCCCAGCCTCTATGAAAGAGCTGGATGAAGCGAACGTCGCGTTCGGCGAGTCTCCTAGCGAGTAGACAGTTGTAAGCATAGGTTCCTGGTTTTCTAGCATCTTCGCCGTAAAGTTTGAATGTACTCTCTGGTTCCTTTGAAATGTCGACAATTTCAGGTGCTGCAGTTTGCATCCTAAATGCCATTTCGTATTGAGCAATTCTAGTTTCAATTTCCGGATCCGCGAACTCCTGATAGGTCTCTTTATTGAGTGACGCTAGGTCATCTAACATCCTTCTTCTCGTAGAGCGATCAATACCTGGCGGATCATTGAGATAGAGTAGGGGATTTTTACCGCTTCGCATCAAGACGCCTTGGTGCTGACTGGGTAGGAATCCGCTACCCCACAGACGAGAAAAAATTGGCTGACCTGGGTTCTTTCCATTTCCTTGGGATATCAAAACAATATATGACGGCATATTAGAGTTGCTGCTGCCTAGTCCATAACTTGCCCATGAGCCAAGGCTAGGTCTGCCAGGTATTTGTGATCCTGTGTTTAGTAGGGTAATCCCAGGATCATGATTAATTGCTTCCGTGTGCATGGAGTTTATCACCGTGATTTTATCTGCAACTTTTCCAGTGTAAGGAACCATGTCGCTCATCCATGTACCAGAACTTCCCCTCTGCTTCATTGGAGATACTGGTCCACAAACTAATAATTTTTTTAAGCCTGCTGTCATGCCCGTTAGCCTTTGGCCACCTCTCACGCTTTTAGGCAATTCTGATCCGTGAAGGCCGTTAATCTTGTCAGAGTGATCGAATAAATCGATGTGGGATGGGCCGCCGGACTGGAACATGTAAATCACTCTTTTAGCCTTAGCTTTAAAGTGAGGAAGCTCGGGTAAACCTTTATTTATTGGCGAAGGTGTTTCTCCTTTGAGCATTGATGTTGCAGCAAGGGAGCCCAGAGCAATGCCGGACTGCCCAAGCAAAGAGCGCCTATTAATTATATTAGCTGATGAATTAAGTTGATCTAAAATGTTCATTGCCTAGTTACAAATTCATCCATGTTTAATAGGGTGCTTGCTACTAAGGTCCAAGCGGCATTCTTTTTTGCAGCTATTGAATTTTTTTCAATAGACTGGCCAGCCTTTAGTAAAGAAATAGCATCTTTTTGACGAGATTTGTAGATTGATAGGTAATGAGTCAAAGATGACATCAAAATTGCTAATTCTTTCTGCTTTGGTTTCCTTCCTAACGTTTTGATGAAGCCTTCTTCTATGCCCTCTTGAGGAGTCGGTTTTAATGACATAATCTTGCCGAGCGATACTGCAGCTTCAAGATATTGAGGGTCATTTTGGAGGACGAGTGCCTGCATAGGGGTATTGGTTTGAAGTCTTCTTACGGTGCAGGTTTCTCTATTAGGAGCATCAAATATAATCATTGAAGGTGGGGGCGAAGTCCTTTTCCAAACGGTGTACATACTTCTTCTATGGTTAGCGCTGCCTGAATCTGGTAAGTATTTTTGTGAAGTAAATCCAGAAGGGTAACCGTAATGACTCACATCAGCCCATAGATCATTAGGTTGATAAGGGTATACGCTTGGTCCACCGATCTCACGGTTCAATAGTCCAGAGGCAAAGAGTGCAGAGTCTCTCACGAATTCTGCATCTATTCTAAATCTTGGAGACCTAGATAATAATCTATTGTAAGGATCTTTTATCTTTGCGTTCTTAGTTAAGTTTGATTTTTGTTTGTAGGTACCCGACATGACTATTCTTTTAATCATTTTTCGAAGGTCCCAGCCACTAGTGACAAAATCTTTTGCAAGTCTATCGAGTAGCTCAGGATGAGATGGAAATTCTCCTTGGGATCCAAAGTCTTCTGAAGT
>CABXDI010000026.1 GCA_902510815.1 uncultured Verrucomicrobiota bacterium | reverse complement strand
CTTGGTGAGAATGATCAATCCATAATGGCTGAGATAAATGCTATGAAAGCTCAGCTTCAGACGCTCGTTGCTTCAGTCGCTGAGAAGGATGCTCAGATTGCAGAGAAAGACGCCAAGATTGCCGAACTCGAACAAGGTGGTGGAGGACAATCCTTAGAACAGGTTCTTGAGCAGGTGCGTGATGCAAGAGCAGGTTCAGTTGTTTTAACTGTCGATCCAGATGGTGATAATATCACTTTAGGATTAACCATTGAACAGAGTGATAATCTTACCGAATGGACAAAGCTCGATGGTGAAATGACACGCACCATCCCAATTCCTGATGGCAAGAAGTTCTACCGCTTTGCTTTGGATAAAAGCGCTCAAAGGGAGCTTGATGTTTCTGGCCACCTTGATCCACCTGATGATCCTCCCATTGAATTTTAAGGACAAACTTTGAAGTCTAGAATGTGAACCCTTGAGGAGAGTTCTTTATTATTGCCTAACTGCAAGAAGTTCTACCGCTTTGCTTTGGATAAGTGATCACCAACCACCGCTAATGGTCCATGGCATTTGGGCAGGGGGCACCCCTCACAATCCCCGAACAATGGACCATGAATCATGGATCATGGGTATAGATTATGGTGCATAATAGTCGTAAAATTCAGATCAACTCGAACCCATTGATTCAAGTGTCATTATGATTAATCCTAGCATGACTAAGTAAACTGTTAATGTTGGAATCCAACTCTTTTTGTTATAGGCAATATCTCCAATCGCAACAACATCATACTGTGGTTTAATTACTCTAAAATACCAAACAAGAAGTATAATAAACCCAAATATGCCAACAGGAATGAGAAACGTAATGATATACATTGAGATCCATATATAAATCCAATTTCTAGCTTCTCTGGCTCTATCGAATTCCTTCAATGCATCCCAATTTTTGGCTGCAAGTATTGTGCTCCATATGGGTGTTATAATGGGTGTTATAAATAGAAAAAAGAGTAAACTTCCAAGGACTTTTGGGTTCCATAGTTCAGGTAATTCGGGTTCTTTTGAGAATGATTTAGCAGCAGTGCCTTGAAAAACGTTAATGGCATTTTGTGATCCCTCCAAAAATCGACCTAATAGAACCCACTCTATACCATTGTGAACATAGTCTGTTTCTAAAAGGCTTCCCTCTACTACATATCGTTGAAGTTCTTCAAGGGTATACGGACCATATTCTTGATCATCTCTACTAATTCTATAGTGCATAATTTATTCCTTAGTCTTGGACTAATTAAATAAATTAGCGCCCGATAAAATTCTAATCTATTATAAAATCCACCAAAGATTATAACGGGAAAAGGGGACACCCCACACAATCCACGAACAATGGACCATGGATCATTGGTCGGTGGTTATGGTTTCTCGCTAATTAGCTTTACTGGCCTACCACCCCATGTATCACCCCAGCCCTTTGCTTCGGGTTTGCGGTAGATTGTCACGGTAGCTACCTTTGGGGCGCCGCCCAAAATGCGGAAAGTGTTTTTTCCTACCTTAGGAGCACCTCCAAGAAAAATTACTGTCTTTAGGTTGCCACAATTCTGAAAGACTCCATCACCAATTTTCATAATACCATCCCCAATTGTAACGCTCATTAGACTTTTTGAAGACTGAAAAGCAAAATTTTCAATGGTGGCTACACTATCGGGAATCTCGATGTTTGTTAGGCTGCTGCAGCCAGTGAAAGCGGCTGCCTTAATATGAGTGACGCTTTTAGGAATTATAATTTTTGTAAGTCTATTGCACATAAAAAAAGCAGCAAACTCGATACTGCTTACGCTGTCAGGAATAGTGTAACTCGTAGATTTTTGACTAGTTGGGTAAATAATCAACTCCGTGAGAGGTTTATTGTAAAGCACTCCATCAATGTCTGCGTATTCTAAATTATCATTACTAACATTGATATTTATAAGATTGATGCACCCTTGCATCATATTTCTGCCGATGCTGGTAACGCTATTGGGAATCGTGATGGTCGTTAGGTTTGAGCAACCTGAGAATGCACCATCACCTATACTGGTTACACTATCAGGAATCGTGATTTTTGTTAGACTTTTGCAATCTAGGAAGGCAGTATCCTTGATATAAGTGACTCTGTCAGGGATGGTGTATTTGGTACCTTTTTTGTTTTTAGGGTATTTAATCAACTCCTTCTTTTCTTTATTGAACTTCACTTCATCAACATAGCTATAATTTTTCTTGTCATGTGTTTCTCTCTGCCAATTCTGAATTTTCATAATAATGATGACCATTAAGATTGGGGAAAAGGTAAGCATTAATCCAATCAGATTTAACCTCTTACCTTTCGACGTTTCACTGCTTAGACAGATTCCAATAATGGATGTAATAAAGCTTAGAAGCATTAAGGGAATTACGAATAAAAAAAATACAAATACCCATCCTCCTCCTCCCGAAACCACTTTCATGTCATCCTTCATAAGGATTGTCGTCATTAAAGCTATTGATGCCGAGATGATAGAAATAACTCCCAGTTCACTTGAGGCTATAGTTCTGCGAGAATGCCTCTTTGTGGGAATAGGCGGAGGAACTTCATTTGAGCGCATTCCAAAACTCTAACATTTCACATGAAAATAACCAATTACAAGATCATCAATAATTATTGTAGGAGTATTAATTTAATCGATCACCAACCACCGCTAACGGTCCATGGCACGTGATCAATGAGATCATTGATCAATTATAGTTAGAAATGTCAATTGTGTGATCAAATACGACGTGCTAACACTGCAATATGAAAAAACTCTTATATGGTCCAGCTATATTATTAACTGCTTTGCTTTTTGGTAACTGTAAAACGATCACATCTGATACAATTGTAAGTAAAAAATCTTCATCCAAAGAAAATTATAACCCTGATGAGATTATAGTAATTGTTGAATTGAAAATAAACAAAGGAAGTAACAAAGAAATATTAGAGTTTTGTGAACGCTACAAAAACGAAGTCGATAAAGTCGAGCCAGATGCACTCGGATGGAGTTTCTTTAATTCAGAGGACAACAAAGTAACCCTTATAGAGAGATACAAAAACTCAGAGGCAAATTTAACCCATGTTGATTTATTTGTTTCTGAAAATGGACCGAAGCATGATTTGTTTAAGGAGATTATTGGATATTTTTCAGTTGAGTCCATTGTTGTACTTGGTAACGCTAGTGAAACCTTGAAGAACAGAAATAGTCTTACAGGATTCCCTTTCATTTATAAGCCACTTATTTCTGGTTATAGTAGGTAAAGTAATTATTTCGACAGGCTCAGTGATCACTAAACAACGCTAATGGTCGGTGGGAGTAACCCACACAATCAACGAACAATGGATCAGGGGTCAGGGGTTATTCTTCATCTTCATCATCTTCATCATCTTCATCATCTTCATCATCTTCATCATCTTCATCATCTGCTTCAGCGAACAGCATTCTAAATGAGATAATTACAGGGATAATCAATACAACAAGCCAGATGTAGAATGTATCTTCATCGTTTGAATCTTCTAAAACAGGCCCCATAACCATCAGAAATAAAAAGGCAATTATAAATGAAGCCACCAATAAACATCCCCAATTCCGACCTCCTTTTCTCCAATTACTAGATTTCATAACAATATTTTAAACAATAATCCCCAAGAAGCAGGGGCAGTGTTACAATGATCAGGAATAAGGGTACGGGGTTCATGGGTTAATGAACACTATAAGGAAACTTAAAATGCATCTTTAAATGTGTACATCTTATTTTTGTGATCCACACGCGGAGGAATTTTTTTTGACTCAAACCAATCATAGCCTTGTTTTAAATTTTCCCAGAAAATTTTCCATCTTTGATTAGATGTCCTTTCCATTTTTTCCACTGACATTTTAAATGGAAAGGAGTGAACATCAAAAGAATGATGCCCTGATTCTAGAGAAGCCTCAGCGATCAAATATATCTCTTCGATCCATTTATTTGTCATAGCAAAACAACCTGTTGAAACACAACCTCCATGAACCATTAAAAAAGAACCTGTTCGACCAAGGTCACTCTCAAGGGAGTTGGGAAAACCCAAATTAAATGATAGGTGAAACTTGCTATTCGGATTCATTTTAGATTTATCCACAGAATAAAAACCCTCAGGTGCTTGTAGATCGCCTTCTTGCAATTTGGGACCTAAATAACCTGAATAATTACAAATTGGAAAACTCTTAAAAAATCTAAAAGGGGTTTTTTCGTTCTCTTGCAACCATAACTCCAATATTTTTTCTTCCTTGAAGATTCGGATAAATACCTTGGATCCAAGTTCTAGGCCTTTCTCTTCGAGTTCCTCTTTGATCTTAGGAATTAATCTCTTTCTAATTTCATCTAAATTCTTACGCAGAGACTCTCTGGATGTAATAAGAGAAATCATGCTAACTAAGCAAAAGATGGTAATTATAAAAATGAGAGGCCTGTTCATTTATTCTTAACTTACTAAACGATTCAAAAGGCATCAATCTATCAGCAAATACGAAATTTAGTTACTGAGTTGCTTTAAAACAAAACCAATTACAAAATCCCCCGAAGATTATAACGGGAACAGGGAATCAAGCCTCACAATCCCCGAACAAGGGACCATGGATCATGGGTAAGGGGTTCATGGGTTATTTATTGGACGCCCCAACCTATCTGTAGGCAAACCTCTCCTATCCCAATACTTTATGGAACCTTTTATAATACTGTCATTTTTGTAGTTTGTTTCTGACTTCTTCTGTCCGTTTTCATGCCACTCTATATTAAGCCCGTGCCGAATTCCGTCCTTGTAGTTTGTTTCTGAATACTTTTTCTCATACTTATACCTAATTTGTTTACCCGTAAAAAGAGTGTTGGTATCTTTGTGATAGTCGAAATAACCACTTCTAGTGTCACCCCTAGTATCGGTTATAGGTTCAGTTCTATATGATGAATCTGAATCCTTGCATCCAACTGTAATAATGGTAATGGCAATCAATATTAGAGGTCTCATGAAATAAACCCTAACATACCACTTAATACTAACCAATTATAAATTATTGTTAAAATTATAATACTCAAATGTACATAAAAAACAGAATTTGGATCAGAGTTTCAGTTATTATTTTTTAGCTTCTGTTAATGAATTAACTTCTTCACCTTTGCTGTTCCAATATCGTGCATAAACTTCATTTGTATTAGCCTCTTTAAAGGTGCCTACATTTTCTCCTTTATTGTTCCAATATTTTTCGGAACCTTTTATTAGAATTCCATCCTTATAGGTTTTAACTGAGATAATTTTACCAGACTTATTCCATTTGATGAATAAACCATCGTACACAATTTTTCCATTTTGGGGTTTCAAATTTACCTCTAATAACTTTTGACCATTATAGTTGAAGGATTTATGCATCCCATCAGACACGCCATCTTTAAATGTAATAATTTCCCAGACAATGTTGTTGTAATGGGCATTATTGTTTGGTGGTATTGATGGGTCTCTATCAGGATCAGGGAACATTTTATAAGCAATACCTGTAAATAGTTTCCCCTCTAAATAATGTTTTAATACTTTATCAGAATTTCTATTTTCAGTTACACTATCATCTAGGTCATGAAATTTAATTCCACCTGAAGGAAAAGTTGACCTTTCTAAACCCCTTAAAAAGTATTGTTCATATTCTGCCAGTTGGCTTAGGGGTAATAGAATTTCGTCGCCTTGTTTTTTTTTCAGAACAATTTCTTGATTATTAAAAGAAATCAGTTTCGCTTTAATTTTAGATCCATCGATTGAGGTCCACAACTGATCAAAAGGATCAGTCGCCTCAGATTGATTTGATATTGCAATTAATTCGCCATCCTTGTAGTTTCCCTCAAACTGCTTCTGACCGTTTTCATGCCAACGCGTGAGTAACCCTTGGGGTAAACTGGTGCTGTATTTTCCTTCCTCTTTTTTCTGTCCGTTTTCATACCATGTCGTAAATAATCCCTCGGCCAAGTCGGCACTGTACTCTCCTTCCTCTTTTTTCTGACCGTTTTCATACCATGTCGTAAACAATCCCTCGGCCAAGTCGGCACTGTACTCTCCTTCCTCTTGCTTCTGACCATTTTTATACCACTTAATAGACGAGCCATCAAACTTGCCATTCTTAAAGTAGGTAAGCCTTTTTTTGTTTCCATTTTTATACCACGAGTTATATGCCCCATGCTCTTTTCCATTCCTCCAGTTTGATTCCAACATTTTCTTGTTCTCAGCACGATTTGTCCACCATGTAATTGAGATCCCATCTTTTTTGCCATCTTCGTAGTATGCCTCTTCATATAGACCAAGCTTATTAGAACTGTAGGCAATTCCTGTATAGGGGTTATCGGAACCTAACAGATAATGAATACCAAAACGGTTTTCTAATTTACTATTTTCAACTCCTTCATATTGATCGCCACACCCAATAACTAAAATTGTGGTGGCAATTATTAATATAATCCTCATTACAAAATACTAACATAAATCGCAATTCTAACCAATTACAAAATCCACCGAAGATTATAACGGAAACAGCGGCTGGTGGCTCATGGATTACTAACCCCCGCTAATGGTCGGTGGGATCACCCCACACAATCCCCGAACAATGGATCATTGGTCGGTGGTTATGGTTTCTCGCTAATTAGCTTTACTGGCCTACCTCCAAAAGTATCACCCCAGCCTTTGGCTTCGGGTTTGCGGTAGATGGTGAGTTTGTCAGACACGACATCAAAAGCGTTTTGGCCGACCTCAGGAGCATCACCAAGGATCCTGATACTCATCAGGCGGGGGCAATTCCAGACTACCTGATTCTCGATTCTGGTAACGCTTTCAGGAATCGTAATGCTCGTCAGGTTGTAGCATTCCCTGAAGGCCTGAAACCTGATGCTGGTAACGCTTTCAGGGATCGTGATATTCGTCAAGTTACGACATCTTACGAAAGCTTCCTTCGGGATGCTGGTAACACTGTCAGGAATCGTGATGCTTGTTAGTTTAGAGCACTCATAGAATGCCCCAGTCCCGATGCTGGTGACACTATTAGGAATCGTGATGCTCGTCAGTTTGGGGAGCTGTCTGAAGGCCCAACTCCCGATGCTGGTGACACTATCAGGGATCGTGATGCTCGTCAGACCGGAGTAGCGACTTTTAAAAGCGAGATTCCCGATGCTGGTGACCGGTTTGCCTTCGATAGTCGCAGGTATGATTAACGCACCCGATGCCTTATAGTCACAGCCAGTGATAGTGACTGTATCACCTTGAATCTGATACTTTAAAAAGGGGCTAACAGATACTGCGGCTGCCGGTTCATTTTCCGTGATGGGTTCGTCAAGCTTAACCTCTTCATTCGGTGCCGCTGGGTTCTTATAGGACGACTCTGAACCTTCGGATGACGACTTCTTCCCGCACCCTCCAAGAAGCAGGGGCAGTGATACAAGAACAGCGAATAGGAGTAAATTCTTCATGGGTAAATTCATAACACCGCACAACGAACCTACCAATTACAAAATCACCCTAAATTTATAACGGTCCATGGCAGGTGGGCAGGGGACATTTGATCGTGATTCTTTAGCCATCGAGATCGACCACAGAGGAAAAGATATAAGGTTTTAAATCAATATTCTGAGACAAGTGTGACATCGCGCAACACGCCACCCCCGTATGGGGCTATCTTTTTGAGCGTCCTGTTCTATATATGTAGACCTCTGAGAAAAAAAATCTTTAAAATATAAGCGCTCATTTTGGTGGTGCAAAATAACTCCCTAACCGCTCATTAATTTGCCATTCGTGCAAAAGAGCCACTAAACGCTTTACGATATTTAAGAAAGTATCCCCAAGTGGTTCCCCTTTGGTCATTTGATGTCTCACTTTCACCCTGCATCCTTTACCCCTTATCTTGATTCATTTGGGGATGGTTTATGGAATTTTAAATGGGCATTAGGATCTATTTGCTAATTCCTTTTCTTCTATGGGTAGGAGTAATTTTACCTCCTTAACTCCATTGTAAATTCCAAAACTAGCAGATCCAGATATCCAGATAACTAAAAAAGAAAGGAGTCTCAGTACTGTTCCCATGTTAAAGGAACTAATTCGATCATAGGCAAAAAAACCTACTGATAATATTAGGATAAAAAGTGCTATTATAAACTTGAGACTCAATTCTTTTTGAAGTGAATGGTTAGATCGAATCAATTCCTGTAATTCAAGCTTATCTAACTCTTTGACCTTCTTAGGATGTTTTCTAACAAGTTCTTCAATAGTATCAGCACCCAATGGCATAATGTCCTTATACTCCATTAATCAACTTGGGTCTATAAACAAGGCTCAATATTCGAGAATCCCTGCTGCATACATGTCTAATGCCCTCTTAGATATTTGGTTTATATCATCAGGTTTACCAAACTCTCTGACCATCTTATAGACTTTCATCATATCAGATATGTTTCTAATCTGTGCATTAGGTAAATAACTAATGAGCATTTCCCACAGCATATTGTGTCGGTAATAATTGATCTGGTCTATCAGTGTTTGCTCCTGTTCTGCCCTTTCTCTTATCCGCCTTTCCCTTTCTTTCTGCTCTTCGATATAGTCCTCTCTACTAGCACCAGATTCGTTTATCCATCTGTGGATAGTTCGTCTATTCACCTGACAAGACTCAGCGATCTTGGTGACTTTTATACCCGACCTGTAAAGGTGCAAAGCGTGGTCCATTAAATCGTCTCGTTTCATCTGATACTATACCACGATCTAGAGAGTTTGGGGGAGATGGGGGGAGTTTTGCCGTTTCTACACTTTGTGTAAGATTCTTATATATATTTATTAATACATTTATTAATACTAAAAATATTTTCTAAATCTTAAAATCGACAAAACTGTCCCCTACTTCCCCAATACTCTCAGACTCTAGCTATGTCCTATCGTTGAGATTTAAAAGATCTTTAGTCACTTCTTTATTCAATATGACAAGGTCTTTGTATACTATCCCCTCCTTAGATTCATCACGAGCCTTAGCAATATGGACATATTCATCCACCTGATCGGGATCCATTGGAGCCATCATTAACAGCTTCAATAATTGAGCAGGACGAATTTCACCTCCAGTAGCAATATCTACTTTATTCCCCTCTGCGTCTGACCCTCTGATAATTTCAATCGTGGCTAATAGCTCTGCGCTAGGATCAGCGTTAAAGAACTGAGCCTCTGCTACGGAATCCGCTTCTACTTCCTTAACTGAATACACTAAGTATCTCTTCTTGTTTGTTCCTTCCTTTTCCATCTCTAATACCTTTCTTTTTCCATTGATACGCTATATCTCAAGAAAAGAGCGTGTTCCCTATCCCCTATGTCCCCGATAATAGCTTCCTCCAACTTGGCATTATGATAGTCACTATACTGCCACTTCTTGGGGGGTGTTAGCACACCACTCTTGATTAGGTGTTTGCACCACCAATAAAAGACAGAGTCGGATATGTTATTAGCATGGTGCCTGTCATGCCTAAAGGCATCCGTACACCTCGGATAAAGAATCTGATCCCCATATCTCAAACCATATTGGACGCCAAATAATTCAGGCTTAATAGAAACTCCCTTCCATAGCTCTATACCACTCTTCCCTTCCTCAATCCCTTTTCTTTCTCTCATGCGTTTCCCCAAAGTAATAGGGGTAATCCCTTTATACCCCTGCTGCTTATTCCATTCAGTAAAAGCCACACTCAGCATTCTTTGGCTACAAACTTCATCCTCACCTATCACACAGCAATCTTCTAGGAAGTGTCCTAGTAAGTCCTCCTGTGCAACAAACGCCTTACCCCATTGTCTCACACACTTTGGCATTTGAATCTTCCCGTATTTCTTCCTGTCTTCTTTTGCCATTCGCCACCCCTCGATCATCCAGTTAAGTATTCCAGACTTCTCTTTCTCAGTGGTTAGCTTATCAAACAAAAGCCCATCCTCTTTGTCATCAAAAGAGTTTAAGAACTTCATTGTTTTCCACCTATTAGAAAACGCCTTATCAGGATTATCGACATTAGGCTCATGGTTCCCTGCTAAAATAAACTTAGCTGTAGGCTCTGCTTCCTCTGGAGAGCAGTGAAGCCTTCTAAAATGCAGAGTGTCACTACTTACGAGAGTTTTAAATGCAGCCAAATCTAAGCGCATACCTGAAGGTGGCTCGTCTAGAATAGCTAGTCGAAGATCAACCAAGTGAGCTAACCAAGGAGAAGCCTTTGAGGCATCACTTCCACCCATACCACTCTTCTCAATAATGGACTTATCCACTTTAGCAGCATAGCTCCCCATTACTTCTTTGATCACTCTCCAAAATATTGACTTACCATTAGTGCCATCACCATGAAAGTTTAGGAAGGTTCTCTCATCTGTAAGACCAGTTAAGGTATAACCCATTTGCTTCTGCATATAAAGATCGTAGTCAGGGTCATAACAGATCTTCCCATCTTCACTATATGGTGATAGCAAAACCTGCTTTCTAAACTGATCCCACATGGGGCAAGTAGCCTCTATATCATATTCAGCCCCTAGCTTCTTGGTGATGTAGAAGGAGTCATCTACTGGGATAGTCTTACCCTCCCTCAGATCATAATAACAATCCTTCGCAGTGGCTACGAGTAACGGATCTTTGTTCAGATCATGTGTATCTATGGACAACCTATCGATAGTCTGAGCAACTTTATAAGCTGCGTTTATCCTAGCAATATTTTGATTCCCCTTTAACCATCCAATTTTCTTATCCTTTATATTTCTCGCTGCGTCTCTATCAGTCTTATGGAAGTGCCTCCAGTCTTTTTTGTGAACTGCCTTTAACCTTTTCGCCATTCTTTTCGACACTCCTAAGAGTAACTGAGTGAAGACGTTGATGTTTGCACACTCTCCCCAAATATGAGATCGGTTTTTAATCCAATAAACACACCTAGTGATTTTCCCTAAACTCTTCCCATTAGAAGACCCAATGAATTTTAGTTTATGCCCACCTTCAATAATACCTCTCTCAAACAATTCAGCATTGAATAAATCGGTATTAGGACGTTTAATTGTAAAGTCTGTTAGATCGTCTAAAGTATCTAAAACCTTTGGCTGATTATCAGTCTTCTTGGGGGCATCGTCACTGCCCCCATCTTTCTTTTGAGATGGGTCTTTGACCCCTATATTGCTCATTATATTTTTTTCTGTTTAATTTTATGCACAGCCCAACGTGCGATTAGTTAGTGGGCTTCTTCTCTTTTTAATTGTGTTGTTTACCCGACTATGGGCATATCGAACTCCATCCCTTTGGTAATCGGGCAAGTAGTTTGCTCCTCTGGTGGTGCTAGGAAATAGACCTCCTGTAATTTGTCCCTCACCTTGCTATCATTCCTAATGACGTTAGGCATCCTTACTAGCATGAAGGATTCCCACATACTAGGATCAGCGCCTAATAGACAAGCTAACTTAAAGAAATCCTCAACGTATTGGGAGTCTACTCCACGAACAGAAAACCAAGCGTGAGCGCTTTTATTTCCTGAGTGTAAAAGCATACCCAAAGGTAAGAACTTTCTTAGAAAGAATATCGCTCTGCATTGATAGTCAAAAAAGGCGTTATCAAATTCAACAACCTGATATTCTTTCTCCCCCACATTATCTTTAGTATGCTGAGACCACCCCTCTTTAGGAACTTCCTCATCAGGTAATCCTACATACTCAGCTTTCTTGCCGTATTTCTTAAGGTATCGATTAGGACATACAAAATTATACCCGTTCAAATTCCTCATATTACTGAGATATTCGGTCACAAAATCATAGGGCTTTCTCGCATAACAAAGCATTGGATCATCAGAAAACAGAATGCCCAGACAGTTGTGAGAGCCTAAATAACCTTTCCTTGTTTCCATTCTCACAGAGGGAGTTTCATTACCAAACTCTTCCAGAGTGCGATATGATTTCTTGCCTAGTTTGGCTAATTTCTTTTCATAAAGTCCCAGAATATTTTCAGCTTCCACCTCATCGTGTTCTGGAAATGTCGGGTTCTCATTAGCCTTAGACTCCTCACCTATCTTATTCTTGGTCAGACTGTTATTTGCACACCAGTTCCAAACCTCTTTGATTTCATTAGGCTGTTCAGGTCTCCCTCCCTTTGTTTCTAATGCGTGAGCTATTAAAGGATGACCCTCCTCAAAAGGTATCTTTGCAGCTTGAGCATCCCTACATAATGGGAAGAGATTCCAATGTCGGTTTTGTGATGGGAAGTTTTCACACTGTTCCTCGAAACATTCTTTATGAATAAGACGATCTGCTTCCTCCACAGTGAAATGTCCGTATGGCTCGAAATCGAATCCCATTATACCTCCACCTCCATATCCCATTCATTATTCTCCCTAATGATTTCATCATAATCAGCAAAAGGATTTTGCCTCCACTTATTCATGAGTTCTTCAAACTCCTTACAAGATTCATCGATCTCCTTCCATATCTTATCAAGCTCTGAAAAATCAAAAGTCTTCATACTATTGAATCCTCCTTTCCTACAGTGTCTAGATTACTTGCTGCTGACTCCATCATTCTATCTATCTCGGAACTCGGAATCATCATCTCACCCCATCCACGAATAGCTTTTAACTTCCCACTGTTAACCATGCGTCTAGTCCAAGCTCCGTTCTTCCCGAATATCTTTCCAAACTGGTCGGCGGTGTATGCTTTTGGTTTCATCTCGTTCATGCCTCGACCCTTTCTGCACTGTTAAGAATTCTATCTACTTCTGAGATAGGGATCATATAGGAACCGAACTCCTTGATTGCCTGTATACGTTTCTCCCTAATCAGCTTTCGTGACCACCTTGGACTCTTGCCAAATAGGTCACCCAATTCTCTTGGAGAAATAGTCTTTTGATCTATTACTCCATTATTAACTTTATTAAGCATAAGGGAACGGAAACATCCCCTTAGGATTATTTGGGTTACTCAGTTAACTAATAACTTGCCTACCCATTTTGAGAGCCTGATGCATTGGTAGGCTCACCATTGCGAAGAGCTTCAGCATCTTGATCCACAGGTTCAGGTATCGCCTTTCCTCTGACGAAAGCTGATGTAATAGGAACAAACTTTTCGGCTGCTCTCCAATGAACGCTCCAAGCTCCTTTTTTTCCTTTATCTAAATACTTAGGATCTTTGTATTTGTCACCACCATGCTCTATCAGATATTGCTTAATGTGTAGCTTAGTGACAATACCTGCATACGCATCCGCATAATGTGTAAATAGATAGTAAGCCTCGATTATATCTTGCGGTATAGTCCTCGCCTCTTCCTTATCGATATACTTCTTCACCCTCTTCCTACACCTCACCTCTGACTTAGAGCAATCCTCTAGATATTCAGGATTACAGGAAATCGACTTCAGATATTGATCATGTTCTTTTATAACCTCTATCTTCTCAGGATTAATCTCCATATAGCTATCACCATAAATACCTCTGAATATGATATCCGCTAAGAGTATAGATCTGGGATCTTTACAGTGTGGATCTACAATGTGTAAAGCTTGGGGGTGGAAGACACTAAATAATTCATAAAACTTCTCTGAACCTAATTGATATATAGGATCTTCTTCTGGCAAGCTGTTCCAGAGCTTAGTCAGATATCTCTCTATATGGTATTCGATTTTGTTATTCGGCTTATTAAACCAATTATCCATTATATCTTCCTGACTCCATAGGGGTGGATTACCCCTCTTATCGAATTCTCTTTGAAAAGCATCATGGGCTTTTTTCCCATTCAGATATTCATTATCACCCTTAAATTTAATGGGGGGCAGTTTAATTTTAGAGAATGCACCATCAGTTTCAGAAAGCGTCATAGAGGCTGACAATTCAGAAGGGGCTTCAAGCTTTATATGATCAATCGGAGTGGTTGGAACTAGCTTACATTCACTTAAATCAATGTCTGAAAGGGTGAGTTCTTTGGTTCCAACCAGTTCTAAAAATGGATTAGGGTCAGGAACATCTTTACATCCACTAGAATTCTTAATGATTAAACTTAGTGGTTTAGGTGTCGGTTTATTAAGATCAATATTAAGCCCACCCCGATGTTTCTTATTTAAAGATAGTCTTTCTTTGCGCCAAGGGGATATGAAATTACGTCCAAGAGCCTTTTCTTTTCCAATAACTTTCTGAACATTCTCCTTGTTCAGATCCTCTGCTGACAAGTCATCAAACAATATTGGTAGAGTTAATAATAAATTCCTAGATCTCCAATACTTTTTGTTCCACCGCATTAAATGAGATCATATTCTATCAATCAATAACCTCAAGAGATGCTCTTATAAAAAAAGTTGCCTACCCTTTTATGTATCTCTAAATCCTAAGAATACTCAATTAGAGGGAGTTTTAGACTAGTGAATATTCTTAAGCGGTAGAAACAATAGTCCAACGATCACTTATCCAAAGCAAAGCGGTAGAACTTCTTGCCTTCTTTAAGTTGGATAGTCTTGGTAATTTTCTCACCAGTCGCTTGCCAAGTTTTAAGGTCTTCGCTTTCCTCAATGTTGAATGAGATGATCGCTTCTCCATTAGATGAATTGATTACAACTGATCCATTACGGGCATCCTGAATTTGTTCAATGGTTGCTCTAGCATCCCTCTCAATAACAACTTCATCGTAAGCCTCTTGAGTTGGACGGGCATCTCTTTCAGCTTCCGCAGCTGCTAACTGTTCAGCTGTAGGTCGCTTTTCTAGCTCAGATATTGTGGAATTATTAGCTTCAACTGTTACCTGTAACTGATTGATAATTTCGATTTTACTATCACGATTAGCAACAACTGCATCGTAAGCCTCTTGAGTTGGACGTGCGTCTCGTTCTGCTATTGCAGTTGATAACTGTTCAGCTGTAGGTCGCTTTTCTAGCTCAGATATTGTGGAATTATTAGCTTCAACTGTTGCCTGTAACTGATTGATATTTTCAATTTTACTATCGCGATCAGCAACAACAGCATCGTAAGCCTCTTGAGTTGGACGTGCTTCAAGATCAGCAATTGCATCAGATTGATCGGGCGTGCTTAAGATGAGTCCATTCCAGCGATAAGACCCAAGATTTTCGCTAGGCACCCGAGCAACAGCCTCATCCGGTACATTTAAGAATGCTTCAACACCCACGGTCGGTGCTGCACCTTGGAATGTGATGCTCGTCAGGCTGGTGCAGTCAGCGAAGGCTTCTCGCCCGATACTGGTAACGCTGTTGCCAATCGTGATGCTTGGCAGGCTGGTGCAGTCAGCGAAGGCGGTCTGACCGATGCTGGTGACGCCATTACCAATTGTGATGCTTGTCAGGCTGCGGCAGCCCAAGAAGACTTCAGCCTCAATACTGGTGACTTCATTAGGAATCGTGATGCTCCTTAGGCTACGGCAGTCTAAGAAGGCACTTTCCCCGATACTGGTAACGCCATCAGGAATCGTGATGCTCGTCAGGCGGGGGCAGAAAGCGAAGGCTCCCAAGCCGATGCTGGTAACGCCATCAGGAATCGTGATGCTCGCCAGGCTGGTGCAGTTGAAGAAGGTCTCTTGCTCGATACCGGTAATGCTTTCGGGAATCGTGATGCTCGGAAGGCTGGTGCAGTCAGCGAAGGCGGCCTTCCCGATGCTGATGAGACCATCAGGGAGCGTGACGCTTGTCAGGTCGCGGCATTGCTTGAAGGCCCTCTCCCCGATGCTGATGACGCTATCGGGGATCGTGACGCTCGTCAGGCTGAAGCACTCACGGATGGCGTTGTCCGCGATACTGGTAACGAAATCAGGAATCGTGATGCTCGTAAGGTTGTTGCAGTTAGCTAAGGCGGCCTCCCCGATGCTGGTGACAGGATTACCTTCAATGGTGTCCGGAATGATCAGCTCGCCTGTGGCTGAACGGTCACAAGCGGTAATGGTGACTTCCCCGTCAGTTGTGGTCCATGTCAGGTCGCTAAGGTCTGCAGCGTAAAGAGGTAGGACTGCGCAGGCAAAGAGCGCAAGAAGGGCATAGATCGGCTTTTTCATGCCTCTTATTTAATACATCATTGAAGTTTTTCAAATGTCACATCACAGGTTTACCCCAATTAATATCAGGTAATGCTTGTAGATCCTCTCTAATAGCTTCCACATCCTCGTGTGTGTAAACCTTATTAGCTGCATCTGTAGAGTGACCAGTATACTTCTTCCGCGTTTCCTGAGAGACTCCACTATTTGCTAGGAAACTATTAAAGCTATGACGAAGTGAATGGAATGACCTCCATCCGATTCGGGGGTTTCCATGTTCATCCTTTCGGTTGTGAAGGGTGACAGACTTAGGGACTACTGCTTCTTCCATCAGCTTAACGAACTTCTTAGATCTCGTGTCTCTATGTAATCCCTGTATGTCGGGGAAGATAAACCCCTCATCTTTGAACCCTATAAATTTGAGGTAATTCCACAGGCAATCCCTTAAGTAGAAAGGAATACACTTTCTTTGATTAGGTTTAAGAGTTCTCTTCTGCTTCACTGGCTCTACTAATATGAGCCTATTTTCTCTATCTATATCTTCCCATCTCAGAGTAGCGCAGTTAGTAATTCGAGTGCCAGTGTAAGCTCCAAATAGGATTAAACCTTTCCAACTAGTAGAAGCGTGTTGAATGATCTTTTCTATTTCCTCTTGGGTAAATGGAACTCGAATCTTTGAATCTTCCTCAGGAAGTTTTCCAAATTTAAAGGTAATATTATTGGCTAATAACCCATCTCCATAGGCTTCTCTTAAAGCTCCTGTAATGACTTCCATTTTGTAATTAATAGTCTTTCTAGTGGTCCCTTTCTTATCAGCTTCCTTCACCAGTGCCTTCTGCATTTCCTTTAAATCACCCTTTACTAACTCGATAAGCTTCTTATCCAATATTTTACCAGAACAGCCTTCTAGGCTATTTATAGACTGCTGATAGCTCTTATAAGTAGACTCATATATCTTATTCTTTTGGTGGCTCATCCACTCACAAAGGTATTCTCTGAGGGTCGGGAGTTTTAATTCTACTCCATTCTCAATCTCATATAGTTGTGTGATCAGCTTAATAAACGCATGATGAGTTCTATCCTTTTGCTTTTTAGTTAAGAGCTTCCGACACTCCTCCAACATCAATTCGGCTGTCTCCTGCTTCTCCTTTAAAACAGCATTCTCTGCCTCATGAGACTCAAACTCCCACTTGTTAGCTATCTTTACAGCATCTCTCTTTTTCGGGGTGCCAGTGCTTTTAGATTGTCTCTCCCCTTCTAGGTCATACCACACAGCGTAGTAGTTTGGGCTGAGAGGTTTTCCGTTCTTTCTTTTAATGTATGTTGTAGCCATAGGAGCGTAATCGCATGTGTTTAGGTTTATTTGGGGTAAGCAGTTGAGTTTATTTTTGCCTACCCTTTTTCTGTATCGGCTACTAGATACAGAGTAGATACCCCTAGAGGGATTGAATCCCATCAATGACGTACACGCCTTTACTTTTATACTTGTATAATAGCGTATGGCGCATAGTTTACACCCAGTCGGTCGGCGGTTCGATCCCGTCCCCGCGCACCACTCCTAAAATCCAAGCATTGGGAGAACTGATTACTCGTTATTCACGATGAAATTAACCGAAGATCAAATAACTACCGTTAAATCATGGATAGAATCAGGTGAAAAACTTGGTTCGATTCAAAAGAAGATCCAAGAAGATTTTGATATAAGTCTTACCTTCTTAGAAACTCGCTTTTTACTTTCAGATCTTAACCTCGAATTCGCTGAGGAAGAGGAAGAGGAAGAGGAAGAGGAAGAGGAAGAGGAAAAATCTTCACCCGTCACAGATCAAGATCAAAATTCAAATGAGGATAATGATCACTCAGAGCCATCTGGTGAAGAGGAGGGAGAAAGTCCACCTAGCAGCGTAAGCGTAAGCGTTGATTCGATCGCTCAACCACAGTGCATTATCAGTGGAAAAGTCACATTCTCCGATGGCAAAGTAGCGTCTTGGTATTTTGATACAATGCAGCAACTAGGATTAAAACCGGACGAGGAAGGTTACACTCCCTCACAAGAAGACGTAGCAGTCTTTCAGGTTGAACTTCGTAAAGTCCTAGCAACTCAAGGTTTTTAATATTTTATAGAATCCTATAATCCTTCACCAAAAGGAAAAAAATTGGTTAGGAAGATTGTCAGGAAAAAATTAAACACTAATAGGGCTAATGAAGATATAACGACGGCCTTTGTTGTACCCCGCCCTACTCCTACAGCGCCATCCTTAACGACGAGACCCTGATGGCATGAGATGAGACAAATTAGAATACCAAATACGAGGCCCTTTATCATTCCAAATGCAATATCCTCAAGCTCAGTATAGCTATTAAGATGATTCAAAAACCAGACCGAGTTAATATTGTAGAATTTAACGGCGATGAGATAAGAAGCCATGATTCCAAATATGATTGCCTCGGCTATTAACAATGGCATTGAAATCATAATCGCCACAAATCTGGGAACAACCACGTATCCCGTGGGACTTACTCCCATCGATCGCAAAGCATCAATTTGCTCGGTCACCTTCATCGTACCAATTTCAGCAGCCATTGATGCTCCTACTCTTCCTGCAAGCATGAGTCCAACGAGAACTGGTCCTAGCTCTCTGCAGATTGCTATAGAAACCAATCCACCTATACCCGATTCCAAATCAAGCTTCGTGGCTTGGTAGTAAGTCTGGGCAGTGAAAACAGCACCCGTAAAGGCACCTGTTACGATCACTACCATTTGGGAACTAAATCCAATATTTACTATCTGCCGACACATGAGCCTCGGTCTAATCCTTCCTTTGAATAGAAAGATCATTATTTCAGTAAGCAGCTTAGCCAACTGTCCAAAATAAGACAGGCAGTTTAAAACAGTTCGGCCAAGTATTCTCACTCTTGAATCAATTTTTAGATTAATCTTGTTAGCATGAGGTGAACTAGGTCAAACGCACGCTACGTTTCTTATCAAGTCGCAATACTTTTCCTGATAGGTCTTCAGGCAGGTCGGCTTTAAGGTCTGTAACCTTTTCACCATCTATTTGAATCGCTCCTTGTGAAATAAGTTGCCTAATTTCTCCACCGCTGCGCTTAATACCATAACCCTCAGAATACGCTAAGCCAACTGAGGCTATGAGTCTTCTTTCCGATCCAAGTTGAACTTCAGGCCAAGTAGCTTCTGTATCATTTTTAACAAACTTAGACTCAAAATCGGTGCGTGCTTCTTTAGCTTTTTCTTTACTATGATATCTCCCAACAATAGACTCTGCCAGCTGCTTCTTAGCCTCCATCGGATGCAATTGGGAGTCTCTTTCTGAACCTAACAAGAGAGTATACCAACGGTCCATCAGTTCATCTGAGACACTCATTGTCTTACCAAACATCTCGGCAGGGTCTTCATCAACACCAACATAGTTACCATAGCTCTTAGACATCTTTTTCACGCCATCTGTCCCCTCTAATATTGGTAAACACATAGCAACTTGAGCCTCCATACCTTCAGATTTTTGCATATCTCTACCAACCAAGATATTGAAGAGTTGATCTGTTCCACCTAACTCAACATCAGCCTTAACTTCAACGGAATCCCAACCCTGCATGATAGGATATTGAATTTCATGCAATCTAACTTCAACGGCACCGTCTATTCGTAACTTAAAGTCCTCCCTCTGCAACATTTGTTGCATGGTAACTCGGGCATTAAGTTTCAGAACCTCTTCATAATTCATTTTTCGGAACCACTCCCCATTATAAACGACTTCAGTTTGATCTCGATCTAATATCTTAAACGCTTGATCCGTATAAGTTTCAGCGTTAGCCAACACTTCTTCACGCGATAACGGTGGCCTGGTCGAGGATCGACCCGTTGGATCTCCAACCGTTGCAGTAAAATCACCTATTATAAGAACAGCATGGTGACCTAAAGATTGAAACTGTCTCAACTTTTCAAGAACCACAGTATGCCCGAGATGAATATCAGGAGCGGTGGGGTCTACCCCCAACTTAGCCCTGAGCGGCCTACCTGTCTCAAGCTTGGTTAAAAGTTCTTTTTCATTTAAGACCGTTGCAGTACCTCGGACAAGGAGTTCAAATTGTTCTTTTGGCGACATTGTTAATGAAATTTATAAAGACCTGAAGTTGCCCTCAAAATGGCTTAGGATCAACTACACATTAGATGTCACCTCATTAATATTGGATAAGTTATTCAGATTTTTATAATTAGTCACCCAGAAGCCTTCTCACATCATCAATACTCATTCCTTGTGGTGCGTTCTGAGTACCTGGTCTGTTAATGATCTCTAATTCGTTATTTATATTTTTGCCATTATCATCAACTGCCTGCTGAAAAGTCTTAGAAGGAACTAATTTTTTAGAATCTTGGTAACTCTGAGTCTTCACTTTTTTTCTTCTACCGAACCAACTTCTTAAACCTTCGTTAGCTTTTTTGTTACTCTGATTAAATTGATTATCAGCGACTAAAGCCTGCTCTTTTTTTCTTTCTCGTGACCGGGCAAAATAATAGTCATCTGGGTCGAACTGATTGTTCGAATAACTACTTTTCTTGGATCCCTGAAACATTTTTTTCTTATACTTTCCACCAAAGAGAAGATTTTCCTGTGTTCCTCCAAAAATTTTCTTCGTCGTTGTTCTTCTATTATCCATCGAATGCCGAGCGCCACTCTCATACTTAGATACTGAACTGCCAATGAATCTGTCAGTCAGTGGGTCACTAATGCCCTTCGATTCAATGCTGGTCACCTCCCTGACCGACTTACATGATAGAAGACTACCACAAATTGAAATCATTAATATTGAGGCAAATGACTTGTAAGACATTTTAGTAGTTGAAACTTTATGTTTTAGTTTGCTTTATATTGAATCTAACTCATGGCAGAAGAATTGCGAACAGAAGACTTTAATTATCATTTACCAGAAGAACTCATTGCTTCTAGGCCTTCCGAGAAGAGAGATGGTTCAAGAATGATGCTAATCGACCGGAAAACGGGCTCTATTAGCTGTCATCTTTTTGAAGATTTTACCGATATGCTCAATAATGGAGATCTTTGTATTTTTAATAATACTAAAGTGGTTAAATCCAGATTCTATAGTGATGATAGCAAAATTGAAATTACAAGGCTTGATGAAATTGAGCCTAAGGCTTGGAAGTGCCTAGTTAAGCCAGGTAAAAAAATGCGCGTCGGCCATTCCATAGAGATTGGTGGAATTAAAGGAATCGTTGAATCAATTCTCCCTGACGGAGAGAGGATCATCCGATTCGATAAAGAAATCGATATCGAAAGTAACGGTCAATTAGCTCTGCCTCACTATATGAAAAGAGAAGCCGAGGAAATGGATTTAGAGAGATACCAAACTGTTTACGCAGCAAACCCAGGCGCCATCGCAGCTCCAACCGCAGGCCTCCATTTTACTAAAGATCACCTCTCAAAAATTCCCCATACATTTATCACTTTGCACGTTGGAGTAGGCACTTTTAAACCTGTCAAAGCTGACTTAATCACCAATCATGAAATGCACAGTGAGCATTTCAATGTTTCTAAAGAAGCCGGAGAGGAAATCAATGGAGCAAAAAAACGGATATCGATTGGCACCACAGTAACACGAGTCCTCGAACACATGGCTCTTGATAGTGAGGGTAAAATAATACATGGATCCGGTAAGACTAACATTTTCATTTATCCGGGATATCAATTTAAATGTATTGATGCTCTTTTGACCAATTTCCATCTACCGAAAAGCACTCTTTTTATGCTAGTCTGTGCCCTAGCGGGGACTAATTTAATGAAAGAGGCCTACGAAAAAGCCGTCGAAGAGGAATTTAGGTTTTTTAGCTACGGTGATTGTTGCCTCATTTTGTAATTAACAAACCTGTGATTGTGAGTGATTTATAAAAAGTGGGGTGAAATTTATTTAATAAAAACTAACAAATTTCTCATATTTAATAGAATTTTTTAGATTTATTTATTTGAATTTTACTATTTTTTTAATATCATTTGCAGCAATGAAAATTTTTATCACTTTTGTGAGTTTATTCCTTCTAGTTGTAACAGCCAAATCGCAGACAACATTGTCAGCAATAAACGTAGGCGGTCAAGATTATGATATCACCTACCGAACAGATGTTTCATTCAATGATTACCAAGCAACAATTGATGATGCACCATGGTGGAGTTTAGCTTTGAATCCATCTGATTTTGCTACAGCTGTTTACAACTCCAATAACGCTCTCAACACTATTCGTTTTGCATATGATGAACAAACCTTTGGTGGTACTGATTATGCATTGTATTTTGATCAAGCTAATGGATCAACAAACGCTGCATCCACCGCCAATGGTACCTATGCAGTGAGCGCAGTTGCAGTGCCTGCACCACTACCGATTCTCGGAATCCTCCCAGTTGTAGGATTCCTTAAGAGAATGCGCAGAAGGCAACGCGCTTAATATATAGTTAGCTTATAGCTAACTTCATTAATATGTCTGATTCTGGCAAAGCCTCCAAGAAGGTCATTGCTCACATTGCGTTTCTTTGTCGAACTTCGGCAAATCTTTTATTTCTTATTTTTATAGCTGGATCATCCATGGCCATTCTAGGTCAAGGCACTATAGACATGAATGCTTGGAGAGTGAATTTCTCGATTCAGTTGATGGAAAGATCACACATTCCTTTCATTGGTATTGCTCTCTACGCTCTCAGTCTAATGGTCGAGGAAGAGCGAAAGTATCGCGCTTCAGTGTACTGGAAACAATTAGTCCTGATAAGCACTCTTGGCATTTTGCTCTATGCTGGATGTCTTCTCAATAGTTCTGAGAGGGCCTACTCTTTGGTGAGACAAAGTTACATCCCATCAGTTAGCCTAAAAGAAAATATTAATAAAATGCAGTCCTCAGTAGATCAAATTAGTTCTACTGAAGAAGCACAAAGCGCTCTAAGAAATAGTAGTCAGCGACTAGGTAAAGATATCGATTTAGATAATAACGATCTCGAATCAATAAAAAATAAGATTAAAGAAATCGAGGCAACTCTTCTCTCGGACAGCTATAAGAATCAAGAGAAGCAATTCAATGCTACGAACCAAAGAGGCAAATTTGAAGCGATCAGGTATACTATTTATTCATTTATATTTATCATTTTCTACTTCAAATTGACTCTGTTCTTCAATCGTTTACAAAGATCCAGCTAATTAAACTCTCTCAGGTATCCATGAGGACTCTAGTTAATTGGTGCGCTTCCCCCTTAACTTCAGCTTTAAGGCAATAGGAAGCTAACTCAAAGCATAATATAACTAATTACAACATAAATTCTTTACTGTTCTGTTAGAATTGGTTATGAATCTCATTCTTTGTTGCTAATCTAAGTCATATAAAAATAAACAAATCCAATGAATAAAAAATCAATAACTCACTTTTTGGCCATCACTTTTCTTTTGGCTTCATTTAACTCCTGCAAAACTATCACTCAAGATATTGCTGAAAATGGAAAAGATAAAAACGATATTCATGGTGAATGGATTAACTTCAATGGTAGTGGTGGATTTCAGATTAAAACGATTAGCAACGGTAAAGAAACCAATAAGCAATACAACGAGTGGGGAACACTCCGCCAGCACAGAACATCTAATGTAGCTATTGAATCAGATGATGATGCAAGTTCTTCAAAAAAAGGGATCATCATTGGGCCTAAGGCAGAATGGGATTACTTAGCAGGAGGCAAAAAACCTGAAGCGTTGAAATGGACAACCACTAGCTTTGACCCAAAGCAAGCCAACTGGGCAAAAGGCAAAGCTGGATTTGGTTATGCTGATGACGATGACGAGACCGTACTTGATGATATGCTTGATAAGTATACAACGGTTTATATAAGAAAAGAATTTGAGATTTCTAAAAGTACGGACCTCTCACGGTTGGCTCTCGCTATTAACTATGATGATGGATTTGTTCTCTATCTAAACGGCCGTTATGTTTTTTCTATTAACGTTACCAATGAAGAAGGGGAAATCACAGTAGCCAACCATGAAGCTTCTGGACTAGAGTATTTTCCATTGGCATCATTTGCCGATGCCCTTCAAGAAGGAAAAAATGTTATTGGTATTGAAGGTCATAACGCAAAATTAGACAGTAGCGATTTTACTTTAGACCCTCAACTCATTGTAGGTGGCGGGTACACCAATTTTGTAAAAAGTAACATCATCACAAAATCCTATGATATTACTGGGAAATTTAGTGATGAAGAAGAGTTAGAGGGAAATCGTGAAGGTGGATATATGATTACTGACGGTGTTTTAAGAGAATCTCAATCACCCGTAGATGGAAAGGTCACTCAACCAAGCAGAGGATTCACAAGAATTAGCGAACCTGGACAAGCATTATTGATTGCAGCCAGAGATGGAAATATAAGAAAAATTAATTCACTCTTAAAATCAGGTACTCCAGTTGATTATACAACACCTGGATCATACACTCCGCTAGCATATGCCACAGCTAGAGGGCACCTCAGAGCCGCTTCCTTGTTATTGAAGAATGGAGCAGACATAAATAAAAAAGGCAGATTCGATAAGAGTCCACTTTTATTAGTTGCTGGTTCCAAGCATTTTAAATCTGCTAAATTTCTGGTTGATAGAGGCGCCGACATCAAAGCACTCCAATGGCACAAAGCCACTTGTTTACACGAAGCAGCCCTGTGGCATCAACCTAAGAATCTTAAATTTTTTGCAGACAAAGGAGTCGATCCTAACATCGTCATAGGTAACGGTTCTTCTCCGCTCCATTGGACTATTTGGAGAGCAAACAAAGATGACGAGAGCTCTTTAGAAACCGCAAAAACTTTGATAAATATTCTTCTTGAGGCTGGTGCTAAAAAATCACTAAAAACAAATAATGGTGAAACTGCACATGACTTTGCAAAGAACAAGGGACTTGATGAAATTGCAGCTATGCTAAAGCCATAAAAAGGCATTATACTTTAATATAAATACATATATTCCTTTCTTATTACCTCAGTAATTACACATTTGACAGTTGTGTAATTACTGAGGTTTTTTTATATTTATATGCTATTGCTACCATCAAACATTATTAATGATGATAAAATTTAAATCGAGTTTCTTTTACCTAT
>CABXDI010000025.1 GCA_902510815.1 uncultured Verrucomicrobiota bacterium | reverse complement strand
GAACGGATGAAGAAGTCGACCTTCGACTTTAATGACTTTCTTGCGCAGATGAAAATGATGCAAAGCATGGGCCCACTAGAGGGTATTCTTGGAATGATTCCAGGGGCATCAAAGTTGAAAGGCCTTGCCGGAGCAATGGATGATAAGAAGTTAAAAAGAATTGAAGCTATTGTCTTGTCCATGACACCCAAGGAGAGATCAAGGCCTGAAATTCTCAATGGCAAAAGAAGATCAAGAATCGCTAAGGGGAGTGGTAACACTATTACTCAGGTTAACCAGTTCCTTAAACAGTTTGGCCAGATGCGAAAAATGATGAAAAGTAAGGGAAAAATGAAGAAAATGCTCTCTCAATTAGGGGGTTCTGGAATGGATTTAGGGGGATTAGGTGGTGATTTTCCTAAAGGAATGAAGTTTTAGTGGCAAAACTAGTTGAAAAATCTCTTGGCAATTTGTGAAAAAGGGTCAAATTTAGCGCCCCTATTGAAGTGTGACAAAAGCACTTTGTATAAAAATAATAAAAAATCATGGCAGTAGTCATTCGTTTGAGAAGAGAAGGATCCAAAGACCGACCATATTACAAGGTAGTCGTCACTGATTCGCGTTCACCCCGCGATGGACGATTCATTGAGCAGATTGGAAATTATAATCCTATGGAAGAGGATTCCTATAGCATTGACCTTGAGAAGGCAGATAAGTGGATTGGAGATGGAGCTAAACCAAGTTCTACTGTGAGTAGCCTAATTAAAAAGGCCAGAAAATCCTCTTCAGAGTAGTTTATTCAGCGATCTTAGTTGGGTTTTATCTCTAAGATTTTTTTGCAGGTTTTCTTGCGAATCATTATTGCTATCGCCCATTATCAATGGGAGAGAATTAACGGATTACAGGTGAGGCAATTATACTTGTATGATAAGTAGATCGTGGATGGTTAATAGTATTTGATAGAGTTTTTATCAGAAGAACGAGACGATTAAAGAGGTTTTGCGCAGATTGATTAATTCTAGCGGTCGGAAGTGAGGTTGTCTTTTGAGCAATTAATCACAAATTCTACAAGTTTTGCGCATTTAAAGAATCCCTAAAATCAGATCTAAGATCAGGCTCAATAAATTCTTTCCAGTCATTTTCCAAAGTAAATGACTTATCTCCATCTATTTCAGCGTCGGGAGCAATCGGAGAGGGATAGAGTCTATCTACAGCTTCCTCACAACCCGTAGGATCCGCTGAGTCAGGCAACCTAGAAAGCATTAAATGCTCGAGCTCTGAAACCTTACTAAGGGTCCAAGTCGAATCATCATTTTTGACCAATTCCATCCTTTTGGATGCTAATCAACCGGCTCCATGACCGCGTAAAGTTGATGCGACTGAAGCTGCTGCACATAAAGTTCAGCTTTCTCCCTTTCTCCAGTCCAAACCACAGCACTTCCTTCGTAATGAACTTTAAGCATTAACTCAACCGCTCTCTCCTCAGAATAACCGAAAATTCGCCTAAGAATAAGAGTAACAAAACTCATAAGATTAACAGGGTCATTAAGGATCATAACTTGCCAAGGCTTAGTAACCTCATTAAGAACATCCACCTCTGGTGACGGAGGTGTCTCTACTTCAACGTTGGATCCTAAATTACGCACTATCAAAAATTAAGCTGTTAACTTTGAGTCCCCAAGATTTTGAGATAATAGTCTACCTATATTATCTGCGAAATTTGGAAATTCACCTTCAAAGAGTTTCTCGCATTCGCCTATATTCTCAAGGGAAAATCTAATAGATTTTTGACCACAGGCCCATTCGATGAAGGCATACGCGATGATGCTTTGAAGGAGAGGAATATTGAAAGCGGAACACTGCATAGAAAATGCGGCGGTAAAACTACATTTTGGAGATTTTAATGACATTTTTTTTAGCATTTGCATGCCCTTTGCTCCTTCTCTGGCATTAAAAATTTCAGCCGCAGCTCGGCTAAGATTAGAGCTAGTTTGTTCATCAAACGATTCAAGAAAAAGCTTATCCTCGGCAATTATTAAATCCAGATCACCTTCTGATAAGAATTTCCATATTTTAATAAAATGAGGAATCAATCGATCATTAAAACAGCTGTTAAAAAATTCAATCCATGACTGATTACTAAGGTCAAAAGTGAGCGAATGAGAAGGATATACCCCTAGCAAAGACTGCCTGATGGCCCTCAGCGTCTCTAGCCCTGATCCATTTTGATCTTTATATATTGCGTCCAAATAAAATAGTTTGTTTATTAACGGTCGCAAACCTTCTACGGTTTTTCTTCGCAATCAAATAAAGAAATTATCGATTTTTGACTTAATTCTATCAGCCTAGGCAAGAATTTAGAATTCTCTCTTGGAGTATCTTCATCTCATTGAAATCTACCTCATTCTTGTCTAGGTACCCTCCCAGGTGAAGCATTCCATGAATAATATAAAGTAAGATTTCATTCTCCAAGGATACCCCAAGGTTCTTGGATTGAACAAGTGCTGTTTCTGCACTGACCAAAATCTCACCATAATCAAAAGTAATCACATCTGTCGGTGTAGGATCATTCATGAATTCTTCATGCACTAATCCGATCTGTTTATCATTAAGAACACTCACTTCTATGGAGTGCAATTCCCTCAAAGGTGAACCTTCCTTTGATTCTTGAAGGCAAAATGTATAGGCCTTTTTTGAGAGCACACTAATTGAATCCAAATCCAAAATAATGGATTCCTGAGAGTTTATAATCTCTATCTTTGTCTTTTGAACATTACTCATCAAGAGGCATGTGAATTGGAATCACTTACTGGTTCAGTTGATTTATTAGAAAAACCGTTACCATTAGCGCCAGACTTAGTTTTATCTCTACCCTTCCTTGATCCATTAGACTCAATTTCAGTTTCATCTTTAGGGTAAGTTATCCTATTATGAAACATACTTCTTAGTGTAGACTTAAAACTCTCAGACATAACCGTTATCTCTCTCAGAGTAAGATCACAGTCTTTAAGTTGTCCGTCGAGAATTCGTGAATTAATAATCTCATCAACCAATTGATTTATTTTTCCTGGCGTTGGCTTCTGAAGCGTTCTAGATGCGCTCTCCACTGCGTCAGCAAGGCTAATAATTCCACTTTCCTTAAATTGCGGCAGTGGCCCTGGGTAACGAAAGTTCTTTTCAGATACCTCCGGGACATCATCCTCATTGGCTTCACCCCTTTCAACTCGTTCTCTCACTTCATTTTGTTGCTCGATTGCTCGATGATAAAAAAATGAGATCATTGAATTACCATGGTGCTGTTCAATGACATCAACAATTTGAGAATTGAGCCTTTTCTTTAGAGCCATATCCACACCCTCTTTAACATGCGCAATAATGACTAGAGCCGACATCGTAGGTGTTAGCTCATCATGTGGGTTGTTGCCATTACTAATATTTTCAATGAAATATTCAGGTTTATGAAGTTTTCCTATATCATGAAAATATGAACAAACCCTACACTTGATGGCATTGGCCCCGATCGACTCAGCGGCCGCTTCTGCCAAATTAGCAACAATGAGGCTATGATGATAAGTGCCTGGCGCCTCAATTGTCATTTTACGGAGCAAAGGATGATTGAGATCAGCAAGCTCAATCCAAGAAATGTCAGTAGTGATTCTAAAAAGAGTTTCTATAAAAGGCAAAATCGCACCCACGACAGAAACCGTTACGACTCCACCCAACACTGCCACCACACATCCAACGGCAAACATCTTCCAGTCCATTGAACCCTCCCCTGGTGCCGACCCAGTGACGAAACCAAACAACAACCCAAAGATCAGCATAATTAGACCAACAATAAATCCTGCACGCACCAAACCGCTTCGCTTGCGCACACTGTCTGTGAGCAACACACATACAAAACCGACAATAAGATTCGTCGTAAGCAAAGGAACAGCAAGTTCGATTCCAACAAGAAGAGAACCCCAGATAGAACACATAACTGTGACAAATAAAGCCTGCGCTCTACCAAGCAGGATAGAAACAGAGAAGGGTGCAAATGCCAGAGGGCACAATAAGAAGCCAAAACGTTCTCCACCTTTACCAAAAGTATCTCCTTCAACAAATCCAAAAATGATTCGAACTAATATCAAATGAATAAACATTAGACCAAAAATTAAAACAATCCTTCCGTTCCTGCTAAAGCTCCTTGGGTGATTAATGTAAAAATGAATAACACCTGCTATTAAAGTTACCTCTCCAAGAAAAACGGCTCCCCAAGAACTCAAGACTGTTCCTCTATCCGCAGTTACACCAAAAATAAGAGTTCCAAGAACTATCGCAAAGACAACATAAGAGATTCCACCTAAAGTAAGACTATCACCTAACTTATTTAGCCACTCGTGCTCACTGTGCTTACGCCTACTCTTTTCAGACATGAGCCCTCTGCGCTTTAATCGAAGCCTGTTGAGTACCTTAATCATGAATGAGAATTTAGATTCACTATAGTGGTGGAATTAAATGAACTATCCCAAAATTAGGAGTAGTGTTTCTGAACAAATGGAAATATTTGTTTTTGCGATTTAGATAAATATTAAGGCCTGACTGGGACCTTAATCTTAGGAGTTTTAAGGGATATCATTGGTTAGAGGGGGTCAGTAATATAGCACCTTTGTAACGAGAAATCAAACTCCTTAAAACCTTAAAATACAGTATATTAATGGTTTTTAATGTCTACTTACCTTCTTTTTTTCTAGCCTTTTCATAAGCCCCTATAATTGAGGCAACTACTCGATGTCTGACCACATCTCCCCTTTCAAATTTAATAAAATCAACTCCCTTTACATCTCTCGAAAGGATATTCATAGCCTCTTTTAATCCAGAGGGAACCCCTTTCTTAAGGTCAGACTGAGAAGGATCTCCAGTCACTACACAACGAGAGCCTTCACCGAGACGAGTTAAAAACATCAGCATCTGCTCAGAAGTTGTGTTCTGAGCCTCATCAAGAATAATGACCGCATTGTTAATTGTCCTTCCTCTCATATAAGCAAGAGGCGCTATTTCAATCTGCCCCTTTTCGATCATTCGATTAACACCATCAGGGTCAATCATATCATAGAGAGCATCATAAAGAGGTCTGAGATAAGGGAGGATTTTTTCAGTAAGATCACCAGGCAAAAATCCTAGGGCTTCGCCAGCCTCAACGGCAGGACGCGTAAGAACAATCCTACCAACTTCTTTTTCCTTTAATGAATTAATTGCGGATGCCATAGCAAGATAAGTCTTTCCTGTACCAGCTGGCCCAATTCCAAAAACTACCTCATTATCGGACATGGACTTTAAATATCTCAACTGAGTTCGATTTCGAGGAACAACAGCAGGCCTGTCTCTAGCTCCTAGAATTCTATATCCCAAAAGGTCGGACACCGTACAACCATCTCCTATTTTGACTGAATCAATAGCAAATCGAAAGGACTGCTCTTTAATTTCAGCCCCATCTCGGCGCGCTGATTCAAGATCTCTCATAACCTTGATAGCACGACTCACATTCTCTTTATCTCCAAAAAACTTAATCCAAGCATCTCTGGTTGTGACCTTAACATCGAATTCTTTACCGATGGCCTGAGCTAAGCCAACGTCTCCAGCAAGCAAAGATAATAAGAAATGTGCATTCTCATATTCCAACGTTTGTTCAACCATATAAAGCGAGTATTAATAAAATGATTAATTAATTATTGCGAATCTTTGCAGTAGAAGCATAGAATCAGCAACTAAATTTAATATAACTTAAATGTTTTATAGAATTCAATGAGAGTTAGGTGACAACACATTAACAAATAAAAACTCTACTTTCATTTGAATTCATAATCGTAATGCAAAAAAACAAATTCTTTGGAATCATACCAGCGCGCTGGGGTTCAACCAGATTCCCAGGAAAACCTCTTCATCATATTGCAGGAAAGCCGTTGATCCAACACGTTTGGGAGAGAGCAATGAAGTCCGATCTGTTAGATGAAGTCATCATAGCCACTGATGACCAAAAAATTGAAGAAGCTGTCAAAAGCTTTGGAGCCACTGTTACGCTAACCTCAGACTCACATCAGTCTGGCACTGACCGCATAGCAGAAGCTGTAGATTCACATAAAAACTGCACGCACATTATCAATATTCAGGGCGATGAACCTCTTATAGATCCACAATTAATTGATGAATTGTGTGTAAAAATGTCAGAACAACCTGAAATTTGCATGATTACTGCAGCATCTCTCATTAAGGATAATTTGGATCTTGCAAATCCCAACGTAGTGAAGACAGTTATAGATAAGGAAAATAACGCCATTTATTTCTCTCGGAGCTTGATACCATACCAAACCAGCGAAAGCCCGGCTGCTCCTTGCTACCGGCACAAAGGGATATACGGATATACTAAAGAATTTCTTTTAAAGTTTGTCCGGTGGGATCCTTCTCCCCTAGAACTTACTGAGAGTTTGGAACAATTAAGAGCTCTTGAAAACGGAGAGAAAATTAAAGTTATTATTACCGAGGATGAATCTATTGGCGTAGATACACCCGATCAAGCCACCTACGTTGAAAAACAAATCCTTGCAGAAAGCTAAATATTTAAACAAAGCCGCTACTTAAGATGAGAAAAACTAAATTTATATTTGTGACTGGAGGAGTTGTAAGTTCTCTCGGCAAGGGGCTCGCAGCGGCATCACTTGGAACATTACTTGAAAAGAGAGGCCATAAAGTACTCCTTCAAAAATTTGACCCTTATCTTAACGTCGATCCTGGCACCATGAGTCCTTTTCAACATGGTGAGGTGTACGTTCTGGATGATGGAGCAGAGACGGACCTTGATCTCGGCCACTATGAACGCTTCACGAGCGGGGTTCTTTCTAAGCTTAATAACCTTACCTCAGGTCAAGTTTATGAAACAGTCATTAAGAAAGAAAGAAAGGGAGATTATCTCGGCAAAACAGTACAAGTCATTCCTCACGTAACAAATGAGATAAAAGGCAGAATTTATGAAGTCGAAAACCGGATGGATGCTGACATTATCATCACTGAGATTGGAGGAACCGTTGGTGATATTGAAGGGCTACCATTCCTTGAGGCTCTTCGTCAATTCGTTCAAGAAGTAGGTCCTGATAACGCACTCTTTATACACGTAACTTTGGTACCCTATATAGGTGCCGCTGGCGAACTTAAGACCAAACCCACCCAACAGAGTATCGCCAAACTCAGAGAAATTGGAATACAGCCCCAAGTTGTCCTTTTAAGAAGTGAATTACCAGTCGAAGAAGATGCTCGAGAAAAGATCTCAATGTTTTGTAATGTGCCATCAGAGGCAGTTATTGAGTGCAGAGATGTACCTCATTCAATTTATGAGTTACCTCTTTACTTGCACGAGGAAAAACTTGACGACATCGTTTGCGATAGATTGGGTTTACCTCAGAAGAAACCTAACCTTAAAGCTTGGCAAGAATTTGTATGGCACGTAATCGATCCTAGCCATGAAACTAAAATTGCCGTTGTCGGTAAATACATTGAACTACAGGACGCTTACAAAAGCATCTACGAGGCCTTAACCCATGCAGGTGCCGCAAATGATTGCAGAGTATTAGTTGAAAGAATTGATGCAGAGGACTTAGAAAACGATGAAGATATCGAAGAAAAACTCGACGGCATTGACGGACTTTTGATTCCTGGAGGCTTTGGTGACCGAGGCACTGAAGGTAAAATTAATGCTGCGAATTTTGCCAGAACAAGAGGAATTCCATATTTTGGAATCTGCCTTGGTATGCAAATAGCCACAATCGAATTTGCCAGAAACGTGGCCAAACTTGAAGGTGCAAACAGCACAGAATTCGACCAAGGGTCAGCTCATCCTGTTATTTGTCTTTTAGAAGAGCAGAAGAGCATCACTCATAAAGGAGCGTCAATGCGATTAGGCACCTGGGTCTGTGACCTAAAGCCCAAAACAAAATCTTTTGATTTATATAATAGCTCAACGATCAATGAAAGACACAGGCACCGCTATGAGTTTAATAGCGATTACAAAGAAAAATTAGAAGAAGCAGGTCTCATCGTAGCTGGAACTTCCCCTGATGGATCTCTTGTCGAAATCATCGAACTTGATAACCACCCATTCTACGTCGGAGCTCAATTTCACCCTGAATTTCTATCAAAACCAAATTACTCTCATCCTCTCTTCAAGGGGTTTGTTGCAGCGGCCCTCGCCCGAAGAATCGGCGTTGCAAAGCATGCCGAAAAAAACGCTTCCAGGAAATAAAATAAGGAATCGCAATGTCTTTGCGAATCTCAAACACATAAAGCATGACCGTACCTAAAAAACGGATCCTGACTAATTCCACCATGGTGATTGCCATTCTGTGTCACTCTATTAGTTTTTATCTCCCTTCCATCAATTTAAAGAAAGGTCTAGAAATTATAAGCTCTAATGACAAACCCTTAAACATTGAACCAGGAATGGCTATAAAAACCAGCGACCTCATAAGCAGTGCCCCTCTATTTGGAGCCATTGAGCTCTTAGCCATTTTAGGTTTAGTCTCCTACTTATTTGCCATTTTTACCTGCAAGAAAAAGAAACGTGAAACTGGCACCGGCATATTTATTGGTTCTTTACTACTCGCCCTAGCAGTGACTGCCATAATGCTACCGATCAGAGGTTTTCATATCATCGATAATACAAACCAAACTCATTTCGTCGAGTTCTTGCCCAAGTTTGGATACATTATTTGGGTAATTTCGCTTTTCATTGGAGGCTTAGCAATTCATCTTATCGCAAACTTAAGATGGCAGATCTTCAGCCAACCTGAGTAGCTAAAATAAAAACTCCTACATGGATAAGGATAGTATTGAAGTCATTCTAGGGAATTCTAACCGAAGATTCTCAGGTGTTACCTCAACAATGTTGAGGGTTCTTGAATATCACAAGGATCAAATAGGCGTTGCTGTTCTAGGTAGGCACCACCTACCCGATGGAGTCAAATCAATCAGTCTATTAGAATGTGCCAGATTGTGTAGAAACTATCTACCAAATGGAAATTATAGAGTTTTCCATGCGAGGCGTAACAATGAAGTCATCCAAGCACTCATCTTAAAGAAAATATTCCGGGCTAAAATTAAAATCATTTTTACATCTACAGCCCAAAGACAACACACTTGGATTACTCGTTGGCTCATTCGTCAGGTTGACTCGCTAGTTGCCACTTGCTCGGGAGCTGCCGCCGTTCTCAAAAGAAAACCTGATGCCATCATCCCTCATGGCGTTGATCCCGAAACGTATACGCTACCAGTTAACGGTAAAAAAGAAGATTGGTCTTCTTTAGGTTATCCTGGAGAATACGGCATCGGAATATTCGCACGAATAAGGGCACAAAAAGGAATCGGCATTCTCGTAGATGCTATGATCCCTATCATGAAAAAAGATCCAGCGCCTACGGTTCTCATAGCCGGAGAAACAACAAAATCGCACGAAGGGTTTGTGAATGAGTTAAGAGAAAAAATTAAGGACGAGGGCCTTGAGGACCGCATCATCTTTCTAGGAAAGATTCATTACGACAACGAAGTTCCAAAGCTGATGCGAGGGCTTTCTATAGTAACCGCTTTAAGTACCATAGAGGGTTTTGGATTACCGGTCTTGGAAGCCATGGCGAGCGGGTGCGCTGTAGTGGCTTCAAGAACCGGAGCTTGGGAAGATATAATCGATCCTGAGATACATGGAAAATTAGTACCATGTAACGACACCGAGGCAGCGCATATAGCACTCAAAGAACTAACCGAAAATCACATAAATTTGGAAAAAATGGGCCTCAAAGGTAGGGAAAGAGTTAAGGGACACTTTACAATCGAATCAGAGGCTAAATCTTTGCTTCAGCTATATCGAAGCCAAAATTAGAAACAATTCAGAATTAACCCAAAGCATATCAACGGTGCATGAATTCGTTGAAACTTGTTAACATTGTGCGACTATTTCCAAAATTTCACCCCCGAAACACCTCCACTATGAAAGTATCATTTCAAATCCTAGCCTCGTTTGTTTTTGTATTTCTAACAAACCTAGCATCATCCCAAAACTTGCCCATATGCACAGATTTTCAGGAAATTGAGCTGGGATCAAACGGCGGTTGGATAGGAACAGCGGTCGATGACTTTGGCGTTGTCTCGGATGCAACTACAGGCAATCAATTTCTAACTGCATCTGACGCATCGGGTGGATCAAGTGTACAAGGACCAGCTCCACTAGTCGGCGATTGGCACAAATTACTTAGTAAAGGCCTTTGTATTGACCTCTGCTGGGATGTTAAACTTGTTAATGATGGAGCCCCAAACTCAGTAGCATCAGGTCCCACATCAATAACCATTATTTCCGGGTCAGGTCAAAGAGCTACTTTCAACACTTCAACAAATATTAGTGATACAGACGCTGCCGGAAACCCTACCGATTGGTATACTTTCTGTGCTCCCATCAAGGATCTAGACAGTAATGGTAATTTACCCTCTAACACTCAAGGATCATGGTCACTAGCACCTGGAGAGCCTAATCATGTCTGGACTGACATATTGAGCGACGTTAAAGAAATTTACTTCAAAGTAGATTTTCTTGGTAGCCCAGATATCTCTGAAAAATGGCACTGGGATAATATCTGCTTAGTAGAATCAGAGGACTGCGGCTGCATGAAAATCAGCGAACCAGAAATAGTCGCTTGTGAACCACTTGATGATGGAACTTGGATGTTTATTTATAACTTCTATGTGACAAACCTTTCCGGAACAACCACCAATAGCATTTTGATTGATGGACCAGCAAACTTTGCTCAAACAGGCGATCAAACAATGCCGCTAGTTCTTGCAAACGGTCAGACAACATTAAATCCAATTACGGTTGCCGTCACAGGCACACCTGGAGAAGATACCTGTTTTGATTTAATTTTATTTGCCCCAAGCTCAAATGGAGGCCCCTCAATTGTCTGTTGTAAGGATGAGGTGTGCGTTAATCTACCCTGCCTTAAAGTTGTAGAAAAAGAAATCGTGTGTGTTCCTGGGCCTCAAGGGTCTATCAGTTACAATATTACAATGACTTTACTAAACATCAGCAACTTACCAGTAAATGATGTTTACTTTATGGATGAGACTGGTGGAAACGTTTCGTTTAACCCAGATCATATTGACAATTTGAACGTTCTTCCTGGAGACATTATCACAGTGACTACTAACGCCACTGTCACCGCAGGAATAAATCCAATATTGTTTAGAGTAACAGTTCATGATGATGATTTTGAATTTTGTTGTGATTTAATATGTGAGCTTGAACTACCACACTGCGATGATTGCGATTGCATTAAAGAGTTCGAATTTAATGAAATTACGGCAGAGGAGCTGGATGAAGCTGCTACCTTGGTTAATCTCAGCCTAGTAAACGGCAAGCTCCAATTACCAGCCGCTGGCGCTATAAACACTCTCCCTTACGTGTGGATGGCGGCTTCTAGCCGTTCAACTATTGTAAGAATTAATGCGAATACTGGAGACGTCCTGGGAGAATACAAAACTCAACCAGGATCCTTATTTGCAACTGGAGACCCATCAAGAACAACAGTCGATAAATTTGGTGAGTGTTGGGTTGGTAATAGGAGAGATATAAATGATGGTTACACAGACACTAATGGAAATAATTTAAGAGGCTCTGTTCTTAGGGTTGGTTTTGTTGATGGAGGCATTCGTCATTCTAAAGATCCACTAGGTAACTTCATCGCTGATCCGACTGGAGAATATATAATTGGAGGCACCCCTAGCCCGAGCGTCATCGACAGGGACGGCGATGGAGCCATAAGAACCTCAAACGGCCTTGGAAATACTCTTGATTGGGATCTTTCTGGCTCAGGAATTAATAATACCGGAGGGGTTAGTGCAGCAAAGGATGAGTGTATTACCCATTACGTTAGAACTCAAAGTAGTCAAAACAGGGCACTTGCAATTGATTCTAACAATGATCTTTGGGTTGGAGGAACTGGTTTCCCAAATATCTATCAAAAAATTGATGGCCAAACAGGAAATAGGAGCGATTCTTTTTCAATTCTTGGTGGGTACGGTGCATTAATTGACGGAAACGATGTCCTTTGGTCTATAGAAAGATACTATGGAGTTCATAGGGTTGATCTCTCTGACCCAAATAATTTACAAACTTCTATCCCCGTTGATGGCGCTTACGGCATTGGCATTAACTCATGCACAAATTCAGTATTTGTGGGTATTAACAAAGAGGTGGGTGCTCTCATATTAACAGAACTAGATTCAGCAGGATCTGTTATAGGTCAATACTTACAACCTGGTGAGGGACAAGGGTTATCAGTCGATAACAATGGGACTGTGTGGATGGCAGAAATGTTTGGAAACAGATTATTTAGATTTGATCCCGTTCAACCTAATTTGGCAAATTCAAGTATCATCCCACTCCCACCCAATATTTCTGGAATCACTGGAACAGCAGTTGACTCTAATGGTAAAATTTGGATGTCTGGCTTTGGTACTAACAATGCCGGAAAATATGATCCAATTACAGGAAATTTTTCATCAACAACCTTAGGCGACTCTACTCATTCTAGTGGATCATCGGCAAACCCTTATAATTACAGTGACATGACAGGCAAGTCATCTTTATCTGCGGGCGGCCAAAATGGCTACCTGACTGTCATTCATGATTCACAATGTGAAGACACTGTGTGGGGAAGAGTGAGCTGGTTATCTGAAATTTCAGGGGATCCTAATACAGGATGTTCAGTCACTACCGAGGTCCGCGCATCCAATGACATTAATAATTTCCCTGCAAACTGGCAGCCAGTAAATTCTGGGCAAAACTTATGTAATTCAGGATTGATTGGCAGATTTATTCAAGTCAGAGTAAATTTAAATCGCCCCGCTGGATGTCCACCTGAATGCGATATCAAGCTGTGTTCCCTGACGATTGAATGTTGCGATCAAGTTGGTAACGCTCCACCAAAAATCAGTCCAATAAACCCAATTTTTATTAACCCCGCAAATGATGTGGAGAACGTTCTCATAAGATCTACAATTGAGGATCAAGACGAGGATACATTGATTTATCAATGGTATGTGAACAATCAAATCGTTTCAGTTGGGCGAGCAGATCGAAAATCAACAGCCAATTTATCCTACGATTTCAAGAGTGGAAAAAATCTTGTAACCTTGAAAGTTACGGATGGTAAGGCTGAATCTTTAGAAACTACGATAGTTGAAATTGGTGATCACACACCACCTTCAATACAAAATATTTATTTAGATAGCCTAATTGGTTTTAGCTCAGTAGTACCGGACTTAGTTTCAAAAATCCAAGTAAGTGATAATTCATTAAATGTAATAGATGATAAAGATTCTCTCACCTTATCTCAGGAACCCAAGGCGGGCACACCCATCAATCAAGGCGTGACCACAGTCAAAATTACTGCAACCGATCCATCTGGCAACTCATCGTCTACTCTCACTCATATTGATCTGAAACCTGTTGTCAAAATCACAGAACCTGTCAAATACGCCAAATTTGAGACTGGTGAAATTATTAAAGTGAGCGCTGAAGCAGGGATCTCATCTCTAGAAATAGTAAGATGGGAAATATTAGTAAACGGTGTTGTATTGAACCAAAGAGACGGAAACTCTTTGAATAGTGTCATTGAATCACTTCCCGAGGGAAGACACAATATTTCCGTGAGAGCTTTCAATGCTGCGAATCAATCATCTTTATCCAAAAGAACAAAAATAATAGTTGTTCCAAAAAGCAATAGCGACAATCAAGTGCCTAGACTTAGGCTTGGAAGAATGAACATCGAGGAAACGAAAATACCTCTTAGCTTCATGGCTCCTGTTGGATTTCAGTGCTGCGTTCAATTTAGTGAAAATCTAGAAAATTGGGAGACACTACACACAATTCAGGGAGAAGATGCTGACGTAAAAATTGATGTCGAGATTGTCCCTGGATCCAAAACAGGATTCTACAGATTACTACTTATAGAAGGCCGAGAAGAAGATAAGTAGTTTTGAATTACTCTAAATTGTTGATGGGTATTATTAGCCAATAATAATACTCATCAAGCGTATTCAAGGTTTGGATTTCTAAAGTGATTCAAAAAAAATAAAAGAATCGCCTTCTGTCAGACATAAGTGATAGAATAATAAAAAATAATTACACTCTAATATGAACAAAAATCTATCTCGCAGAAAATTCACAAAAGCCGCCGCTGCCAGCTCAGTCTTTAGCCTGATACCAGGCAAAGTCATGGGCGCCAACGAAAAAGTGAACGTCGCTTTCATCGGATGCGGTGGCCAAGGAGGAGGAATTGCTCACAATGTATACAATACGAAGTTGGTCAATCCGGTAGCTTTATGTGATGTAGCGCTTGGCACAGGCCATACAGCAGGAACCGAGAAAAAGTTTAAAGGCGTTCCTAAGTTTACAGATTTTCGCAAGATGTTCGATAAGATGGGCAAGGACATTGACGCTGTTACAATCGGCGTTCCTGACCATTCACATTTTCCTATCTCAATGAGAGCAATGAGTGAAGGAATTCACTGCTTTGTGGAAAAACCATTGGCCCACACCTTTCAGGAAATCGAGCTAATGATTGCAGCAGAAAAGAAATATAAAGTTTCCTGTCAGATGGGTAACCAAGGTCACTCAGGAGCCAATTATCACCAATTCAAGGCATGGAAAGAAGCAGGCGTCATTAAAGAGGTAAAAAAAATCACCTCTTACATGAATTCAGGAAGACGCTGGCACCCATGGAAATTTGACAAATGGCAGACTGGTGAAAAAATGCCCAAAGAAATGGATTGGGATACTTGGCTTGGCACTGCCCCTTCTCACCCGTTTAGCAAGTACCTGCATCCTGGAAACTGGAGAAGTTGGTACGACTATGGTAACGGCGCCTTCGGTGACTGGGGACCGCACATCTTGGACACAGCTCATCGTTTCCTTAAGCTTGGCCTTCCCAATAAAATTACTGCAGTCCACCGAGAAGGAGTTCGAAACTTAATTTTCCCAATGGGCTCAACCATCCAGTTTGATTTTCCAGAAAGAGAAAATGAACCAGCCTGCGAAGTTCGTTGGTATGATGGCACCCGCAATAAACCAGATGCTCCTAAGGAGTTAGAGGAGGGAAGACGCCTAGAGAATAATGGTAAGGTTATTTATGGTAAGGACCTAACATTCAAAGGAACCTCTCACGGCAGCCCTTTAAGAATCATACCTGAAGATAAGATGAAGGATATGGCAAGCAGCCTTCCAAAATTTGGTGGTGGATCAAATCATTACCTTAACTTCGTGCTTGGTGCGAAGGGTGAAGAAAAGACAAGATCACCCTTCCACATTTCTGGAGTATTAAGCCAAGTATTCTGCCTTGGGGTCCTTGCCCAAAGACTAGGAGGAGAACTAAATTTTGATCTTAAGACCAGAAGGATTACCAATAATAAGGTTGCTGATGCTCTTTTAGAAGGACCTCCACCACGCAAAGGTTGGGAAGAATACTATAAAATTTAATTGCTAATTAACACTATTCTCCTATCCGGAAAAGACTCTTCTCTGAACGAATATAGATTGCTCCTTCGCTGATACCAAAAGATGCGAGGGTTCTTTCCTTTATTTTATTCTCAGCGATGATCTCAAATTTTCTTCCTGCTTTGATGACGGTGGTCTTTCCCTGTTCGTCCAAGAAGTATATCATACCATTAAAATAAACTGGCGATGCTGAAATCGGTCCAGCTGTTCGTTCCTGCCAAATAATTTCCCCTGTCAAAGGCTCTACACAAGTGGCGATTCCTCCATCAGAAATAAAATAGAGGAGGTCATCAACGACCATAAAAGAAGGTGTATTTGGCGCCCTCTTAGTGATCTCCCATTCAACGTGAGATTCAGTTACATTACCTTTAGATTTTTCATCGACTCTAATACCAAGGATGTGAGCTCTCTCGTATCCTGTACCAACGTAAATCATATTTTTATAAACTCCTGGCTTCGGTATCACTGACCAACCACCATAGTCAACACTCCATAACTCTTCCCCCGTTTTCGAGTCATATGAAAAAACCGCACCACTCGCTGGGCTTATTATTTGAGACCTACCACCCATGCGAATCAAGGTAGGAGTACTGAAAGAAAATTTTCGAGACTGATCAGTTTCAGATCTTTGTTTTTTCCATAGAACCTTACCTGTATTCTTATCAAGAGCCACGACAAAAGGGTTCGTCAGGGCGTCAGCGCTATAAAAGAAAAGATTATCCACAATAATAGGAGTACCCCCGTTCCCATGAAGGGGGTCATACTTAAGCTCATTGTTTTTCCAAAGAATCTTTCCTTTCAAATCCAAACAAGCTGATCCCATGTGTCCAAAATGAACATAAACTTTCCCATCCTCAATGATAGGAGTTGGACTCGCGTGTGAATTCTTATGATGAATCGGTCTCTTTAAAGGCATCTGCTCAAACACTTTAGTGTCCCAGAGTTCTTTACCGTCAGAAGAATCATAACAAATAACCCTAAGCTCACGATGCACGTCTGCAGCGTCTTGGTTATCCCCTTCTGCGACTGCCGAAGTTAAGTAAATTTTACCTTTTGAAATGACCGGCGAGGACCAACCCTTACCTGGGACAGATACTTTCCACTTTACGTTTTCAGTATCACTCCATTTCAAGGGTATCGATTTTACCGTCACATGGCCATCCCCGGTAGGACCTCGAAATTTAGTCCATTCCTTGGCTGATATGAAAACTGATAAGAAGGCGAAAATAAATGAGTTATAAATCAAAAATCTCATATTCTTTATTTAAATCAGACCATCCAGCACTTCAATAGTTGATATCTTTAAATTTTAATAGATCTGTTCATTTATCTGTCTCGCAATATCACTCAGATCATTTATGTTTTCTCATTAAGATGGAAAAAGATACAAAATTTGAACATTTAGAGGGACTCATCGCTGCCACTTTCACTCCTTTTCATGAAGACGGGCAAGTCAACCTTGAACCCATACCAGCAATGGTTGAACACCTCGCAAAATGCTCAATTAGAGCCATTTTCATTAATGGAACCACAGGCGAAGGACCATCTCTCACAGAAGAAGAGAGAATAACACTTGCCGAAAATTTTGTCACAGAGGCCAAAAAAAATAACATCAAAAGTATTATTCATGTCGGTCATGAAAGCTTGCAAAGCGCTGGAGCCTTCGCTGCCCATGCAAATCAGATCGGAGCAGACTGCATCTCAGCAGTTCCTACTTCCTACTTTAAACCATCAAGCCTAAATACTTTGATAGATCACCTCTCTGTGATTACTTCGAATGCTCCAAAATTACCATTCTACTATTATCACATACCCAGAATGAATAGCGTGCAATTCGACATGCTGAGTTTACTTGAAATCGCAGAACGAGAGATTCCAAATCTAGTTGGAATTAAATACACAGCTGCCGAGCTTTCAGCTTTCGTTGAGTGCAAACAATTCAAGTCAGGAAAATACAATATGCTTTTTGGAGCTGATGAAATGCTCTTAGCGGGTCTTTCTATGGGAGCAGACGGCGCCGTAGGATCAACCTATAATTTCATGGCTCCGATTTATAATACAATCATAGAGAAGTATAAGGATGGAAATCTTGAGGCCGCGCAAAAACATCAGGCCAAGGCGGCAGAACTGATCCGTATTATCACAGGACCAACTGGGATGACTGGATTGAAAGTTGCGATGCGCCTTGCTGGCTTTGATTGTGGACCTCACAGGCTACCTCTTAAAACGCCTTCACCTGGTATCGCTGAGGAAATGCGCAATCGATTAGAATCCGCAGGTTTTTTCAACTGGACCTCCCCTTCCAATGACCAATAAAATAAACTGCAAACGACGCCTTGATTAGTTACCTCACTATCTTTAGCGCCTGTGCACCAGTCTTTATTATTATCGCTGCAGGTTACGCTTGCCGTCGGCTTCACTTAGTTAATAAAGAATCAGATAAGTCGCTCGTTAAGTTGACTTTAAATATCTTATTTCCTGCCTTCATCATAGATCACATTCTTGGAAACGAAAAACTATCTAGCGTTTCAGAGATCGGAGTAGCCGCAGGTACCGGGTTCATTTCATTACTCTTGGGAATCTGCCTTTGTTATTTTATTTCAGGTATTTTGAAAACAGAAGGTGAGCAAAGAAGGGCCTTTGCAGTCACCACAGGTCTACAAAATTATGGATTCATCCCTATCCCTATCGTTCTCGCACTCTACCCAGATGCCAACATTATTGTTGGTGTACTTTTAATGCATTCTGTAGGCGTCGAGTTAGCGCTCTGGACTGCTGGAGTCATGATTCTAAGTGGGAAACGAACTAGCATATGGAGCAGACTCCTCAACGTTCCTCTCATTACTACGGTCATTTGTTTAATAATAAATTTCCTAGGCCTAGGAATGGAAGTGCATGGAAAGCTCGAAGGCACTTGTAACATGCTTGGAAACTGCGCAGTCCCTCTTAGCCTACTCTTAATTGGGGCAACGATTAACGATTTAATTCACGAATCTAAAGAAAAAATCTTTAATCAGCAAAGGTCTGCCGAGGCAATCTTGGCTATCGGCCTAAGAATGCTCACCATACCGATATTAATTTTACTTTACGCTAAATTCTCTCAGATCTCTCCCGAATTAAAAAAAGTACTCGTTATTCAAGCCGCAATGCCTGCAGCAGTTTTCCCAATTATCCTGACTAAAGAATATGGGGGTGATACCAACACATCCGTTAGAATTGTTATTGCCACTACATTACTTTCAGTCATCACTATACCTCCAGTCATAGTATTTGGACTATGGTTTGTCGGCATCAGTGCTCACTAAGAGTAGACTTTTCAATTACCAAGATTTGAGATAATCTGAAAATCTATTTTAGAATAATTCTTAAAAATGTGATTCTCTCTCAAATAAAAACCCTCATGTTCCGCCTAACTCTTATTCTTTCGGTTATTGCTCTAACAAATAACATTAGGGCAAATTCTGAAAAACCAAATGTCATTCTAATTATGTGTGACGACCTAGGCTGGGGAGACGTTGGTTTCAACGGAAATAAAATCATCAAAACTCCGAACCTAGACTCTATGGCTAATTCGGGCATTAAATTTGATCGATTTTATGCAGCAGCTCCGGTCTGTTCTCCGACTCGGGGAAGTGTACTAACCGGCAGGCATCCTTTCCGTTACGGCATTTACTACGCCAACACCGGCCACATGAAAAAAAAGGAATTAACCCTTGCCGAAATAATGAAAACCAAAGGCTACAGGACAGGGCATTTTGGGAAATGGCATCTTGGTACATTGACTACAAAAATAAAAGACGCCAATCGCGGAGGCCCAAAAGGCGCCAAGCATTTCTCAACGCCTCAACAAAACGGCTTTGACATCTGTTTCTCTACTGAATCAAAAGTACCAACTTGGGACCCTATGCTTGTTCCTAAAGAATTCAGCGCTGGATCCAGCAGAAGAAAATGGTGGAACCCATTAAATGAATCTAAAAGCGCTGATCATTATGGCACCCACTATTGGGATCAAAATGGCAAGGTAGTGACAGAAAACCTAAGAGGAAGTAATTCCAGGGTCATTATGGATAGAGCTATTCCCTTTATGAAGAGCTCATTAAAATCCAAGTCGCCTTTTTTCACAGTCATCTGGTTCCATACCCCTCACTTACCCGTTATCGCTGGGCCAAAATATACCAAAATGTACCAATCCCATTCAAAGTATCAGCAACATTATTTTGGGTGCATAACCGCCATGGACGAGCAAATAGGACGGCTACGCAAAGCATTAAAAGAAGCAAACGCTCATAGAAATACTATGATTTGGTTCTGCTCAGACAATGGGCCAGAGGGAAACGAATCAGCACCCGGAAAGACGGGAGGGTTTAGGGGAAGAAAAAGAAGCCTTTACGAAGGAGGAATAAGAGTCCCCGCCTTACTTGAGTGGCCTGATAAAGTACAAAACAAAAGAACAATCAAGTGCCCAGTAGGAACCGTAGACTACCTACCCACCATACTCTCCGAACTAAACATTAAACTTCCAGACAGTCGCCCAATCGATGGGATTGATTTAAATCCGATTATTACAAATAAAGTTAAAGTTCGCGGCAAGCCAATGGGGTTTCAAAGCAACTCAATAGCATCATTAATAACGGACCGTTATAAAATAGTGCTAAACAAAAAAAATAAAAACGTCGAAATGTATGACCTCATAAAAGATCCATTCGAAAAACTTAACATTGCAAACGAGATGAGAGAGAAAGCATCAGAACTTAAATCCGAATTGAATGAATGGATAAAGTCATGCTTAAATAGCGATAACGGTAAGGATTACCAAAAATCTCAATCACAGAATTAATGCTAAAGTTCATTCATAATATAGCAGCCACCTCCTTTCTGCTGTTTGTAACACTACCTATAAATTCTTCCTCAGAAGAATCTGTCAGATCATATGAAATAAGATTGGACCAAAAAGGATGGGGTAACGGGTCACCTAAAGACATTGAGGCAGTCCTTAATTCAGCTTGTGACTCTATCCATAAGCACTTTACCCCATTAAAGGAAAAAGAACCAATGAGAGTGATGCGAGATAAGTCCGGGCCAATCACTCTCTTCAAAAGAAATTTACGTGGGGAAATCATTATTAAGTTAAACACAGGAGATCGTTTCTGGTGTCAATATGCCTATCAAATGGCACATGAATTCTGTCATGTGCTTTGCAGATTTAAAAATGGAAGCCGTAGGAACTTATGGTTTGAGGAAACCCTTTGTGAAATGGCTTCAATGTTTGCCTTAAAGTCAATGGCGGAGACATGGAAAACTAATCCTCCATACGCGAACTGGAAATCATACTCATCGGCTATTGAAGATTATCTGAGTGACATCGAATCAAAAAATAAACTTCCAGCTGGAGTCAACATAGAAGACTATTATAAGAAAAACGCCAAAATTTTGGCAGAAGATGCTGTTAATAGAATAATAAACGGTAAAGTGGCTGCAGCACTTTTGGTAGCTTTCGAAACAAATCCAGAGCATTGGGCTTCAATCCATTATATTAATGAAGGAAAGGCCAAGGAGGACATACCTTTTGAGGAATACCTTAAGAATTGGCTCGATGAATCACCAAAAAAACATCATATTTTCATTCACTCAATTGCGAAAAGGCTAGGCATATCACTTTGAGAAAAAACTTTTATATAATGCCAAAGCCCGTTTAGAATCCCAACTCGAAACTCAAATCATCAATTTATATGGCAACTAAAGTAGGAATAATAGGAGCTGGCGGCATGGTCGGCTATCACATCGCAGGTTTTAAGCAAGCAGGAGCTGAAATCACTGCTATCGCTGACATGAATTTAGAAGCAGCTCAAAAAGTTGCTGAAGAAAATGGCATCGCTCAATCATTTGGTGATGTCAACGAAATGCTAAGTATCGATGAAATCGATGCTGTTAGTATTATTGTTCCAAACAAATTTCATGCTCCTCTCGCTATCCAGGCTCTCAACGCAGGTAAACATGTTTTCTGTGAAAAGCCTCCCGCTCTCAATGCTGCTGAAGTTCTCCAGATGATAGATGCTGCAAAATCAGCTGGCAAAGAACTCATGTTTAATTTTAACAACCGTGCAAGACCAGAGTCCTACGCAATTATGGATAAAATCAACGCTGGTGAAGTTGGAACAATCAACTCAGCTCAAGCCAAGTGGTGTCGAAGAACAGGCATACCTGGTTTCGGAGGTTGGTTTACGACTAAAGCACTCTCTGGAGGCGGTCCATTAATCGATCTGCTTCACATGCTTGATCTTGCGATGTATTTTATGGGCTACCCAAAACCATCACATGTCACAGCTCAAACCTTTAATGATTTCATCAATGACAAAAGCTTCAAAGGCCCTTGGGGACTACCAGACAATGACGATGGAACGACAGACGTTGAATCAGCAGCCCACGGCTTTATTACATTTGAGACCGGTCAGGTCTGTAATTTCCAAATCAGTTGGGCAGAAATGATTAAACGTGAGGAGGTTTCTGTAGTTTTTCAGGGAACAAAAGCAGGAGGAAAGGTAGAAAGACTTTTCGAGGAGGACGGCCTTGATGAAACAGCTATTGATAGTTGTGAATTATATACACAGAACGGACCTGAAAGAGTTGATACCAACATTGAAGTGGAAGAGTGCGAGGACATGGGAAGAATAAAATCCGCTGCAAACTTCATTCTTGCTATCGAAGGAAAAGAAGCCCCTCTTAACACTCCAGATCAGGCGCTCACTCTAATGAAAATCATTGACGCCGCTTACGAATCAGCAAATACAGGAGCTCCAGTAAGCTGCAAATAATTAAAATATAAATTAACTCAAATATAAAAAGAAATCAAAACTATGAATCGCAAACTACGTATGGGAATGGTCGGCGGCGGCCGAGGAGCATTCATTGGAGCAGTTCACAGAATGGCTGCTAATCTTGATGGAAAAATTGAACTCGTAGCTGGAGCATTTTCTTCATCACCTGAAAAATCTAAGCTCTCTGGAGAAGATTTCTTTCTGGACCCTGAAAGAGTCTATGACTCGTATCAGGAAATGGCAGAAAAAGAATCCGCCAGAGAGGATAAAGTCGACTTCGTCTCCATCGTTGTACAAAATCACCTTCATTTTGATGTCGCCAAGACATTTCTAGAAGCAGGCTTCAATGTAATTTGCGATAAGCCAATGACGAGGACTCTTGAGGAGGCACGTGCCTTACGAGACATCGTTGATGAAACCGGACAAATCTTTTGTCTCACTCATAATTACACTGGTTATCCAATGGTCAAAGAAGCAAGGCGCATGGTCAAAGACGGCGAGATCGGAAGAGTTCTCAAGATTGTTGCAGAATATCCTCAAGGTTATGCAGTTGGTGATGTTGAGGGAGATGGCCAGGGACAAATTTCAAACTGGAGATCTGATCCAAAGATCGCAGGATCTTCAAATTGTATGGGTGACATTGGAACTCATGCACACAACCTTGTTAGATATATTACTGAATTGGAAATAGAGGAAATGTGCTCCGAACTTACCGCTTTCATACCAGGTAGGGAATTGGATGACGATGGAAACAATCTGATAAGGTTTGAAGGCGGCGCCAAAGGAATTATCTATGCCTCTCAAATCTCCAACGGAGATGAAAACGCTTTAAACATCCGCGTTTACGGAACAAAAGCTTCTTTAGAGTGGCACCAAGAAGATCCCAATGAACTAATCGTTAAATACGCTAACGCTCCAAGAAAGGTTTATCGTAGAGGCAATGATTACCTCGGGGAAGCTGCACAAAATAATTCTCGAACTCCATTCGCTCATCCAGAAGGTTTCATTGAAGCCTTTGCAAATGTTTACCTTGCCGCAGCTCAAGCTATTGCAGATAAAATAGATGGAAATACACCACCCGAACAAGGCTATGACTTTCCTGATGCGACAGACGGCATAGCAGGTCTAGCATTCATAGAGACTGCAGTAAAAAGCAGCGGAAGTGATGAAAAATGGCTCAGATTTCCTGAACTCTAAGCAATTTTCAGTAAGTAGAAACAAGCCCCATACCAACTAAAAAGATTTTAAGCGTAGATTATTTTATAGACGTAATCTTAAGTTCATTATTTATAACTACACTATAAGAGTGAAATATCTTCTTCTCTTATTTATTCCCCTCACGGCTCTTTCTATTGAACCTGAAGTTGGCATAAAGTTTGAAGGATCAAACATCACTCTCACGCCTGAAGGCAAAAATAATAGAGAATGGATTTTTGAATCCTCTAAAAACTTAAAAGATTGGAACCATGTAACTGGGATGATGCCGGTATTTTCTGGCGAGACTTCCTCAGCAAGCAAGAACTCGCTTGATTCATGGAAATTTTTTAGAGCCTCTAGAACCGAGGGGTTTTATGATCCAAGGTGCCTAAGAGTCATCGACTTGAAATTCGAAAATGAGGAATGGCAAAATCAACTAACTCAGAGCTACTCCTCCGGAGAAGAAATAATTGGATCACTAGAATATAGGAATGAAACATTTGAAGGTGTTGGCATTCGTTACAAGGGGAACACTTCATATACAAGATCAGGAGAAAAAAAATCTATTAACATTAGTATAGATGCCACGGATGAGGGCGCCGATATTGATGGTTATAGCACTCTTAACTTAAATAATGCATTCGGCGATGACACCTTACTAAGAGAGGCTTTATATTTTAACACTATGAAAAAATATGTAGCCAGCCCATGGGCCGGTATTGCCCAGTTGAATATAAACGGAGAAAACCACGGTGTTTATTCTAATGTTCAACAACAAGACGGCTCATTAATTAGAGAATATTTCAAAGAAAATAATGGAGACCGTTGGAAAGCTCCGAGTGGCAATGGAAGCGGCAACGGTGCTAATGGTGGCGGTGGTGGCGTTAGACCTCCTGGTGGCGGCGGCAGACCTCCTGGTGGCGGCGGCAGACCTCCTGGCGGTGGCGGCGGCAGACCTCCTGGTGGTGGCGGCGCTCCGGGCGGAGGATTTGCAAGCGGTGACAAAGCGCTACTTTATCTCGGAGAAAATCAGGCCTCTTATGAGGCTCTGTATGAATTAAAAAAAGAAAATTCAGAAAACGCTTGGTCCAATCTAATTCATGCCACTGATGTTCTTAACAACACGCCAGAAAATCAACTCAAGGATAAAGTCAAAGAAGTACTCGCTATAGATAATTGGCTCTGGTTTTTAGCACTAGAAAATATCTTCACTGATGATGACAGCTACTGGAACAAGGGTTGTGATTATCTGATTTATTTTGAACCTGAATCGGGTCGCCTATTCCCAATAGAACATGACGGAAACGAAGCTTTCCGACCCAATCAGATTCTTCTCGATCCCTTCTTGCACGAGAACAATGAAAATAGACCAGTCATAAGCAAACTATTATCAGTTCCAGAGTTTCGTCAGAGATATCTTGCTCATATTAGAACCATTCTCCAAAAAGATTTTAATCCTGAAACGATGAATAAGCGGATAGATCATTATGTTGAAATTGTACAAGCCAGCATTAATGCAGATCCCATAAAGGATTTTACTATATCAGATTTCAATTCGGCCGTTAATGAACTAAAAGACTTAATTAGTGCCAGGCATGATTTTTTGATTAATCACAAAGAGATTAAAGAGATAGGACCGGAATTCGTTTCAGTTTCATTACCTAATGAACCAATCTCATTCAATGACACGACAATCACAGCAAATATTATTGCTGATAGAAATAATGAAATCCACTCCGCCTATCTATATCATAGTCCTGCTGGGCGAATAGATCCCTACCAAGTCACGCAAATGTTTGATGACGGTAACCACAATGATGGAGATCCTAACGATGGAATCTATGGAGCAAATATACCGGGCTACCCATCTGGCGAAAAGGTGTGGTATTATGTAGAAGCAAGGTCGGCAAACATTTCCAATACCTCGACTTTCTATCCACCTATGACCGAATCAAACCCACTATCATTTAGAGTTAAATCTAGAAATAGTAACAATGAATCGCCAGTTATAATTAATGAATTCATGGCATCAAATACAAATTCATTAAAAGACCCTCAAGAAGAATATGATGACTGGATTGAACTTTTAAATGTCTCAGGAAATGAAATAGATCTATCTGGATGGTACTTAAGTGACAGTGAGGAAAATCCAAGGAAATGGCAATTCCCTGAAGGGTCATCAATTGATGCTAATGGATATATTTTGGTATGGGCTGATGAGGATGGCAGTGCGACGGAGGGCCTACACGCCAATTTTAAATTATCATCAAAGGGAGAATTCTTATCTCTAACATCACCAGATGATCAAGGTAATTTCATAATGGACATG
>CABXDI010000024.1 GCA_902510815.1 uncultured Verrucomicrobiota bacterium | reverse complement strand
TTGTGAGAGATCGAGATCGCCCTTTGAGTTGGCTGTGTCATGACATTCTAGGCAATGGGTTGCAATAATTGGGGCCACACTTCGTTCAAAGAATTTTTCTTTCTTTGCTTTTAGATTAATTGCAATGGCTTCTCTGTTTCCTTCTTTGTTCTGAAATCTATTAACAATTTCATTTTTACTGAGAGCTTTGTCGAAAAGATACAATGAATAAATGGTTCCTAACCAGGGGCGACTTCCATTAGATTCATTTCCCAAAAATATTCGGTAATTGTCATTCCAGTTTGAGAAAGATCCTTCGATTTTTTGTCTCTGCACTAGTTCTCCATTTATGTAAAGCTCAGCCTGGTTTTCTTTGAAAGTATAAACGGCATGGGTTAAAGTTGTTTTGAGAATATTGGAACTTTCTAGGGCGGGTAAACCGTTATTGCTGGTACCGTTTGTTCTGAGGCGTACCTGAAAAGATTTTCCTTCCTGACCAACTGTAAAATTTCGGTCAGAGGTTCCTCCAGATAAAGAAAAAATTCTGGCAGGTCCCTTCTGTCTTAAATTAGATGGTTCAAACCATAATTCAAAACTAAGAGAGCTGGTTCTTTTGAGTTCTTTAATTATATCTGATGGAATTGATCTGGAACGAGCTGTTGTTCCCTGCATGAAATGAATTCCTCCATTTTTGAATTGTGCTTTACTTGGATCAAGAATTTGCAGGTTCGATAGTGATTTAGAATCAGATTTGTCTAGGATGGTTTCGCCTGATGATGATTCAAAATCGTAATACAATAATAACGCAGCATCAGATTTTTTGATGTCCTCTGCTAATAAGCTGCTCGAAAATAAAATTGATAAAAATACAACCTTGGGAGATCGAGCATTCATTTTAAATATCATTTTGAACATAATTAATGCCTGATACTCATCATTGATTTATAATTAATTCTTTTTCTGTCTTTAGTTCCTGAATCTCTTATTAAATTGAACAATTTTCTTGAGGGTTTACTGAAGAAGAAAGGATCTTCTGATTCTTTTTGCCATTGCAAGAGAAGGTCATTTAATTGTTTGAGCTCTTTAGAGTATCTAGGATCTTTGGCTAAGTTTTTAAATTCGTAGGGGTCTTCTTTGAGGTCATATAATTCAAAAAGGGGTGGCTTCCTATAGTTTTTGTATGCTAAGCGCACTTCTTCAGTAGAAGCATCCAAGAGATTTGACTCCGACACTCCAAAAAACTTCTTACTTATAGTAAAACCATAACCTGGATTTACTTCTCCTGCTAAAGGGTTAAAAATAAGTTTATATCTTTCGTTGCGAATGGCTCTTTGTGGCCACGGGTTATGATTTGAATGTACATGATACTCTGTGATCATTACTTTTCTCCATGCTTGATTCTTCCCGTGAATTATTTCTTTAAGTGATTGCCCGACTAATGATTTGGGAGCCTTAATTTTGGCGATGTCACAAATAGTGGGAAATAAATCAAGTGTACTTACTAGTTCACTTCTTCTTTGGTTTTCTTTTGCTTGAGGCCAGCGAATTATCATTGGTATCCGAACCCCTCCCTCATAACATGTCCGCTTGCCTCGAGGAAGGTCGGCTCCATGGTCACCGATATAAATGACGATTGTGTTTTCAGAAGCCCCTGATTTTTCTAAAGCTTCAAGTAATTCTCCTACATAATGGTCAAGGCGCATAATAGAGTTATAGTAATCGGCCGTCTGTTGACGAATTTCAGGATGATTGATTCCGACGAATGGTAGTGGGTTAACGTCACTCACTTTTAAAGGTTTCTTTGGAATTCCATTTATCTGTTTTATAAACGGCCTATGAGCATCTGGATAATTCACTTGTAGGTAAAAAGGTTTATCACTTGAGTTAAAGAATTCTGACGCTTTTTCGGCGTACAGATTCATATTGGTGCGCTGAAAATTACTTTTTGCTATGGCTTTATAATCAAATTTGAAGGCTGCCTTTGGTTTGATATGCAATTTGCCTATAATGCCTGTTCGGTATCCGTTTTCTTTTAGGGTGTTTGCTACGTTTGGAATATCCGAAGAGATCATTTCATAATTCCATGTAGCTAATCCTATCTGACCATTTTGATGTGGATAAAGTCCTGTTAATAGTGCGGCCCTAGATTGTGAGCATCCTGCTTGAGGAACATAGGCATTTTCAAAAAGCGTACCTTCACTAGCCAATTGATCGAGGTTTGGGGTTGCTATATTTGTTCCATAGCAACCAATTTCAGGTCCATTATCTTCAGAAATTATTAATAGGATATTTTGGTTCTGACTCTCACACAATGAAGATATTGAGAGGAGAATTAGTGCAATAAGTGAGCGGTTCATTCTTATATTTCACCTTAATGGTAAGGCTTGGGATATTACCTGCGGATGCAATATCTTGATTGTAACTTAGCTTTCCTGCAAGATCTCTCTGATATGTCATTACATCAAAAAGTACTTCAATTAATACATGTACCAATTTTTCTATTCTTTTTCGGCTCATTATTGTCGCTGAGCATAGCAGAAAAACCCAACATTCTTTTAATAGTAACTGATGACCAATCTCCACTCACTCTCTCTTTCTATGGTAACAAATTGTGTCATACGCCAAATTTGGATAAACTTGCAGCTTCCGGAATTATCTTGGATCAGGCCTATCACATGGGTTCTATGAGAGGTGCTGTTTGCTCTCCGTCGCGCACTATGATTATGAGTGGAAGAACCCTTTGGCATCTGCCTCCCCGAGGAAAGAAGCATCGCAAAATTGAGGAAGGAATAACAGAGGGTAAGAATATTTTAAGAAATACTATTCCAGCAGTATTTAACCGTTCTGGTTATGATACTTTTAGAACTTGTAAAAAAGGAAATAGCTATGACCTGGCCAATAATTTATTTACAACTGTTAGAGATAAAACAAGCCGTGGTGCAGGTGAAGAGAACGGTAGTCAATGGCATGGGCGACAGGTTATAGAATACCTTCAATCTCCAGAACGCTCTAAAAGCGAAAAGCCCTTCCTGATTTATTTTGGTCTTTCCCACCCTCATGATGATCGAGTGGGGAGGGCAGACCTATTAAAAAAATATGGAGCTGTTAATCTAAAAAAACCACCTACAAAGGTAGCCCCAAAGGCACCTCCTCTTCCTAAAACATGGTTACCTGAGCATCCTTTTCACCATGGTCACCCAGGTTTAAGAGATGAATGCAATGTGCCTGGAGTCTTAACTTCTCGTACTGAAGCTACAATTAGAAATGAGCTAGGAAGAGAGTACGCCTGTATTGAAAATATTGATGAAGAGATAGGAGGTGTCATAGAGCAACTCAAAAAATCTGGAGAATATGAGAACACCTATATTATTTTTACAGCTGATCATGGTATTTCAGTTGGACGTCATGGGTTGGTAGGAAAGCAAAATCTCTATGAGCATACATGGAGAGTTCCTTTCATAGTTGCCGGGCCTGGGATTCGAGCTGGGACTAGGGCAAAGGGGAATGGTTATCTATTGGATATTTTACCCACAATTTGTGATCTTGCTGAAATAGAAATACCTAGAACTGTGCAGGGTAAGAGCCTTGCTCCTGTCCTTAAAGGTGAAAAAGAAGTGGTGCGAGATGTTCTTTATGGAGCTTATTGTGGAGGAACTAAGCCTGGCATGAGGTGCGTTAGAAAAGGTGACTGGAAACTAATTAAGTATGATGTTTTAGATGGCAAGGTTCGAGAGACTCAACTTTTTAATCTTGCTGAGAATCCAAATGAATTTCTTTTAGAGCACCAAGAAGATAGTGTTATTAAACTCATTGGGAATAAGCCAAGTGAACAGCAAAAAGATCTAGCTGAGTCTCCTCAGTATTCTACTAAACTTGCAGAAATGGAAGCTCTTCTGTTGAGCGAAATGAGAAGACTTAAAGACCCGCATCGTTTTTGGGACCAGAAAGAAAACTAGAGATTAAATAACTAATTAACTAAAAAAAACATGACTTATCGCTCTGACATTGATGGTCTTCGTGCGATAGCTGTCTTAGGAGTCATTTTTTTTCACGCCGACCTTGGGTGTGATGGAGGTTTTGTGGGTGTTGATGTTTTCTTTGTTATTTCTGGATTTCTTATTACAAGTCTAATTATTAAAGATCTTCGTGCGGGTAATTTTTCAATCTTAGGTTTTTGGGAAAGGCGAGCTAGGCGAATTTTTCCTGCTCTTTTTGTGGTTACAATTGTGACTATTATTTTTGGATACTTTCTTTTATTGCCTCGTGACTTTGAACTTCTTGGTGGGTCTGTTCTATGGTTATCCCTCTTTACTTCGAATGTCTTTTTTTGGAGGAATACCAATAGTTATTTTGCAGGTTCTGCGGAGGAGATGCCGTTATTACATACATGGTCCCTTTCCTTGGAGGAGCAATTTTATTTAGTGGTTCCTTTTGCTCTTTTGCTGGTTTTTAAGTGGAGGAAATCGAGTGGGCTTGTGTGGATCGTCTCTTTAGGCGTATTGATGAGTCTTTTGATATCGGTTCTAGCTACCATGAGATATGAGTCTGCTTCATTTTACCTTTTGCCTACCAGAGCTTGGGAGCTTGGAGTCGGCTCCATGGTTGCCCTTTCTAAGCCGGTGAGATCTTACCACCTTAAATCTGCTATGGCTTTTATTGGGATCTTATGTGTGTTAGTTCCCTTTTTTATTTACGATCGAAGTGTTCCTTTCCCAGGGTTATTTGCAATACCTCCTGTGTTGGGTTCAGCATTGCTGATCTTGTCAGGTCAGAATACTAAAATTTCAGATTCAGCCCCAATCGTCACTCGAATTCTTTCCATTAAGCCTTTAGTTTTTATAGGGTTGTTGTCTTATTCATTATATTTGTGGCATTGGCCTTTGTTGGCTTTTAATGAGTACTTGGTCATTGGTAAGAATTCTTTACTAACCAAATCTATTCTAATTTTGATTTCTTTTTTATTGGCTTTCATCTCTTGGAGGTTCGTAGAAAAACCTATCAGGTCTCGCAGGTTGTTCGTTTCAAGGGTTTCAATTTTTTCGATTTGCTCATTAGGCGTGGCTTTTCTGGTTTTAATTTCGTCGTTTATTTTTCTTAAAGATGGAATAGCAGAAAGGGTTTCTGAAAAAGTTATTGAAATCGATGACAGAGGTCTTAGTGAGGATTCGTTTTTTGATTACGATTTAGCAGCAAAAGGATTTCCTAATAATAATTTGCCCTTGGGTGAAAAGAATAATGACGCCCAATTTTTTCTTTGGGGCGATAGTCATGCTATGGCTATTGCAAGGTCAATTGATTTAGCAGCTAAAGAGCTTTCAATTGGAGGTCAATCGGCTATTAAAAGTTCCACTTTGCCGGTACTCGATTGGAAAACTTCGGACTCATCTCAGATCACCTATAATCAAAAAATATTAATGCATCTTAGTGCTGAAGAGCAACGTGCAAGCATTAAACATGTCATTCTTGCAGGTAGGTGGTGGTTGGCATTTAATCAGAGTATCAAAAATAATAAAACTTTTGAGGATTGTTTAAGGCAAACAATTACTAAAGTTCAGTCCTTAGGTTATTCCGTTAGTTTGGTAAGACAGGTTCCTCAGTGGACAGATCATTGGCATACTCCAAGCAGTTTTCCATTTAACTTCAATATGAAAGATTTATCATGGGGTTATAACGATCTAGAACTTTCAGTTTCAAATCTTAAGGTTCGTTTTAATGATCAGAATCAAATGTTTGAAAAAATCATTAAAGATTTTCCGAGCCTTAGAATCATTGATCCGTTGCCATTACTCTTAGGTTCGGACCAAATTTATAAATTTAGAGAAAATAACAAATGGAATTATTATGATGACGATCATATCAGTGCTGATGGAGCTAGAAGGTTAAAGTCACTATTTCGGTTTCTTGGTTCCTAAAACATTGATGATTTTTTATTGGGGTCCTTAAGATTTTCCTGATAAAGTGATTAATACCTAAAAAATTACCTATCAAAAAATGAGTGTATTAGCTAATCGCAGAAAATTTATTTCAACAGCAGTTGGAGCAGCAGGTTTACAGATCGTTCCTAGACATGTTCTTGGTGGACCCAATCATACAGCTCCCAGTGAAAAACTTAATATTGCAGGTATTGGTATTGGTGGAATGGGTTCACATAACCTTGCGCAGTGCGCTAAGTCAGAGCAAGTCACTGCTCTTTGTGATGTTGATCATAAGTATGCAGGCGGCGTGATGAATAGGTATCCTGATGCCAAAAGATTTCATGATTACCGAGAACTTTTGTCAAGTAATGTGGATTTTGATGCAGTTATTGTAGCCACTCCAGATCATACTCATGCTGTCATATCTGCAGCAGCGATGCATGCAGGAAAGCATGTTTATTGTCAAAAACCTCTGACACATGACGCGTACGAGTCTCGTGCTCTTGCCAAGATTGCTAAACAAACCGGTGTCTCTACTCAGCTTGGAATTCAGGGTCACTCAGGGGAAGGGCGAATGTTAATTAGTGAGTGGATATGGGATGGCGCTATCGGTGAAGTAAACGAAGTCGAGGCATGGTGTAGTTTGTCTTATGCTCCTCACGGACACGCTTCATGGAGTTCTCCTTGCAGTGATCGTCCATCTAAGATTCAACCAATACCTGAAGGCATGGACTGGGAGAATTGGATTGGGCCTGCTCCGATGCGTCCTTATCATTCTTGTTATCATCCTCGAGTGTGGCGTTGCTTTTGGGATTTTGGTTCAGGTATGATGGGTGATAGGGGAGTGCATACGATCGATGCTATTGTTTCTTCTCTTAAGTTGGGGCATCCTGAAAGTATTGAATGTCATCAAGTCAAAGGAGGCACTAAAGATGTTCACCCTGAGAGTGCAGTGATAGAATTTAATTTCCCAGAGAGGAAAGGGTTTTCTCCTCTCAAGCTGACTTGGCGAGAAGGTTTGGAGCCATCTAGGCCTAAGGAACTTGAAAAGGGAAGAAGCTTTCCTAAAGAAGGTGGCGTTATTTATAAAGGCAGTAAAGGGATGCTTATGAATGATGTTTATGGGGGGAGTCCTAGACTAATTCCTGAAACAACAATGAAGGCCTTTAAACGACCAAAGAAAACTTTAGTTCGTGTTAAGGATGGACATGAGCAAGATTGGATAAGAGCATGTAAAGCTGGTAAGTATGATGGTGCTGGTGCCCATTTTGGTTATGGGGGACATCTGACTGAGATTACACTTTTGGGAAATGTTGCTAAACGTTTTCCTGGTCAGAAGCTCATGTGGGATGGTGAGGCCATGCGCATTACTAACAATGATGCTGCAAATGCGTGGGTCAGAAGGCCGTACCGTGAAGGTTGGTCCTTAGAAAAGTCAGTCTAGAGATTGTCTTCTCTTTCGATTTTTAGTCTTAAGAATTGAGCGCTTTTACTGGGTGCTGAAGATCGTATGAGAACTTCAACTGTGCCTTCTTCAATAATAGATTCTGATTGGATTGAAAACTCTTCAGTCGATTCTAGCCAATTGATCAGATCTTTAGATGATTCCAGTTTAATGATGATGTTCTCTAGATCTGCTCTTTTGGAATATCGAATAATTAAATGTCGTTCAGAATCAAAGTTTAATTTTAAAGGGGAATTTGGTATATCGTCACTGCTACCAAGTGCGTTTTCTGCAAATTGATTGAGACCGTCGCCATCATTATCTATTCCTTGGTCACTAAATGATTCATTAGGATCTTCCATTCCTGGGCTGCCTCCTATATTTGAGCTTTCCAACCAGTTTTCTCCAATAGAGTGGTCTGGGTTATTTTCAGGTTGAATAAGGATTAGGCTAAATCCCTCTCCGTCAGATTTTACAGGCCATGGAGACTTGTCGTTATAGGAAAAGTCTTTGATGCTTGTAAAACTGAGATCAACGAGACGGAGTCGTTCTCCTGCATTTGAAAGTCCAGTGTTATTTGTAAATTCTCCGCTAGCCATGAAATCGGATTGATCTGGGTAACGCGTTAAAAAGGCTGCCCTTTCTCTTGGGATGATAACGCGTCCATTTGGTACCAATGTTCTTCCCGATTCGAATTCATAATCAATTCCATTAATGAAACGTACGCCAGAAAGGTCGGCAGTTTTTTCACCAATGTTCATAATCTCAATGAATTCAAATTGATCTTTATCGGTAAAACCTTCAGCAATCTCACTCTCGCTTAATGCTCTCGGATTATACATGATTTCAGAGATCACGATATTCTGTTCGGATGCAGGTTCTGAAGTAGCAGTACTAATAATTGTGATATCGTCACTTCCTATGACTTGTCCTGAAAAATCAACAGCTTCAATGGTATAATTATTTTGACCAGGTGAAGCGGGGAGAGATACTTGCCAATTCTCTTCATCTAACCATTGAATCGGAAGCGTTTCTTTGGAGTCTTTTATTCTTAGGCTTCTTACATTAATCCAACCTTTGCCATCTACTGTTACAGTATTAGTGTTTGTTTGGAGATTATTAGGCGAGTCGATGGAAAAGTTGACCTCTGAAATGGAGTTTAGTTGAGATAAAACGTTTCTGGAACGGCTGTTAATGTAATTTAGGTGACCTGACCAGTTTTGCGAAGGATCCAAAGTTTTTAGGTGATCCGTCCATTTAGACATGTAGTTTCTATTGTAAGTAGTGCTTATAATATCATGCAGGTGCCCATAGTAGATTCTTTTTCTGGTATCATTTTGTGTGAGCCTGCGGCATTCAGAGTTAGCTGTTATAGAACGGTTCGAATCAAAGGCAAAGTCCATGTCATGTGGCAAAAACATCACTCTTCCATCAGGAAATGCGTAATACATCCCGTTGTGTTGACTTCCAGCACCGGCATTGTCACCTGCACCTGAAAGAACGGCGTAAGCCATGCCGCGAAACCATGCGTCTACGTGCACCACGTTCTCTACTTCAGCTTCGAAAGCTGAAGTAGATTGGCTGAAAAGTTTTGTGTAATTCATTATTGGTTCAAAGTTATTTGCTTCACGCTTATTCTTTTTTAGGTAGAACCATCGGTAGCTTTCAGGGTCATCGCCTAAGTCCTGAGGTGATATTCCATATACACCGTCCGGTTGAGGTCTTTTTAATCCGGATCCATTCGTAGTGGTCGGATAGTATATAAGTTCGTATTCAAAAAGATTACCATCACCATCCTCGCCGAACTGTGAGTTCAAAAAAACATCCTCATACCTTGCCATCTGGAGAGTGGCTCCTCGAGTGTGTCTGTCTAGAGGAGCCATGACTTTAATAAAATCGTAATAACGGCTCACAATTCCACCGCTATTAGCTATCATAATATCGAATAGTAATTCGATTTGTCCTGAGCCAACTCCCTCAGATCTATCAATAGCTATTGATTTGTGAATGCCTCGGTAAGGTTGGTCACGGCCAAAATTAAAATTATAGCCGACTCTTGGATTTTGACTCCTTGCCCTCTCACTTCCTTTGAGTCGCATTTTGACGTCATAGTAAATTTCCTCTTCTCTATCGATGATGGTAACACCTAATCTATCATTGCTCATTACTTCTGTTTCCTGGTGGATGAAGTCACGATCATCGTTAGTGATAACGATCCTAAAATTATGCCAACCATTTGTTGCTGCTAGCCCATCATCCACTTTGTAAAGCGCTCTAGAATCTGGACCTGCTTGTGGAAAGTATGATGTCTCACCGAGTCCATCAGTACCTTTAACATAAAATTGGACTACTGATTTTTTTGTCTGAGCTGGAATAATGGCTTCATAATTAGTTTTTATTTTCACCATATTAAGGCTCCTAAAAGATCCTCCGTTAACGGAATAATAAAGGCGCATTGAGCTCACGCTATTTGGGTCACTTGCTTCAAGGCTGACTTTTACAATTTCATTAGAAGACGGAACAGCTGGTGAGTGAATAAGATTGCTGTATGTGGGGCCAATATTATTACTACTAGTAGAATTGGTTTTTGAAGGAGTTCCAATATTTGCTGGCCGATCAATAGTTGTCGTTTTTGCTAGTCTATTAAAATAAAGTCTAGAATGGAGAAGGTTCGTTCCTGATACCCATCGTGCCCGGAAAGAGATCTCGTATTCCGTTCCATTTCTTACCTGATTTGATAAAGTTGTCTCCAGTTGATTGTGCATGTGACCGGTGGCGGAGCTTGCCCTAATCCTTAGCACTTTATTTGCTGGATTTTCTGGGTCGTTGATGACTGCACTATGGCGATGAGTGCCTCTTAGTCTCCAGTTGTCCGTTCCTTGCGAAAAGCTGGTATTTCTTAACAGTTGTCTAGCCTGACCGTCAGGGTCTTCGGTCACGCTAATGTCATCGATAAGCATTTCTCCTGAGTCAAGTAGTCCAATATTGAATTCTCTCCATTGAGAGTCTGGTCCACGACTAGATGAAGCTGTTCCTCTATAGGAATACGTTTTCCATTGAGTGTCGTGAGACTCATTGCTAGTTGTCCAGGATTCGGCCGAGTAATTGTCGGCGTCTAGGTCTATTAGTTCGAGTGATGCGCCTCCGCCATCTGCGATGCTTGGCCATCTTCCACTGTCAAAATATCGGACTATATCTACGGGATTTTTATACTGATCCCTAAGGAGAATTCTTTCTCCCGACCTTGATAAGGAACCTTTAAACTCGCCAATGAGTCTTGAGTCTGGATAAGCTTCTATGAACAGGTTTCTATCATTTGCAATGCAAGCATGTTCTCCGGGTCCGAGTAAGGTTCCTTGTTCAAATTCAAAATCGACTCCGTCACTAAATTCCCAACCATCAAGGTTGATGTTTTGATTGGTACGATTGGCGATCTCAATCCATTGGTTTCTTGAGTTTCTATATGGAGTTCCTTCACTTCCATTAATGGTTTTTATAATTGTTTCCAAGGATACTCCAAAAACCATATCGCTACTTGATGAAGAGCCTTGGTGAGTTTCGACTGATAGTAAGTTTTGACCGACTTTTAATTCTCCCGCGGAAATAGATATTGTTCTTACGATTGCATTGCTCACGGTTTGGCTTGCTAATTGATTCGGGTTAGATGGTCCCTCCGGCATATTGAATCGACCTACCGCTTTACCATTAAGATAGAAGATGGCCCCATCATCTATTTGATGGCTTATTATTAATTCATCGGTTTGTCTTAATTGATCAATCGTTACATTGAAATCGGTTTCAAAATAATAGGATGTAATTTGAGCAGAGTATTCTGCACTAGACCAAGCTGTTCTTAGGGGTACTGGTAAGTTACCTGTTTCTCGTCCGATTGGAGCAGGTCCTTGTTCCCAGGTGTTATTTGGAAGGTGTCTCGATTGATACCATTCAAGTGGTTGACCTGTACCAGAACGATCAAATCTCCAAACCGAATTAAAAGTTACTAGGCTAATTGTTTCATATGTTGGAGGAATGGCGTCAATGGCAGCTAATCCTGGAGGGTTGTAGCAGATTTCACTGATAACAATCTGATCATTAAAATTAAATTGGTTTTGCGCCAGTGGAGTTGCTTTTTCAGGATAAAGCCATTCTCCGTTCTTCTTTGTCGACCGGCCTCGCAAACGGTTGGTTTGCTCTCGAGCATCTAATACTGAATTGATTGATTTACTATAAAGAAATATTTTTTCGCCACGATTAGGTCTAAATCCTATTTCTTTTTCAGTTAGTAATATCGTTTCTCCTGAACCTATCGAATGGTCTAGTAAAATAAATTCTCGCTCAGGATCAGCCTCAATTGATAAGACTATACCGCTCAAATTAGTGGTAGCAGTTCCCTCGTTAATTAGTTCAATCCAAAAGCTTTCTTCATCTGCTGAGGGAATCTCATTTATAAAAATTTTATCAGAATTCGATTCTTGAGGTTCTGTTATTTCCGCTTCAAGCTCGATGCCAAAAACGATGTCACTGTTGCCAACCCTACTTTGGTGAACTTCGACAGATATTCTATTTTGACCTTGTATAAGGCTGGATGGATTGAGGTAAATGTTTTCCGAGAGTTCATCCACTTCAATATTGTTTGATGCCAGAGTGGACGAAGTAATGTCTCCATCCGGCATGTTGACCCTTAGTGCTTCTTTACCATTAATGTATACTATGGCACCGTCATCAATTCCATGTCTTATGATAAGAGACTTTAAGTTCTCAAACTCAGCTTCATTGAGTAAAAACTCTTTCTCGAAGTAATAAGTAGTGACGTAAGGATCGTTTCGACCTGGAAAATTTAATCGCGTTTCGATTGGTATTGTCGTGCCGCTTTCGAACCCGATTCCTCCTTTGCCTCTTAGCCAATCTTCACCAATTGAGTGAGAAACTTCGTGCCATTTAGAGCCGAGATCATCTCCACTTTCATTATAAAGCCATTCATCGTCTAGAATGATTAAAGGAACTTTCTTAGATGGAATTTCAGATTCATCTCTAGGAAAATTAGTTGATCCTGGACTTCCTCCAATCTGGTTTGAAAATGTCCAGTTTTCCGGAGGCATGTTTGAATTGTATGGATAAATCTTAGAGAGAGTTGTCCCTGATCCGTCGGCTTCCTCTGGCCATCTTCCGCCATCGCTGAAGTTCAGTTCATCCATCATTCGGTTGCCCTTATTATAAAGTTTTAGAGTCTCTCCTGAATTGCTTATGCTTCCAGTAAATGGTCCTAATTGCCCTTGTTTAGGTTCTTTAGCGATAACTAGATATCCCCCCGGATCTATAAATGTGTTATCTGGTATGGTGTATCCAATCCCATCTATTCTCCACCCTGATACGTCTGTCATGATACCCATTTGGTTGAAGAGTTCTATCCATTCACCATTCTCTTGGCTGCCAACAGGATTGTAATGAACTTCATTAAAAACCACTACTGCGTCGGGAGAGCAGTGAGCTTTTATAATAAGAAAGAGTGCGCAGGCCACACTTGCTACTCTGTTAATGAGGTTAGCCATTTTTTGGGACTTTTCCTTATTAGTTTATCAGACTCGCTGGGACCTTCAATAGCTATTGAGCCTTTGTGTTCATTATGATAGAAAGTATTAACTCATGAAGGTGATTAATAGAATAAAAGCAGTATTTTTTATATTTATCTTAATCATATTCACTCAACAACTAAGATCAGAGTCATCATTTTTGATGGATGAAGGTCTTGAGCTGACGCTTAGTGCCTCCGAGCCTGAAATTCTTAGTCTAAGTAATATTGATGTGGATCATTTGGGTAGAGTTTGGGCCTGTGAAGTTGTTAATTATGGGCCTAATCAAGGGAAGAGAAAAGAAGGAGATAAGATTCTGATCATGGAGGATAAGGACGGGGATGGAAAAATGGATGAAGTTAAAACCTTCCACCAGGGTAATGATGTTGATGCGGCCATGGGTCTTTGTGTGTTGAGTGATAGAGTTATCGTTTCGGTGACTCCTAATGTCTGGGCTTTCTTTGATGATGATGGTGATGATGTCGCTGATCGAAAGGAACTTCTATTTTCTGGAGATGGGCGCCCTGTATATGATCACTCATATCATTCTCTAGTTTATGGTCCAGACGGGAAAGTGTATTGGAATTTTGGAAATACAGGAAAAAATTTAAAAGATGAAACGGGTCAGATATTAGAAGACATCCATGGCCAGGCTGTTGAGGATAAGGGTAGGCCCTTTTGGGGAGGTATGGTGTTCCGTTGTGATCTTGATGGTAAGAACTTTGAAATACTGGGTCATAATTTTAGGAATAATTATGAGGTGACTGTCGATTCTTTTGGTTCGCTTTGGCAGTCCGACAATGATGATGACGGAAATAGAGCGACCCGTATTAATTTTATCATGGAGGGGGGTAACTTTGGTTATCTTGACGAGTTGACCGGTGAGGGTTGGCGCAAAAAAAGACCAGGAATGCATAAAAACGTTTCTTTGGCTCATTGGCACTTAAACGATCCTGGGGTTGTTCCGAATGTTATACAGACAGGGGCTGGTGCTCCAACAGGAATTACTGTGTACGAGGGGCGTCTTTTACCAAAAAAATATTGGGACCAACTTATTCATTGTGAGTCAGGAGTTAATGTCGTGAGGTCCTATCCTGTTAGAGATCATGGTGCTGGTTATAAGGCAGATTCAATTGATATGATGAAGAGCGTTAAGGATCGATCCTTTAGACCAGTCGATGTGGCTGTGGCTCCTGACGGGTCTATATTTATTAGCGATTGGTATGATCCAATTATTGGTGGATTAGCCCAGCGGGATATCACCCGAGGACGACTTTATAGAATATCACCTAAAGGGGCTAGATACGAGCAGCCAAAGCTTGATTATGGTTCTGCCGAGGAGTCTGTTAATGCACTAAAGAATCCAAATTATTGTGTTCGTTACAAGGCATGGAATGCCTTACACAAGATGGGCTCAGTAGCGGAAAAGGAACTCATGAAGATGTTTCTTTCGAAGAATTCAAGGCACAAGGCTCGAGCTTTGTGGCTGATGGGAAAGAGCAAGGGAAGGTCTGCACATTTCGTTGATGTGGCTTCTAAAGATAAGAATCCGGATATAAGAATCCTTGCACTTCGCCTCGCGAGACAAACAGGAGTTCCGCTGATTAATATTATTGAAAAAATGACATCTGATCCATCAGCTAAAGTTAGACGCGAATGTGCTGTTTCTATTGCCCATTTAAGAGGAGATAAAAAATCAAAAATATGGGCATCCTTAGCAGTGAATCATAAAGCTGGGGATCGGTGGTCTTTGGAGGCTCTTGGCATTGCTGCAGCGAATGATTGGGATGCATGTTTGGCTTCATGGCTTGAGCTGGTAGGAGATGATTGGAATTCAGATAAGGGAAAAGATATTATCTGGAGGAGTCGTGCCAAAGGGTCTTCACTTTTAATTGCAAAAATACTCCAGGATCCAATGACCTTAGAGAAGGATCGACCACGTTATTTTAGGGCTCTTGATTTTCAGGATACTGTTCAAAGAGATGAAGCGTTGATCAAAATACTTGAGTAAAATCTTTAATTTTTATCTCCAAAATAATGGGGGCTTCAAGAAAATAGAAAAAAGGATCGACTTTACTATTATTTTTAGGGATTCATAGAAGTTAGATGTCTGATATTGAAATTGCGAAGAAAGCTAAGCTCGAGCCGATCGCAGATCTTGCAGAGCGAACTTTAGGAATCACAAAGGATCAATTAATTCCTTATGGGCACTTCAAAGCTAAGGTTGATCCGAGTACATTTTCAGTAAATAGCTCAAGTTCCAAATCTAAGCTTGTCCTTGTCACTGCGATTTCTCCGTCTCCAGCAGGTGAGGGGAAGACAACGACTACCATTGGTCTTGGTGATGGTTTGAGGAGGATTGGTAAAAATGCGACGATTTGTCTTAGAGAGCCTAGCCTTGGGCCCTCTTTTGGAATGAAGGGAGGGGCTGCTGGTGGTGGCTATGCACAGGTCGTTCCCATGGATGAAATTAATCTTCATTTCACAGGAGACTTTCATGCAATTACCTCTGCTAATAACCTTTTAGCGGCTATCATAGATAACCATCTTCATTGGGGTAATAAGCTTAATATTGATCCACGAAAAGTAACATGGAGAAGAGCCATTGATCTTAATGACCGATCGCTTCGAGAAATTGTTTCAGGGCTTGGTGGTCATGCTAATGGATTAACTCGTGAAGCTGGTTTTGATATCACTGTAGCCTCTGAGGTTATGGCAATCTTCTGTCTCGCTAGTGATCTTAATGATTTAAAGCGTCGATTAGGGCAGATTGTGATTGGAAAAAATCAATCAGGAGAAGATGTCCTTGCCAGTGAATTGATTGCTGAGGGATCTATGACGGCTTTACTTAAGGATGCCATTATGCCTAATCTGGTGCAGACTTTAGAAAAGACCCCAGCCTTTGTTCATGGCGGTCCTTTTGCCAACATTGCTCATGGTTGTAATTCGGTTGCGGCAACCAAGCTTGCGATGAATCTATCTGACATTGTTATTACAGAGGCAGGATTTGGCGCGGATCTTGGAGCAGAAAAATTCTTCAATATTAAATGCAGAAAATCAAACCTTAGCCCTAGTGCGTCAGTAATTGTGGCGACAATACGTGCACTAAAGTATCATGGCGGAGTGAAGCGTTCTGAATTGGATCAGGAAAATTTACAAGCTATGGAAGAAGGTTTTGCTAACCTCAAAAGGCATCTTGAAAATATAGCCAAATTTGGAGTTCCTTGTATCGTTGCTCTAAATGCTTTTAGTGCTGATACCAAGGCTGAGACTGATAGATTTATTGAGTTATGTCAGGAAATCGGTGTTAAGTCTGTACTTGCTACTCATTGGGCTGACGGAGCTAAAGGTGCTGAAGATCTTGCTCGGGCTGTTGTTGAATTACTTGATGATGAGGATGGTGAATCTGGTTTTGAAACTCTATATCCTGATGATATGTCTTTAGTTGATAAGTTGAGAACCGTTGCTCAGGAAGTTTATAGAGCCGATGATGTGGATTTCAGTCCGGCTGTTCTTAAAAGACTCAAAGCCCTTGATGAGACTAACGTTAGAAATTTTCCAGTCTGTATAGCAAAGACGCCATACAGTTTTAGTGCAGATCAGAAATTACGTGGGGCAGTCTCTGGTTTTACTCTGCCTATTAGGGAAGTTCGAGTGGCTAATGGAGCTGAGTTTGTGGTGGCTCTATCAGGCGAAATTATGACGATGCCTGGGCTGCCTAGGGTGCCTGCTAGCGAGAGAATTAATGTTGATGAGTCCGGTGAACTTAGTGGTTTAAGTTGATCTAATTCTCAGCTCAGCTCTAAGATTTGATTTAATTTGGAAGAGGCTTTTTCTATTGATACAGGAAACCACTTGCTGTCTTCGTTTTTGATGACCTCGAGTTTTTCAAGCTTAGACAAAGCGTCTTCCGCTTCGAAATTGATATCTAATTCGATAACCTCCTTTAATTTTTTCTCAGCGATTTCGTGCACTTGATCTGCTCCAATACCTGAATCTCCAAATTTCCAAACTATGTAATAGGAAATGACCATTTCTCTGTAATCTTGAAATTCAGCTTCATGTAAAAGGCGTAAAAGGACACCAGAATTATTATCCAAATTTTGGAAATAGAGATTACGAGTTAGGTTGAGTTGGTACTTATCTTTGGTCTTTTTGTAAGAAATAAATCCTTTAAATATATAGTAAATTATACCTGCCGGAATGACCCAAAATTTAATGAAGGTGGCCAGAGAGGCAAAGATCGCCACAGCAACCATCAGTCTTACGATCTTTACAATGCTTAAGACTATTCCTGAGAGGGCTGGAATAATGATCTTTCCACGGTCCAAAAGACTCATTTTCACCTGAGTGCCTGGCAATAAAGTGTGAAGATCAGAGTGTGGAATGCTTTTAAAGTTTTTTAGATATACGTAGGAACTGGACTGTTCTTTGGGTAAGTCCTCGTGGTTCTTTAATCTAAAGGCAATGATGAGTCGTTGATATACCTCAACATTGAATTGCTCCTCTTTAAAAAATTTTTTCCAACTCCTTTTAGTCCATATTTGAGTTTCATCTCCTCTTCCATAAACATGAAGCTCTTCAAAGAGTGAGAAGTCGACTTTCATTCTTAGTCCGAGTGCCGTGGCGTTGTCTACTGCTGTTTCAAGTTCATCGACAGGGAGTTTTCTGTAATTTGCATTCGCGAGTAAGTTCTTTAGCTCAGCAAAAACCTCAGATGATTCTTTTGTCTCGGGGTCCTTCAATATAAGAACCGAGTCAGGATCTAAGGGTTGGTATAACTTTTGAACTTTAATCTGCCAAGCATGATATTGCTTATGAAGAGTAGATGAAATTAGATCAAAGAAATTTCTTAAATCAGTTGTTTCTTTCTCTGAGCAAATTTCAAATTCAGGTAAACACTCCAAAAGTTTTTCCCGGCCAATGGGTATGAAGTGTTCTCTACGGTTTGGCATATATATTAATAATAATAATTTTCGTTTCTTAGAGTCTTAGTGAATCGTGATTTAATTCCAAGAGGAATATGTTTATTAATCTCCTAATTATTTTTGATTCACCCATCGTTTATCAGAAAAAATATAAGGATAAGTTTACTAATATTTTATTGTTAGGGCTTTATAAGAATTTGATTGTTTTAAAGTCTGAACAATTCATAAAATCTCATAAATCTAATCAAGATCTATGAAATTTTGTTTTTCATTATTTGTAGCTTTATATTTTCTCAGTTCCGTATCCACTTCATTTGCTGAAAAGGGGTATCCGGAAACGGTACAATCTATTCAAATTAAAAGTTCAGCTGATGGAATAGTACAAAATGCTCTTTATTTTTCTCCGAAGGTTGATCACGAAGTGCCTCTTCTCGTCGCTCTTCATACTTGGAGTAGTGACTGGAAGAACACCCATAATGTTCCATTAGCAGAAGGTTGTATTGAGAGAGGGTGGGCTTTCATTCATCCAGATTTTCGTGGTCCGAATCGTAGGCCAGAGGCTTGTGGATCTGATCTTGCGGTTTCAGATATTATTGATGCTGTAACTTGGGTTCAGAAAAAAACGAAAATCAATTCGAGTCGAATATATTTGGCTGGAGTTTCTGGAGGAGGTCATATGGCTCTTCAGATGGCGGGACGAGCTCCTCAAATCTGGGCTGGCGTTAGTTCATGGGTTCCAATCACCGATTGTGCTGCTTGGCACAGAGAATGTGTTAAATCTGGAAGAAGATATTTCAACGATCTTGAAAAGTCGTGTGGGGGAAAGCCAGGTGTGAGTCCTGCTGTTGATGAGGAATACAAAAGAAGGTCACCTCTTACTTGGCTTGGCGAAGCCTCTAAAGTACCCATTGATATTAATGCAGGGATCACGGACGGGCATACGGGTAGTGTTCCTATTAGTCATTCTCTGAGAGCATTTAATTTCCTTGCAAAAGATATTCATAGAATAACAGACGAGGAGATTGATTTTTTTACTGAAAAATCTGAAGTTCCTGAATCACTTCCTAAGTCTAAACCTGATCCTTCTTACGGCGAAGACCATCAGCCGCTTTGGAGGTCAAAATCTAATATGGCTCGCATCACTATTTTTGATGGAGGACATCAGATGGTTCCGGTAGCTATCTTTGCTTGGTTGGAGCAGCAAGAAAAGAAATGAATAACCAATGAACTTTTAAATATACTTCATATCGATGTAATTTATTAGTGGATTTTACGAGTGGTATAGTTTTGAACCCCAATATCTTAAGATTCATTTTTTGTAAATTGATGTGCTTAATAGAGAGAAAGGTTAAAATTAAGTGAGTTTCTTATTTGATCGTGTACGTTTATTAATAATGAACCCTAAACAATTAATTATTACTTTTTCACTCATTGTCTTTGGAGGAATTCAATTTGTTACGGCTGACCAGCGAGCAGAATCGAGTAGGGGTTTTAAGAACTGGGATAAGAATGGAGATGGTTTTCTAATTCCTAGTGAAGTTCCAGAGGGACCTAGAGAGAACTTCAATAATGTCGATAGAAATAAAGACGGTAAAGTGACTCTTGAAGAACATCTATTGGCCACAGTGGGGTCTGAAGATCCCAAAAAGAGAAAAGTTAGAAAACTTGATTCTAATCAATATAAGCGTCACGTGATCCGTCAAACTTGGGATCAAGAGAAGCAAGGGTATGATCGTGAATATTATGTGAGCGCTCCAGAAAAAACAAAATCAGAAATTCCGGTCCTTTTTGTGTTTCATGGAGGTGGGGGCAAAGCTAGCAATATGATTAGAGGATGGTCGAGGCGTTTTAGTGATTATCTTGTTGTTTCACCTCAGGGCTACAAAGGGGGATGGAATATATCAGCTGAAGCCACGAAGGCTCCGGATACTGATTTTTTCAAAGAGATAATAAAAGATCTCAAAGTTAAGTACCCTAAGGCAAATCTTTCAGGTGTATCTATGGTTGGGTTTTCGAATGGAGCTGGTTATATTTTCAGGCTTTTGATCGAGATTGATGACGAGAATTTGATAAAACGAGTAGTACCAATGGTCTCCTCGATGGAAGAGGGGCAATATCACGATGGCTCGTTCTGGCAAAGATCCAATGATAAGAACGGAAATTATGATGTTAAGAAAAAACCTATAACAAAAAGCTCAATACTTTCTGTTCATGGTACCGAGGATAGAGTAGTTCCTTATTTGGGAGGTAAGAGAGGCAGAAATGCAATCCACTTGTCAGCGCAGGATACAGCATTTTATTGGGCTCAACAAAAAGGATTCAAGGGAAAGAAGATTGCAGATAAAGACGGTAAGCAAATTAGTAGGGACATTATTTCTTATTCGTACAAAAAAGCTGACGTGACACACATCAAGGTAGTAGGAGGGGGCCACGGATTAGGTCCAAAGGGTGAAAAAGTGAACCCTATGATTAATGATTTTATCCGGACAGGAAAAATAAAAAGAAGTTATTAGTTATACTAATTCAGTATTTCCCATGCTGTACCGCTGTCTCATTAGTTTGATTGGATTTCCTCTAAGGTTTTTCATGATATTGGCAACTATAGTCAGCCTAGAGGCTGTAGAAATTGCGCCTGAGACAAAAAAGTTCCTTCAAAAAAATGGACCTAATATTCTTAGAATATTAAATGAAGCTAAGGAGAAGGAGTATACCGAAATTTTTGAAGAGGCAGAATCAAGGATTGCTGAATTGAAGGAGGAGTTTCTCGAAGAGAAAAAAGAGATGGGTGAAAATTTTGCTAATAAGGTTGCGCTTCTAGAGGATAACTTCATAGCTCTTGAATTTGAATTGTGGAAGATTGAGGAGGGTAAGTCTTCCGAGTTTAATGGAGAGCAAAAAATTGAGAGCCTTCTCGTTCGTAGAGTTAAGATTCAGAATGCCCTAGATGAGGAGATCATCAAAGAGTTAAAGGAGGAGGGAGAAGATTCAATTGAAGAAGCAGAAGAAATTAAAGAAGAGATTGAATGGAGAAATGCTAACATTGAAGAGGCTGCTCGTGATTTTTTTGAGGAGCTCTTCGATGAGATCGAGGAAGAAGAGGAAGAAGAGGAAGAAGAGGAAGAAGAGGAAGAAGAGGAAGAAGAGGAGTGGGATGAAGATGCACCAATTTATGAGCCTCCTTCTGAGGATAATAACAAAGAGGGGCAGGATTTGTCAAAACTGCTACCTGATTTCAATAAACATATTTTACCAGTGTTGGACAACTATTGCCTGAATTGCCATGATTCAGAATCAGCTAAGGGAGATATCGATCTTGAGACAGCTCTAAAAAGGCGACCATTTGTTCGTGATCTCGCATTGTGGCAGAATGTTGCTGAGAGAATTAGAAGTGGTGATATGCCTCCTAAGGGTAAAGACAAGCCCGAAGATAAAGAGGCTTTAATGGTGAGAGCTTGGGTTCAAAAAGAGATTAATGGTTTTGATTATGGTAAGGTCCGGGAGCCTGGAAACGTGCCTGCTAGGCGCCTCTCTCGTGAGGAATATAACAGAACCATACGTGATCTTATCGGTCTTGATTTAAAGCCTGCGGATCAATTCCCAATGGACTTTACTGGTGCGAGTGGATTTTCAAATAGTGCGAATACTCTTTTTATGCACACTTCTCACCTTGATCGATACATCAGTGCTTCGGAAATGGTCATTGATGCAGCCCAGCAAGATAATAAAGCATGGAGTAAAATAACTCGTTATGGTGATGCTCAAAAAAATCTTAAGGCATTTATTGAAAAGGCTTATAGAAGGCCTGTAGGAGAGAAAGAATTAGTTCCGATAATCCAAGGTTATAAAAGAAATTTAAATAAAGGAAAATCTGAAAAGGAATCTTTGGGTAATGCTATGAAAGTTATCCTCGTCTCTCCTAATTTCTTGATGAGAGTTGAGAATCCTTCCCCTTTAGGAGAAGATCAGAAAATTTCAAATTATGATATGGCATCTAGGTTGTCATATTTTCTTTGGGCATCTGCACCAGACGATGAGCTGTTCCTAAAAGCCAAACAAGAAAAATTGCAAGATTCCAAAGTAATTCGTGATCAGATGACAAGAATGCTAAAGGATCCAAAAAGTTTATCCTTGGGTCGTATCTTTGCAGGTGAGTGGCTAAGTACTGATGATGTGGGACCAAGAATACGGAAAGATCCTATTGATAACCCGTGGTGCACTGAGTCTCTAATGGCTTCAATGAGGGAGGAAACGTCCTTATTTTTTCATTCTCTGATTCTAAATAATGAGCCGGTTCGGCGTCTCATTGACTCAGACTATACTTATCTTAATGAGGAGCTTGCAGAATTTTATAGAATTCGAGGAGTTGAGGGAAAAAAAATGAGGAGAGTGAAAATTGATACTGCTCAGAGAGGCGGAATATTTGGGCATGCGAGTGTACTTGCAACGACGTCATTTCCTCACCGAAGTAGTCCTGTTCTGAGAGGAACATGGATCCTAACGACTTTACTTGGAACTCCGCCACCGCCACCGCCACCTGATGTTCCTGAAATTGATGTTGGTGGAGGCAGGAGAGCGGCAACGACGTTGCGGGAAAAGCTTGAGGTGCATCGTGACTCCAAACGTTGTGCTGGTTGCCATTCTCAAATTGATCCTCTTGGCTTTGCTCTTGAAAATTATTCAGAGTTCGGTCGGTGGCGAGGTGGAGTGGATAATCGTGGTGAGTTGCCTAACGGAGCCCGGTTTCGTGGTCCGCAAGGTCTAAAAATGGCGCTCATTGATAATAGAATTGATGATCTTGGAAAACAGTTGATTCGAAAGATGTTATCTTATGCTCTCGGTCGACAGCTTGAATATTATGACGAGGCAGTCGTTCGTGATATCGCAGATAAGATCAAAGGAGCTGGCTATCCAATGAAGGATATGGTATTAGAAATTGGCTTGAGTTATCCATTTACCAAGAAAAGGATACCTCTTAAGATTTCTAGTAAGTCAGGATCATAGAATATGTTTATTAATCAAAATAGGAGGACATTTCTTCGTGGCGTTGGTGCTATGCTTGCTTTGCCTTGTTTGGAGAGCTTTGGTGCTCGGCAGAAAGAGGTTGTTATAGGGCACCCCAACAACAGGCTCGCTTATATTTATTTTCCTAATGGATCGGCTACTGGATCATGGAAACCTAGGAAGGTAGGTAGAGATGGAAGAATTCTTCAGTTGAATCAATGGATGGAGCCATTGGAGAAATACAAGTCAGACCTTATAGTTACAGGTAAGCTATGGACACCAAGAGGTAATGGTCATGGAGCCGGAACGGCGACATGGCTCACGGGTGGATCCTACAACGGACATAAAAATGATGCGGGTGGAATATCGGCAGATCAGCTCGTGGCCAAGCACTTTGAGAATACGACTCCCTTACCTTCACTCGAATTAAGTACTTCTGGGGAGGGTAGTTTTTCAGGGAGCCTGCCCAGAAACTGTCTTTCATGGGTTGAGAGAAATATTCCCGCTGCTAGAGAAACAATTCCAAGAGCAGTTTTTGATAAGCTTTTCCGCCGAGCAGAAGAAGGCTTCATGGATCGTAGCGTTATTGATTTGGTGAATGACCAGTCAAAGTCATTAAAGCGTAGGGCGAGTGCTTCCGATGGGCAAAAAATTGACGAGTATTTGGAGGCAGTTCGATCCATCGAGAGAAGATTTGAATTTGCTGAGAAAAATAGTCAAAAACTAGCTGCTGATCGTGCCCTCACCGATACTTTAAATCGTCCAGAACCGGGCATTCCATCTGATCACGAAGAATATGTCAGACAAATGTTCGAACTAATGGCTTTATCCTTTTGGTCTGGCGCCACCAAAGTTTCTTCTTTCATGTTGGATCATGGACAGAGTAATCGTTATTTTAACTTTATCCCGGGAGTGAAAGGCACTTGGCATGCTCTATCTCATTGGAAAGACTCAAGTGGTAAAACCGAGGATGATGATGGAATCACTTCCTGGGATGATATGGGAACTAAGAAGCAGATGTACAATGCGGTGACTAGGTGGCACCATGCTCAGTTAGCTTGGTTTTTAGGCAGGCTAAAGGAACTTAAAGACAGTGATGGTGTGAGCGTACTTGATCGTTCCATGATCATGTACGGTTCCAGTATTGCAGACGGACATACTCATTATGAAAGAGATCTTCCCGTACTACTTGCTGGCGGAGGATCAGGTCTTCTTAAGACTGGAAATTATATTAGACCTTCAAGGGATACTTCGATGTCTAAGGTTCATTTTTCTTTGTTAAAAAGAATGGGCCTGCCGATTGACCGTTTTGCAGAGGCGAAAGAAGAATTACCAGGTATTTAACCGCCTACGGCATTCTTCCATTCGCCGCTCCTAATTCGTTCAATTAAGATTGCGATAAGTATTACCATACCTAGGACGATCATTTGAGTTTCGCTACCAAGAAGAAGTAGGTTCATTCCGTTTGTGATGACTGCAATGATGAAAGCTCCAATTAATGTACCAAGCACTTTACCTTTTCCTCCAAAGAGAGAAGTTCCGCCAACGACGACGGCGGCTATAACCATTAGTTCATAGGTGACTCCGTAATTTCCGGCTCCGCTTTGAAGTTGTGATGCCATCACGATCCCCCCCAGACCTGCCGTTGCTCCACAGATAGCGTAGACAGTAAACTTGATTTTCTTTGGTGAAATTCCAGACATTCTGGAAGCCTCAGCGTTAGCCCCGATTGCATAGATATAGCGGCCCAGCATCGACTTATTCATCATCACATGAGCCAATGCATAAAGTATAACCATAAGGATGACACAATTAGGAATTCCATAACTAAGTCCGTTTCCGAGCCACTGAAAACTGGCAGGAACATCGCTGATGGTTTCATTGTTCGCTATCTTGAAGGCAACCCCTCTAAGCACTTGCATCATTGCTAAGGTTGCTATGAAAGGAGGGATTGAAAATTGACTGACCATGATACCTGTAAAGGCACCAGAGAGAGTGCAAACTAGGACACCGGCTAATGAGGCTACCAGAAAAACTAAAGTTCCAGCTTCGGCGGCACCACCCATTTTTTCAATAATACTGGCGGCGACGACGGCTGAGAGTGCAATCATGCTTCCAACTGAAAGATCAATTCCAGCTGTGATAATGACCATTGTCATGCCGATTGCTAGGATGGCTATGACAGCGATCTGACTTGTAATGTTTCGTAAATTAACTGGTGTTAGAAAAACAGGCCAAAGGTAAGTTCTAGGAGAAATAATATTCGTTTCATTATCTAGGAAAGAGTCAAACACAGGTAAACTTTCCATGGAGCTTGTCGTCGCAATGAGGTCAATGTCCCCCGCAGACTGTAATGATTTTCGGACCTCGATCGGGTCTCCAACGATTTTACCGGTTATCTTTAAACCCGAGTCATTGAGTTCTTTCTCAAGTGAATTAGCAAAATTCTCACCAACTTTTCCTTTATTAGAAGCTATAAATATTTTGAGGTTGCTTGGAAAATCAGTGGGATATTTCTTGGTTAATTTAATAATATCCTCTGCCAACCTTTCTCCTCCCTTAGTGCCTTCGGGGCTCTTTTCCTCTATCGTTAAAGCGCTGAAAAGAATACATAAAAGCAACAGTACGGCGGCCATACCGTACTCTCCTGAAATGAAGCTAAGTACTTTTTTTGCTGGTTTCCCGAACGCTGACATTTTTCTGACAATGACCGGGGTCGGCAGTTTTGTAGAATATTAGTTTAATGATGTGTCCGCGTCAGCAGTTTCCTTAGTATATAAAGAAGCCGGTATATCTATGTTCGGTTGGACTTCTTCTCCGCTGAGGTGTGAGACGATAGCTCTAATACATTCACGGCCAATTTTATCCGGATGTTGAACAGGGTCCGCATAAATTTTACCCTCTTTGATGGCTTGTTTTCCTGCAGGCATTCCATCAAAGGCAATAACGGTCACTTGATCAAGTTTGCCGGCCTTTTCTAGAGCGCCGACAGCACCCAGTCCACTTGGATCGTTAATAGCAAAGATACCTCTCATGTCTGGGACTTGTTGGAGTGCATCTTCTGCAGCCTTGAACCCTTTGTCACGT
>CABXDI010000023.1 GCA_902510815.1 uncultured Verrucomicrobiota bacterium | reverse complement strand
CTAAAACTTTCCAAAGTGAAGAAGTCGTCGTCCCCAAATTCATTCCTGACCTCCCTGACACTAGGAAAGAGATGGCAGCCTATTGTTCCTCTGTGAGAAGACTCGACGACATGATAGGCACTATTATGGATGAACTTAAGGACTCAGGGCAGTACGATAATACTATTGTGATGTTTCTTTCTGACCACGGGATGTCATTACCCTTTGCAAAGACAAACTGCTATGTTCAAAGTACCAAAACGCCGCTCATTGTACGATGGCCAAGCCAAATATCCAAAGGTAGTGTAGATAAGGAGCATATGGTTTCGACAGTCGATCTTATGCCCACCATTCTTGAAGCTGTTGGAATAGCCGCCGACTCCCCGACTGATGGGCGGTCATTCCTCTCCCTCCTTAAAGGCAATCCTCAGGAAGGTCGAGACGTTATCTTTACACAATTTAATCACGTCCATGGAAGAAACCCTTACCCAATGCGATCGGTGATAACAAAAGACCACTCCTATATCTTCAATGCATGGTCTAACGGAAAGCGCATCTACAATGCAGAACCATTGGCTGGACTTTCATTCAAAGCTATGAAAAGGGCCGCCAAAAACGATCCTTTAATAAGAGCTAGAGTAGATCATCTACAACACAGAACCGTCGAAGAATTCTATGACCTGAAAAAAGATCCTAACTCACTTAACAATCTTATTAACCCAAAAAACAATGATTCAGAGTACTCTAAGGCAATCACAGATCTTAGAAAACTTTTGCTTGATTGGATGATTAAATATAAAGATCCCGCCCTAACAGCTTTTAAAAATCGTCAGTCTGCTGAGTCTCTTGAAAAGTTCATGGAAGAGTACACTGCTCAAGCCAGGGCAGAAAAAGAGGCCTTAATTCCTTACGAAAAGGCAAAAGGATATCGATTTTAAATCTTTCTGCTTTATAAGCATCCGGAAAATCAAAGCATTTAACTTGGATATGGTACTAAATAGATGTAAAATTGCCTAAACTTTGGACATTAATAAGCAATGAGTTTAACACGAAGAAATTTCCTTAGAGTTAATGGAGCAGTTCTAACTTTGCCTTTCATGCCATCAATTGCTGGCGAGCCCAAGAAAGGCACCAAGCCTGCAAAAAAATTAGCTATGATGTATATCCCTAACGGAATCGTTAGGAGAGGTTTTTTTCCGGGTGAGGAAGAAGCAAATTTGCCAGGTTTCATTGGTGGTTTTAATGCTGATAAATCCAAGAACAATGTAAGAAAACAAAACAGCCCTGGTATTCATCCACTCGAGTTCACGTCAACAATGCAGCCAATCAAGAAGCATCATAAGGATGTGACGCTAGTGACGGGAATGGATAGAACCTTTAAAAACGGACAGGACGTGCATGCTCAAGGCGCCTCATGCTACCTAACGAGTGTCTCACCTGAACAGGCAGCTGAAAAAGGTTGGAGATATCCTAACGGAAGAAGTCTAGACCAAGTCATAGGAGATCATGTTGGGCAAGGAAGCGTTTTCAAGACTTTAGAAATTAGCTGTAATGGTTTTGCCAAACCAAAGGAGGACATATATTTCAATAACATTTCTTGGTACGGACCCGACAAAATTGCTCCCTCCATTAAGGACCCTCAAAAACTTTATGAGAGATTATTTATGGCCGATTCTTATCAGAGTCATCTCACAGAAGTGACGGATTTGGTCCTCGAGGATGCAAAATCACTTTCAAGGAAACTGGGAAATGATGACAAGCAAACTCTCAATGAATTCATGGAAATGATAAGGAACATCGAGGTCCGCATCGCTAGACAAAAGAAGATGATTAATGATGCAGACATAAGAATTCCAAAGAGTGAAATTCTTCCAAGGGGTGAATACATTAGGCTTCAAGCTGACCTGATGCTACTAGCCTTTCAAATGGGCATCACTAATATTAGCACCTTCATGATTGGTCCCGAAAGATGGGACGCAACTCTACTTTATGAAGGCGTCTTTGATAAACCAGTCCAACACCACAACATGACTCACAATCAGAAAGGTAACGGTTGGAAGGAGCTTCAGAAAATCGATATCTTCCACATGGAGCAATACGCTTACGTAATATCCAGAATGAAGGAAATCAAAGAAGCTGACGGAAGCACTATGCTTGATAACTCGTTAGTTACCTACGGAGCAGCGCTCGGCGACGGAGCCACTCACCAGTTCTTTGACCTCCCTTTCATGATTGCTGGAAAGGGTCAGGGCCAAATCAAGCAGGGAAGGTTCATTCAGTGTAAGAGCGGAACACTGAATTCTAATATGTGGTTATCACTAGCTAAATTAATGGGAGTTGAAATGGATAGTTTCTCTGATAGTAATGGCGTGATCTCTGACCTTTGGACTTAATCTAATTTTCCAATGCAGATAGACTTTCCCGCTGCTAGGAAATTCCTGGCGATACTAACCATATGGCTACTTAGCAATGGCCTCTGGGCGAATGATTTTGAGTCATTCCTAAAGCCTATCCTTGCCCAAAGCTGTTACAAATGCCATGGCGGCGATAAGGTTAAGGGCAAGATCAACATCAAGGAAATTTCGAACCTTCAGGAGCTCATGAGCAAACCTTCGATGATTGAAGAAATCATCGACGTCGTTGATTCAATGGACATGCCTCCCGAAGATGAGCCGGCTTTAACTGATGTCGACAGGGATAGAATGGTTAGCTCCCTAAAAAATATTCTAAAAGCATCAACAAAAAACGAGACGGCAAAAAGCTCAAAGCTACGCCGGCTAAACCGCTTCCAGTACAACAATGCAATCAAAGATCTATTCGATTTAAAATTGGATGTTTTTAACCTTCAAGAAAAATTGATGACACGGCATGAGAACTACGTGCTTGAAAAACAAATGCCTGAAACAGTAAAAGTATCATGCCTGTCTCTCAGGAATGAGGGCGGAATGAAAGGCGTTGATCCTTTTCCTCAAGATTTGCGAGCCGAACACGGTTTTGATAACCAAGCTAATCAATTATCCCTGTCTCCTCTTCTGCTGGATTCATTTCTAAAGCTTAGTGTCTCCATTTTAAATAGTCCTGACTTCAATGAATCAAGCGTTGGAATATGGAATAACTTTTTCCAAGAGCCGGCCGATAAGGACGAGATCTTAAAAAAAATAAAGAGTCGACTAGGACCGTTCATGAGAATTGCTTTTCGGAGTAACGTCGATCAGCAAACGATTGACCGGTATTCAAATTATACTCATAAAAAAATTAAGGAAGGACTCTCCTTCACTGACAGCATTAAGAAAACAACTTCTGCCATCCTGTCTTCTCCGAAATTTCTTTTCCGCTATGGTCATGATGGAAAAAACACAGACCCGTTTGTACTAGCCTCTAATCTTTCATTTTTCCTTTGGGGTAGCGCCCCAGACAAGAAGCTATTGGAACTCGCCGATTCGGGTGAACTCAATAAATTAGAAATTCTACAAACGACCCTCAATTATATGTTTTCGGACTCCAAAATTGAAAGGTTTCTAGACACTTTTCCATCTCAGTGGATGCAACTGGAAAACACCTTAGCAGCAACACCTGATCCAGCTAAGGCTAGGCTATTTAGCTTAGATAAAAATAATCCTGCGAGCCTGCAGATGATATTAGAACCTCTTCTGTTGTTTGACACAATCTTTGTTGAAAATAGGCCCGTCATGGATTTGATCTCCCCAAACTTTAGCTACCGCAGTGACTTCCTTAACACTTGGTACCAATCCGAATTAAAACCCCCAAGTTTTGATCCTTCTGGGATCATCGAGGAAAACCGCAAAAAGGATAATCAAAGAAAAGAATTATCAGAAAAAATTAGTGATGCTCGTAAGAGTCTGACTGAATTAATAGAACCTATTAAAAACAAACTCCTTGAAAAAAGAAGAAAACTGATCAAAACCGAAAAGCCTATCAATTTGATGCCGGTAGCTGCCTGGGAATTTAATGGAGACCTAAAGGACTCTATAGGGTCGCTGGACCTAAAAGGGCATGGTAAAATTTCTTATAATGGAGGCGCCGTTGTCTTAAAAAAATCTTATCTAGAAAGTAAAGGGCTGCCCTTTGAGCTTAAGGCAAAGACACTAGAAGTTTTTTGCACGATTCAAAACCTCGATATGAAAGGCGGCGGCGTCATGGGCATCCAGGGGCGTGGAGATTTCTTTGATACTATCGTCATCGGAGAAAGGAAGGACAGGCACTGGATATCGGGAAGTAACGGGTTTGCAAGAACTGAAGATTTTCCTGGGTCATTTCCTGAGCAAAAAGCCAACGAAAGACTTCACCTTGCCATGGTTTATAAAGAGGATGGTACAACAGCGCTATATAGAAACGGTCAACCTTACGGCAAACCTTTTAAAAAAGGATCAGCCAAATTCCCAAAGAATCAAAGCAAGATAATCTTTGGAACGAGACACCTGCCAGCAGGTGGCAATAGATATTTGGACGTCACTATTGCAAGAGCACGCCTTTATGATAGAGCCCTAAGCCCAGAAGAAGTGTCTGCATCTAGCAGTGGATTGAATCTATTTGTTTCTGAAAAGCAATTACTTTCAGTTCTTACTGATGAGCAAAAGAATCAAAGAAACCAACTCAATAAAACCATCACTGATACAGAATTAGCTCTAAAAAAAGTTCCTAAAAATGTTGATCTCAACAAAGCGCGTCAGGAGATCCAACGCAGGTACGATGATGAAATAAAAAATAAACTCTACTCCCAATCATTTAAAAGAGTAGCAAATGATGACCCAAGATACGGAGGAATTATTACCAATGCTGCGATGCTAAGTATGACTTCAGGACCAAAAAGGACTCATCCAGTAGCTCGTGGAGCCTGGGTTCTGGGAGTCGTCTTTAATGACCCGCCGCCACCTCCACCAAATGATGTTCCGCCGCTCAAAGAAGAGGAGAATGAAAAGAATATGACTATTAGGGAAACTTTCGCTAAGCACAGAGAAAATCCTGACTGCGCAGGATGTCATTCAAGGATTGACCCATTGGGCTTTGCTCTGGAAAATTTTGATATTACAGGACGCTGGAGGGACAAATACGAAAATGGTAGAGAGGTCGACATGAGTGGCACCCTTTCAAAAAAATACGATTTTAAAGATATCGTGGAATTTAAGAAATCTTTGACGAAAGAAGAATCAAGAATCACTAGAGCCTTCGTCGGCCACCTCCTAAGATTTGCCACGGCAAGAGAATTAAGCCCTTCAGATTCTCTTCGAATCGATGAAATCATAGAGAAAACAAAAAAGGAGAATTATAAGATTAAGTCCTTGATTAGAGAAGTCATCCTGACAGAAAGTTTTAGAAATTCCTAAAATAAGACTAGGAATAAGAAAATGAATTTCACAGCTTGGAAATATTACAGGCTCATTGCCTTAGGGCTCATTCTCCATCTTCCAGTTTCAGCCGAAGAAGAGAAAACCGTCATCTTTAAAAATGATGCCAAGTATTCTGGTACTGACGATACCTATGTAAAAAAGGGTTCAAGCTTTTCTGGGGGAATGTCTAATTTCGGTGCCTGTGAAATCATGCAGGTAAACGAAACTACAAAGATTGGCCTGATACGGTTTGACGTTTCTTCCCTCTTCAAGAAATACAAGAAAATAACATCTATCACATTAAGGCTGTTTAGTAAAAATGCTCCTAAGGGTGGTAGCATTAATGTACATAGATTAAGCATCGCAAACTCGGGTTGGCGAGAGGGTGGAAACTGCGGAGGAACTCAAATCGGAGGCAACCGTCACGAAGTAACATGGATGCATCTTGCAGATTATGGTGGATTCCCATTGCCACCACCTAGTTGGGCAAGCAGGACAGCTGGCCCAACTTCTCCTGGCGTGGACTATGATAAAGTAGCTCTAGGTTCTAATAAAAACTCGTCTTCACAATTAGATGGCCCTTTCGAAATTGAGTTTAAAGGTGATCTTACAGCATTGATTGATGACTGGTCCTTAGCCTCCCCTATAATTAGATTAAGAGACAAGGGTGGAAATCCTTGTTGGACCGCCGACTGGAACTGGTCACAACCAGCCGCTGAAACTGCAAATGAGGGGCTAATACTAAAAGGCTCAGAAGGTACAATCCACGAATTTCATACGAGCGAGGCAAAGAATTTATCAGTCCGACCTCAACTCATTATTAAATACAAACCTAGGGAAAAATAGGTTTTTCTTCTCATCCAATTTTCCTCACTTGAACTTGAGGGAACTTTTATCTTGAATCCGGGATAAATGTTTGGGTTAATGCAAGTTACTTATTATGAGTTACTTGCACTATATAACTCTGATCCCATTTTTGCTCATATCCTCGGTATCCGCTGCCACCATCAATGTCATCGGAGTCGATCACGAAACGAACGACGCATGGAGATCTTCTGATATTATAAAGCCGTTCATAGATGCAGATAATATTTATGGTACGGACGGTTACCTAATCGCTCAATTTCCAGATGGCGATGAAAGGAATACCTTACAACCGACTTATGCGGAAATTAGTATCGTTCCTGGAAAAAGTTACGAAGGCATTGGCGCTGAACAATACCAAGCTGAATTTGATGATGTCACTCAATCAGGAACAGGCGATATCGAAAATCTTGTCTGTGGAGATTATTGGGCAAATTCAGGACCCACAGGTACGCTTGATGATTTTTTCGAAATTACACTGAATGAAGATATCAGTTTTAGACTTGGGGTCATCACTGATACAACACCAGACGGTCCGCCAGGACTCATGTGGGAATCCTCAAGAGCTATCAAAATTACAGGTCCAAATGACATTGAATCAGAACTCGTCGATGCAATAGGCATAGATGAAGAATGGAGAAATGCTGACGTTGATTATGTGATATTTGAAATATCTGGTAATGCTGGAGACGTTTTTACCGTTTGGGGAGAGAATGATGAAAGGTGGGAAGCAAATGCACTCGGCGGGATCTTCTTTGATCCTTCGGTTTCCACTCTTTTTAGTATAAATGAAATTATTCAAGATCACGAAACTGGAGCAGTAACAATTGAGTTCAATTCCTCAAAAGGGGCAGTCTACGGTATAGAAGCCTCTTCTGACCTCATTGTATGGGACGAGCTAGATGACGGTGTAATCGGTGAAGAGGAAATTACTCTTTACGTTGATGACATCATGGGCCCTGAAAATAAAGGGACTCTTTTTTACAGAATTAGAAAATTTGAATAGTGAAAACTTATGCAATTTTCAAATCCGTAGAACATCCAGGCTCTTGTGGTAATTGATACAAGCCATCCTTAACGGTTGCAGGATAAACGAAGTGATCCCTCAAGTGTGGAATATACTCAAGAAAATATTTACTGTGATTAAGTGCTATATGGTTGAAAAAAACTATGTGTTGGTGAATCTGCCCCATGTCTCCAACATGAGGGATGACCTTAACTGGATACTTCGTTGCAAGAATAGAGACCGCCAAGTACTCGCTGATACCTGCTAACCTGGTGCAGTCGGCCTGGACAACACCTACCGCTTCCGATTGAAGAAAGTTTTTCCAAATGACACGATTACTGACTGCCTCTCCAATAGCCACGGGAATAGGTTTGATGGAATCAGCAATTTCTTTATGCGCAAGAATATCGTCTGGCTGAGTGGGCTCCTCTACCCAATAAGGGTTCATATCCTTAAGTTTTTGGCAAACTTCAAGTGCTCTTGGAAGTGACCAGGCCTGATTGGCATCGACCATTATTCTCGCCTCATCCCCTACTGTCTCACGCACTAAATTGGCTCTTCTTATATCTCTAAGTGAATCAGGAGAACCAACCTTAAGCTTCATTGCAGTGAACCCCTGATCCATGGCCTTACGAGCATTTTCTATTATCCTTTCATCACTATAAGCGAACCAACCAACTGAAGTGTCATATCCAGGATACCCTTCATTTAAAAGCGGTTCTCTGTCTTTTCTTGAAGGCAACCGTTCTTTTATAATTGAACAAGCCTCGGCTGGAGTAAGAACCTCTTCCAAATAGCTAAAATCAATAAGTGATACCAATTGATTAGGTTCCAATTCAAGAAGAAGCTTCCATAAAGGGACTCCGCGAGACTTAGCCCATAAATCAAAGCAAGCATTTGTAATCGAAGCTAGGGCTAGATGGATAACTCCTTTATGAGGTCCTAGCCATCTGATCTGATGATGCTCGGCTAATGACCTTTGGAAAGACCCAAATTCTGACATCAATACTTCAATGTCTTTTCCAACGAGCTCATGGGATAATAGTTTAATGGCCTCTCTAACGAGTTCTGTTCCGCCTCCAAGAGTATAAGCAATACCAGTCCCCAAAAATTTATTACACTCTGTAGTAATTCTTGTAACTCCATAGCCATACTGTGGGTCTTTATGTACAGCATCCGTACCAGCCCCATCTAAAAGATCAAATCTTCGATCCTCAGCTTGAATCTCTTTAATGACTACCGACACAAGCTTTATAGAGCTAATTGGCTAAATTGTAATTAGGTGGCTCAATTCCAAGCAAATGCTTTCGGAAAAAATCCTTACGCCTTCTATCTCCGTGCCGACCTCCTCCGCCATGACCTCCGCCAGGCTGAAAAATCATATCGAAATCCTTATTGGATTTTATCAAAGCGTCAACGAGTCGCAGCGTCGATTCTGGTGGAACATTATTATCCATCTCTCCAACAATTAGTAATAGCCGACCCTTTAAACGGTGAGCATTATCTATATTTGATGATGCTGAATACTGAGGGCCAACTGGATACCCCATCCATTGTTCATTCCATGACGCTTTATCCATCCGGTTATCGTGACAACCACATGATGAAACAGCAACTTTGTAAAATTCCGGGTGAAAGAGAAGCGCTCCAGTTGAACTCTGCCCCCCAGCAGAGCCCCCATGAATGCCTACCCTAGAAATATCATACCAAGAATTATTTTTAGCGTAGTCTTTATGCCAAAGAATCCGGTCTGGGAAACCAGCGTCTTTTAAATTTTTCCAACACACGTCATGAAATGCCTTGGATCGATTTGCCGTACCCATGCCATCAATCTTAACGACAACAAATCCCATGTCCGTCCAGGAAGCAAACCTCCTACCAGCGCTAAACTGTTTTGGCACATAAGAATCGTGAGGGCCTGCATACATATCTTCAATGACAGGATACTTCTTTGAAGGGTCAAAGTCTTTTGGCTTAGCCACAATGCCCCATATGCTAGTCTTCCCATCCCGCGCATTAGACTTAAAAACTTCCGGAGCCTCCCATCCACTCGCAATGAGTTCTGTAATGTCGGCCTTCTCTAATTCACACACAAGTGAACCATCAGAGACTCGTCGCAATTCATGAACAGGGGCCATATCAACTCGAGAATATTGATCAATAATATATTTACGATCTGGCGAATAAGTAATGTTGTGCCAACCATTACCTTCAGTTAGAGGAGTAAATTCGGACCCATCAAAGTTGATCCTATAGTAATGCATCAGGTAAGGGTCCTGATCTTTGTTAAGACCAGAAGCTCTAAACCAAATCTGCCTCTTTTCATGATCAATCCAATCGACATAGCGAACCACGAATTGGCCCTTAGTGATTTGGTTCTTTGTTTTCCCGGTCTTTACATCAATGAGGTAAAGGTGCCTCCAACCGTCACTCTCGGATAAATAAACGATCTCATCGGTCTCATCCAACCAATTCACTAAAGGAACTCCCAAATTTTTTGGGTGCTCAGTCCAAATAAATGTTTCGGTTTTTTCATCAATAATATTTCTAAAGTTTCCTGTGAAAATATCTACCTCGATAACTCTGAATCTCTGATGCCCTCGATCAATTTTCTGATATCTGACGTATCTCCCATCCTTAGTCCACCTCAAACGAGGGCCCCTGAAGTCGATGATTCCAACTTCTGGCTTGGAGTGTTTTTTATTTTCAATATCAAACCAATTAAGCTCATGCTCTGTAAATTTGTCACCTGGAAGAGCATAGCGTCGGGTATAAAGCTTTGCTCTTCCACCCCCCTTGGGAGATGACTCATGTAAATGAACTTCACCAACTTCATCAGGATTGACACGGAAAGCTATTAAGTTATTTGAGTTAGGGGCCCAATACGGTTCTTGATAGGAATTACCTTTATCACCGTCTTTACTTAACTGAATTTCATTAACTCCATCCGTTTCGCGTACAAACAAATTATGATCGCGCACAAAAGCTTTCCAACGACCGTCAGGAGAAATTTCTCTTTTAGGTCTATCTGAATTAGATCTTTTTTCCTCTGGTTTTTGGGGCTCGGGATTTTTTTCTTTAATCAATGCCTTAGGCCTTTCAATTTGAGTCAACTCATAGGTATTAAGGTCACAAGAGTAAAACTTTCCCATTGCTCGAAAAGAAGTTGTATTCTCCTTTAGATCAAATCCCAAATCGTTAATGGGAAGCTGTTCAGGTCGCACTTTATTGTTAGCAATATTAGATAATGAATTTGCTAACTTTTTGTGGTCAAAAGCGAGACGACGAACTCCTTTGTTGAGATCAACCAGAACGAATTCAATTTGTCCCTTTGCTAAATTATTCCGATACCAAAAATAAGAATTTTCCTTAGACCAGTTAGGATTAATTTTTGATTTATAGACATTTCCAGAAACATTGGCTGATAGAATCAATAAGACCCCAAAAACCTTGATCATTGTTATCGATAGAGCCTTCGAACCAATAAATTGATAGCTAATCTTTTTCATAATTATTAATCAGAAGGTTGATCCTAAATTGCCATCATGGCAACTAACAAACATTTCTCAGATCACTGATTAAATAATCCAAAGTAAGGCGAGGGCGGGAATCGAACCCGCGATACCGGTTTTGCAGACCAGCGCATTACCACTTTGCTACCTCGCCATTATACTCAAAGCATAATTACACTCGATTTCTCAAGCGAGTCTGTTAGATATCCTCTGGTCTTAATGCTGTCAATGCTGGGAAACGATTTTTCAACTTTCTCTTTATTTAAGGAATGCTTACCAATTGACGAAATAGATGGTATTTTATTCGAATATAATAATCCATTCATGAGAACGCTAATTCAAAGAGTCTCTTCAGCTTCAGTCCATATAGCTAATGAAGAATACAGTAAAATTGATCATGGTTTATTAGTTTTATTGGGTATAGAAGATGACGATTCTGAGGAGGATGTTGAATGGCTGACTTCCAAAATATCAAAAATGAGGATCTTTGAAGATGAATCCGGTCAGATGAATCTATCAGTCAATGATGTAAATGGCCAAATTCTTGTAGTCAGTCAATTTACTCTACATGCTAGCACAAAAAAAGGAAACCGACCTTCCTTCATCAAAGCATCAAAGCCTGATCATGCTATGCCTCTTTATGAAATGTTTATTTCTCAGATCAAAAGCAAAACTCAACAAAATATCTGCTCAGGAAAATTTGGTGCGTCTATGCAAATCGAACTGATAAATGACGGACCAGTCACAATATGGATCGATTCCAAAAACCGTGAGTGAACAAAAACTTTTATTCTTCGGTCGTTTCTTCTTGTTCCTTTTTTTGCCGCAAACGAATTGCTGTACCACAATACATGCATCGCATCCATTTAAATAAAACCAAGTGCAAGGCTGAACCAAATGCATATCCAAATATTGGAATTCGGTGTGCAAGACGGTGCTTATCACATCTCCGAAATCTATAGAACTGACAACTACAAACTCTACATCTTGTTTGATTAGTGGCTGTAAAGTGAATCAAGCACAATAACAAAAATATACTAACTACAGGAATAACCACCCAAAGACCAAAGTCAGTCTTATTCATAATGATGCCGGTAGTTGCAACAAAAAATGAAAGAACAAGAATCCCGAGTGTAACTAGAAGGGCCACTCGAGTCATCATGACCAGTAAACTTGTATAAAAAAGCTTTCTAGGCTGAGGGTACGGAACCCCCCGCTCTTTATACTGCGCAAAACGACCCGATAAGAAACTTGGCTTTGTATCCTCAAAACCTGTTCTATTGCCGAAATGTCTTCCCTCAAGAGGTTTCACCAGTGTTTTACCTTCCCTATAATCATCAACGCTTACGAGCTTTGATTTGTCCAAAAAATCACTCTCTTCTTCAGCGTTTTGTAAATAACTTTTTTGAGTGATCTCATCAGTTTCATTCCTAATTGAAGATAGATCAACGGGTCTATTTCCGCTAATTGAACTAGTGTGATGTAACGGCTCTATTTCTTTATCGATATTGCTAGTAATTACGACCTCGGCTAAATCTTCAATATCACCCTCAGTATCTACACTAGCTTCATGCCATTCGATTGAAGAAACCTGGTCGTCTTCATTATTTTCCAAATAGCTTTTTGTTGCTTTGTCAGAGCTGTCTTTTTCAGTGTCCACTAATTAATTATTAATTTACTCTGTAGACATCTACACATTTAAGAAAGATTCTGCAACATTTCCTGTAACTGCTCTAATTTTTTCTTCATAGAATCTTTTCTATCAAGGTTTTCTTGAACAACTTCTTGAGGCGCGCGCTCCGTGAATTTTGGATTAGATAATTTACCAACCGTTTGTTTTAAATCCTTTTCGACTTTCTGAATTTCTTTATTAATTCTTGTCTTTTCTGCCTCAATATCAACGAGTCCCTCAAGTGGCATGAACATTTTTCCAATTTGAGTAAGGAATGTTGGTGTGCCAGGACTAGGTTCGTATGAGTTATCAATAACAATTTCGCCTGCGCCACAGAGCAACTTTAATACTTCCAACTCACCCTGAACCCAATTACTTTGAGTCTGTAATAAAAATTTCACATTGCGGTTAGCTGCTAAATTGTACTGAGCTTTAATATGACGAGCCTTGGTCGTTGCTTCATGTATAGCGCTCGTTTTGTTAGACGCTTCTTGAACTAGGTTTTTATCGTATCCAGAAAGTATTTTTTCCTTTGGCAAAATGCGCTGCATTAGTAACTCGCCGTCATTACCAAAACCAAGTTTTTCCCAAAGCTCCTCTGTAATATGAGGCATATAAGGATGAAGTTGCATCAAATATCCAGATAAGATGGTATCAAATACGGTCAGCACAATTTTTCTGCGTTCCTGATCAGCGTCATCTCTTAAACTCAACTTAATGGACTCAAGATACCAGTCACAAAACTCACTCCAAAAGAAGTCATACAGTTTATTCGCTATTTCTTGAAACTTGTAGGATGAATACGATTCGCTTAATTCCTCATTGAGAGAATCCAATTTACTAAGAATGTCTATATCATAAATTGATAATTTTTCAAAACCGGGAAGTTTTTTAACCTCATCATTACTTCCTTGCATCTGACGAAACCTTGCAGCATTCCAAAGCTTATTAGCAAAATTTCGCCCTTCCTCAACTTGTGGATAATCATTTCCATCAGCTTCATCTTTATTTTTATTTTCAATAAAACGAACGTCTGTTCCAGAAGGTGCGATTCGCATGATGGAAAAACGAAGAGCATCAGCGCCATACTTAGCGATAAGATCAAGAGGATCAGGTGAATTACCTAAACTCTTTGACATCTTCCTTCCTTTTTTGTCTCTGATAATACTCGTAAAGAAAACATTCGAGAATGGCTTATCATCAGTAAATTCATAACCAGCCATTATCATACGAGCCACCCAAAAGAATATAATGTCTGGGCCCGTTACGAGGTCTGCCGTTGGATAAAATTTTTGTCTTGTCGGATCATCCATAGTTGCAAATGGCCATAGCCATGAACTAAACCATGTATCAAGAACGTCATCATCTTGAATCCAATTTTCTACATCCTGAGGAGGATTAACACCAACATGCAAAGCATCACCAGCCGTTTCTTTATCGAGAGATTCAGCACTTTGTAATTCCTCTGCACGGTCTTTACGATACCAAACTGGAATACGATGTCCCCACCAAAGCTGTCGACTAATGCACCAATCTTGAATGTTTTGCATCCAGTGACTGTAAGTCTTGGCCCACCTTTCAGGTCTAAACTGAATATTATGATCGGAGACTGCAGCAATTGATTCTTCGACTTTTGGATACTTCAAAAACCATTGCATCGATATTCTAGGCTCTACTGGAACATCGGCCCTTTCGCTAAATCCAACGTTATTTTCATAATCCTCCACTCTCACAAGTAATCCCATGTCATCAAGTTTTGCAGCGACATGATCTCTAGCCTCAAACCTATCCATACCTGAAAATTCTTCACCTGCTAACTCATTAAGAGTTCCGTCTGCATTAAGAACATCAATAATTTCAAGATCATTCTTTATGCCTATTTCAAAGTCAGCTTTATCATGAGCAGGAGTCACCTTAAGAACTCCAGTGCCGAATTCTGGATCAATATGTTCATCGGCTATAATTGGTATCTCAGCCTCAGGGAATGGCCTAAGAGCTCTCTCTCCTATAAGGCCAGCATACCTTTCATCCTTAGGGTTAACAGCCACAGCACTATCACCCATTAGCGTTTCCGGTCTTGTCGTTGCTATCTCTAGGTACTCTCCTTCACGACCAACGATTTCGTACCTCATATAAAAAAGCTTACTCTTTTGAGGTTTCATTATCACCTCCTCATCCGAAAGAGCCGTTAAAGAAGACGGGCACCAATTAACCATTCTCTTTCCTCGGTATATTTTCCCACTATTAAAAAAATGAACGAAGCATTTTTGAACTTCTAGTGAGTACTCTTCATCCATTGTGAAACGCTCCCTGCCCCAGTCACATGAGCACCCCAACTTCTGCAATTGTTTTATAATGATGCCTCCATGCTTTTCTTTCCATTCCCAAGCACGTTCAAGAAAGGCTTCTCGACCTATATCGCGACGACCCTTGCCTTCAGTCTCTCTTAAATGTCTTTCTACTTTTGACTGAGTCGCGATACCTGCATGATCAGTTCCAGGCAACCAAAGAACCTCTTTGCCCTTTGATCGAGCACGCCTTGCCAAAATATCTTGAATAGAATTATTTAAAACGTGACCAAGAGTAAGGACGCCCGTAACGTTAGGCGGTGGGATTACAATACCGTAATCTTCCTTATCGGATGAAGGATCTGCATGGAAAGCTTTAGCGCTAATCCACTTGGAAAACCACTTTTCTTCAACTTTTGTTGGTTCATAAGCCTTTGATATTTCGACTGACATGAGATCGGAAATAACTTGAAAGAAACCCAATTTGCAAAATCTAATTAATAGTGAATTTAATTATAGCATTAAACTCATGCCCATATTGACTTAAATTAACCTCAAAACCGCACATTTAGCCCTGATTAATTTCCCAAAGAAACTCCAAAAAAAATGTATTCCAAGGCTGGGATTCATTCTATTCATCTTATTTTTTCTCATTACTCCTATAGCAAATGGTGCCGCTTGGAACATTATTAAACAGAATGGTCGGGACTATGTGACGGCAGAAAACATCAAAAATTTTTATCGATTCGATTCTCTAAAAATTACTAATGGAAATTTAAAGTTTCAATCTGGCAAGATCACAATGAGCATAAAAAACGGCTCAGACAATTTATACATCAACTCTGTATTATTTCGTTTAAGTTATAAGGTTATCTCAAAAAATAGTGATTATCTTTTTTCAAGAATTGATTTAGCTAAGCTTATAGATCCCGTTCTTCGTCCTAGTTACATTAAAACTGCGAAGCGGTTTGATACTATCATTATTGATCCTGGTCATGGCGGCAGCGACCCTGGTAGCGTAAATAATTACGGAAAAGAAAAAGACTTTAATCTTCGACTTTCCAAAATTCTAATGAAAGACTTAGAGAGGAAAGGTTTCAGGGTCCGAATGACGCGATCTTCCGACCTTTATCCCACACTTGGTAAACGCGTCCAATTCGCTAACCGAATTCCAAATGCCATCTTTGTATCAATTCACTTCAACTCTTTTATTAACAACACCGCTAAAGGAATAGAAACTTATGCGCTAAGCCCTCAAGGTTCTGGAACTCATAATGACAGAGGTGTTCGAAATAATTTTCTGAAGGGTAATGTCAGAGACTCAGAAAATATAGCTTTGGCTACTGCGGTACATGCATCCATTATGAAGAAAACACAAGCGGATGATAGAGGCATTAAAAGAGACAGGTTCACTGTATTGGCTGGTTTATCAATGCCTGCGGTACTCATAGAAGGAGGATTTTTAAGCAACCCTGTTGAAGCTAAAAAAATCGCTAGCTCCTCTTATCTGTCGATACTCTCTAGTGGAATTGCTAGTGGAATTGTGACGTACAGAAACGCGTTACGCTAATTGCTCATTCTTTGCACTTTTGTCCTCTCCGATTTTATTATAGAGGATAAGGTCTCAAAATCCTCATCAGGCGTCCCACTAATAATACAATAGGTATAGCTATCCCATTCCTTAAGTTCTTCACTTGCAGTTTTCATTCTTAGATTAAAGGTCTCAGAATCCTCACTACCTCGCCCTCGCAACCTTGTCTCAAGTTCAGAAACGTCTTTTGTAGTAATAAATATATCTACTAGTGCACTAGATATAACCCCATCAGCACATTCTCTCACTTGCCGCGCCCCTTGTACGTCTATATCCATTATAATGTCTTTTCCGACCTCTAGGACTTTTTTTACTGAATCCCTTATGGTCCCATATTTCCATTTATGCACGATCGCATGCTCTAAGAATTCATTATTCTCTATCTTTGAGTCAAACTCATCATCGTTCAAAAAATGATAATCCTTACCATCAGTTTCCCCTTCTCTAGGTGGTCTTGTTGTACATGAAATGGAAAAGAAAACATTATCACATTCATTAAGAGCGCGTCTCAAAAGAGTCGACTTTCCAGATCCCGCTGGCCCAGACAATAAAAACAGGATACCGGATCTGGATTGCTGAGAATAATCTAAATTTTCCATAAGAATTTATTCAACGTTTTGAACCTGCTCTCTAATTTTCTCCAGTTCTGTTTTAGTCTCCACTATCGATTGCGCAATGTTCGCATCATTAGCTTTACTACCAATAGTATTAAGCTCTCGGCTAATTTCTTGAACGAGAAAGTCTAGGGGCCTTCCAACTGCTTCATTGCTAGAAAAATATTTTTCCGATTGAATAAAATGACTTTCGAGTCTGGTAATTTCTTCCGTGATATCGCATCTGTCTGCAAAAATTCCGATCTCTTTGATTACGCGCTCATCATTTAAATCCAACTCTAAACCCGAAGCGGCTAACCTTTTAAATAAGTTCTCTTTGTGACGCTCTACGACATGCGAAGCGTACTCTGAAATTCTCTCTAAATTATTCTTAATCTTATCAAGCCTAACTTCCAAATCTGCCTTTAGGTGAGCCCCTTCATCTGATCTCATTTTAATTAAATGCGCAACGGCTTGACTTAAAGCCTCTTGAACATGTACCCATGCGTCCTCCGCCTCAGGTAAGGAGACCCCAAAATTTATTACTCCATTTGCACGCATGGGATCAAAATTCTCAGTAAAATTATTGCCCCCCAAATCTAATTCTAAACCCTGCAACGCTTCATAGTATTGTTTGGCCAAATCTTTGTTAACATTAATTGTACCACCTTCAGAACTCGAAGCTTTAACAAAAATATTTACATTAACCCTGCCTCGAGAAACTGACTCTTTAATCATTTTTCTAACACGAGTTTCAAGAGCCGTGAGCTCACGTGGCATATTAATAACAATATCTGCCTGTTTTCTATTCACTGATGAGATTTCAACTCGATACAGCAAGTCACCGATAAGAACCTCACCATTGCCAAATCCAGTCATACTTTTCATACAGCATTAAGAAAAGAGCTAAGAAGCCATTATGACAATCTGAAACTGGCAATTAATATAAAATTATAATCCTCAGAATAATATTTGCCTGAATTTAACTACCTATCCTCTATAACAATAATTTGACGCATGTTTTAGGAGATGACGCATTTTCGGCTCATATAGCCAATATTGACTTCACAATTCAACGCATTATCTTGAAAAGCCTCAAAATTATGAATGCGCTAAGAAAATATTTCAAAGTAATGGCTGTGGAAGATTTAACCCGGTCAACATTATTACTTTATCTTGGCAATTAGCTTAAAACATAAAAACTAACCTTTAGAACTTAAGGAATAATGGGCGAATCTTCCCCCGAATCTCAATGAAGCCATCTAGCTTAAATAAGTACAAAGCCTTCAAAGCTGTCGATCTTCCTAATCGTACATGGCCAGATAATACTATCTCGAGTTCACCTATTTGGTGCAGCGTCGACCTTAGGGATGGAAACCAGGCACTTGCCGTGCCAATGAACGTGTCCCAAAAATTAGAGCTATTCGAATTGCTTGTAGAAATTGGTTTCAAAGAAATTGAAATCGGTTTTCCTTCAGCTTCTGAAACCGAGTTTAACTTCGTTCGTAAATTAGTAGAAGATAAGCTTATACCTTCTGACGTGCGCTTACAGTGCCTTGTACAAGCACGAGAACACTTGATTAAAAAAACTTTTGAAGCAATTGAGGGGGTTCCGAATGCCATAGTACATATTTACAATTCCACTTCTCCACTCCAAAGAGAAATCACTTTTGGAGGAGCATCAAAGGACGATATAAAAAAGATTGCTATCGAAGGGACAGCTATTATCAAAGAGCTTGTTGATTCCGTACCAGAAACAACGGTTGACCTCGAATATTCCCCTGAAAGCTTTTCTGATACAGAACTAGAGTTCTCGCTTGAGGTTTGCGAAGGCGTCATGGATGTCTGGCAACCTACCCCAGAAAAACCAATAATTTTAAATCTCCCAGCAACTGTGGAATGGACCACTCCAAATGTTCATGCAGATCAAATTGAGTGGTTTTGTCAAAACCTAAAAAATAGAGAATCTGTCAAAATAAGTTTACACACTCATAATGATCGTGGAACCGGCACCGCTGCTACCGAATTAGGTATTATGGCTGGTGCAGATAGAGTTGAAGGCACACTTTTTGGAAATGGGGAGAGAACCGGCAATCTTGATATAGCTACTGTGGCACTCAACATGAATAGCCACGGCATTGAGACTGGGCTGGACTTTTCAGATATACCAAAGGCCAGAGAAATCTATGAGCGCTGCACTCAAATGAAAGTACCTGACAGACACCCATATGCAGGTGACTTGGTATTTACAGCTTTTTCAGGAAGTCATCAGGATGCCATTAAAAAAGGAATGGACCGAATTGGATCATCTGAATCTAAATGGGCAGTTCCCTATCTAACGATTGATCCAACTGACATCGGCAGAACCTATGAAGCCATTATTAGAATCAATAGCCAGTCCGGAAAGGGCGGCATTGCATATATACTAGACCGTGAATATGGTTTTGATATTCCTAAACCAATGCAGCCAATTGTAGGATCGAAAATCTACAAACTTGCTGACTCTAAAGGTATGGAATTAACGAATCAGGAAATTCTTGATGCATTTAAAAAAGAATTCGTAAATGTTGAAAAATCACTCTGCCTTAATGAGTATGAAATATTACATAATGAAGGAGAAGATGGTCAAGTTTGCTGCAAGGCAAAAATACTAACTGCCGGCAAAGAGTATGAAATTAAGGGTGCCGGAAACGGCCCCATTAATGCTTTTGTTAATGCTTTAGAGTCAGTTGGCCAGAAATCATTTAAACTTACAGATTATCGATCTCATGCGATCAAGGGTGGATCTGATGCTGATTCCGCAGCTTACATATTTCTAGAAGGAATCGAAGGAGATGGAGCATGGGGATGCGGAGTTGATCCTTCAATTGAAATAGCTGGAGTCAAAGCTCTTGTGAGTGCGTTAAATCTCTTAAAACAAAATTAAGGAAATCAATAAGACACTTCAACTAGATACAAGCCATCAGGCTTAGCACAGTATTGACATTTATTTCTACCTGGATCTCGTAGCATCTCTTTAATCCATTTTATATCTTCCCTGCCTTCTGCTACCCGAACAGCTGCACCAACTAAAAGTCTAACCATTTTGTATAAAAATCCACTCCCGTTAAAAGACATGCTCACCGTGTCCTGACGAGAGTCCACATCTACCGAAAAAATCGTTCTTTCTGTACTTACAGAGACACCGTTTCCACGATTCACAGCAAAGGATGCAAAGTCATGCGTTCCAACATAAAGTTGGCAGGCCTCTTTCAAAACTTCACCATCAATTTTTTCTGGATGGTGCCAAACTCTGTCAACCTTATGGGGAGCTAGTACTGGTGAAGTGTCGACTTCATACCTATATATTTTTGCCTTAGCACTAAAACGAGCATGAAAATCTATTGGTGCCTTTTCGACAGAAAGAATGCGTATAGTTTTTGGCAGGTTTACATTTAGTGCTCTTTGCCATTCACCAGAATTCATTTTTGATTCTTCAGAAACCTCGTAATGTGCCACCTGTCCCAATGCGTGAACCCCAGTGTCAGTACGTCCCGAGCCTTGTACTCTCACATCTTTGCCAGTGATTTTTTTTATTGCTAACTCTAATGAAGCCTGAACGGTACGTTCACCCGGCTGTATCTGCCAACCCTTGTAATTACTACCGTCATAAGCAATGATTATTTTAATTTTTTCCATCTTTAAAATAATTTTTCCAATGGCCAGGTAATCTTACAGGTTTACCTTCCGGCATCTTAACTAACGCGAGTTGCTGCCTAGATTTTACCAAACTTTTTTGATCTGAAATACGATTAACTTCAAACTCACACCAAAATCTAACTTTATTAACCTCAGCAAGCCAACCTCGTATTACAACATCATCTCCCAATACACCGGGACTCTTGTAATCAATCTCTGTCCTAACAACAGCTGCATAAGTCTGCTGCGCTGACATCTCTTTATAATCAAGACCAAGCTGTGAACCCAATAAGGTCCGATTTCTTTCAATAAGCCTTAGGTAAGCAATATTGTGAACTACTCCGGCAGCATCCGTATCATAAAACATTATCTGTTCAGTGGTTTCAATTATCGGGGTATATTGCATCGTTCAAAAATACTTCATTAATAACATGCTAAACCAATATATTACTTGCAAGTGCTAGCTGAAGTGAATTTAGGAATTTATAGTATTACTTCTTTGATCACATCCCCTTCAACATTAGTAAGTCGCCTCTCGATACCATTGTGGTAAAATGTCAACTTCTCATGATCAAGACCGAGAAGATGCAGAATCGTTGCGTTAAAATCATATAGCGGGTGCACGTCATGAATGGCTTTACGTCCAAGTTCGTCCGTAGCTCCGTGGCTCACGCCAGAATTAACGCCTGCTCCAGTCATCCAACAGGTGAACCCGTCAGGATTATGGTCACGCCCTTTTGCACCCTTTTGGAACATTGGCATGCGTCCAAATTCGGTACACCACACGACTAGGGTTTCTTCGAGCAAACCACGATCACGCAAGTCTTTGATGAGTGCCGCAGCCGGCTGGTCAAGAATTTCGGCATGTACATCATACTGTTTCTTGAGGTCTTTGTGTCCGTCCCAGTTAAGTTGTCCACCACTAGCGTAGGCCCCGTTGAATAATTGAACAAAACGAACGCCCTTTTCAATCAATCTTCGCGCAAGAATACAGTTCTTTGCGAACCCTGCCTTGATGGGGTTCGAGGCATTGTCCGCACCGTAGCTCTTTAAGACGTGAGCCGGCTCTGAGTTTATATCATTAATTTCCGGGACACTGAGTTGCATTTTCGCTGCAAGTTCATAACTAGCAATACGGGCAGCGAGTTTGCCGTCGCCCGGATGCTGTTCGAGATGACGGATATTCATCTTCTGAAGGAGAGAACGGGCGGCCTGATTTTGTTTTGTTGATATTCCAGCTGGCGAATTCAAATGAAGTAACGGTTTGGAGGCGTTGAATGGCGTTCCTTGAAACTCCGCCGGAAGGAATCCTGGCCCCCAGTTATTGACACTAGATTGCGGGATTCCCCTAGGATCGGGGATCGATACAAAAGCAGGCAGATTATTATTTTCACTCCCCAATGCATAGCTAACCCATCCTCCCATGCTTGGGAAACCGTCCTGAACAAAACCAGTAGAGAGAAAATTTTCCGCGGGTCCGTGAGTGTTTGATTTGCTAGTAAGCGAATGAATGAATGCGATGTCATCGGTCAGTTCCGCAAGGTGCGGAATCATCTCCGAAACCATTTTTCCGGTTTGTCCTCGTGGCCGAAACTCGTACTGTGGCTGTGCCAGATTGCCTGAGGGCCCCTGAAAAGTCACTGCCGGTCCTCCAACCAGAGGTTTACCGTCTTGTTTAATTAATTCTGGCTTATAGTCCCATGTCTCCAATTGGCTAACGGCTCCCGGACAGAAGATCACGAGTACATTCTTTGCTTTCGGAGCGAAGTGCGGCGCACGAGGAGCATAAGGTCGCGATGGATCAATCGCTGGTCCTTTTGTGGCGAGCAATCCTTCGGTTCCTAGCAAACTGGTCAACGCAATAGAACTCAGTGCAGTGGCACTGTTGTCTAGGAAAGCGCGTCGATCCAATAGCTGTCGCCCGCTTGGTGAAATATGTTCGGCGCCGTTTCTCATGGAATAAAAAGAAATTCGTTACTATTGAATATTGCACGGCATAGTGTTTCAAGACCATGTCGGTGTACTACCGATTCTGCGTCAATCATTTCGTCCGGTTGCGGATCCCTTCCGTAAGCGAGCCAATACGCGCGCATGACTTGAGCAGGCACCTTGGTTCCAACATCTTCCATAACGCGCTCTGCCATAGCTTTGGACTCATCGACCGTGAACTGACTATTAAACAGATTAAGTGCCTGAATTGGTGTCGTGCTCTGTCGTCTGCGTGATACACTCTGGCCCGCATCAGGACAATCGAAAGCGCCAAAAACTGAATCAGGCTCCATTCTAATTTTGTGAGCGTAGATCATACGGCGCAAGCCATCATTTTGAAATTTTAAGATCGGAGGAAATCCACTGAGTCCACCGCGTGAAGAAAATAGATCAAAGCCAGGTCCGCCGGTCTTCAAATTCAGTCTTCCACTAACTGCCAACATCCCATCGCGAATACTTTCTGCTTCCAGTCGGCGGGATGGAAACCGCCACAATAGTCGCACTTCAGAATCTTTAGCATTTGCATAGCTGACGATCTGTTCCGATTGACGATAAGTTTCAGATAGAACAATTAATCTGTGCAAGTGCTTCACTGACCAACCTGAATGGATAAATTCCTTAGACAACCAGTCAAGTAGCTCGGGGTGAGATGGAGCGGCACCTATCTTACCGAAGTCATTTGCTGTCTCAACGATTCCGATCCCAAAATGTCCCTGCCATATCCTATTAACTGCAACACGAGCTGTTAGAGGATTTTGCTCATTAGCGATCCATTTTGCAAGCGCTACCCGACGCTCCGATTCTGGAGCATCCTTTGCCAAAGACAAATCACCGAGTGCACTCAACACAGTTGGGGTAACTTCCTCTTTCGGTTGCTCGGCATCGCCACGATGCAAAATGTAAACTGGATCAGGTTTACCAAAAATTCCGCCAAAGATTGATCTAGATTTAGAAAACTCTCTCAGCTGTGACTCTATTTTGCTTTTCTCTTTCCTTAAAGACTTGGACCTTACTTGATCTTTAGCAATGACAACAACTTGATTTTTTTGAGCTTCAGGAGCGTCGCTGCAGGCTTCAATTTCGCGGATCATCCAGTGCTTGAACTGTCCCTCATTTTCCCACTCCAATTCGATACCAGTTGCTCCCTGTACTGGATCAAAAACAATAGAGTAAAACCCATCATGTTCAGTGTCGAGATGTTCAATTGTGTTGCCATTAATAACAACATTAGGCAGGGGATTCGCATCGCCACTTAACATTTTAACCGAAAGGTTAGCGACATCAAAATAAGCTCGTGCAGTAAGATCCTTATCAGAATCAGTAGTCGCGCGCACAGTGATTCTTTCAATGCGGCCATTATTGTCGTTACCCGCAACGTCATTAATACGTATACTCGACAGGCTATGAATTTTTCCTTCCTGGAATGCTAGTAATGAGCGCTGTGGAGCAGCCACTGTGCCACCATTAGTCGTAAAGGTTATCGTTCCTATATCACCGTCGAACGCATTTTCAAAAACATTATTCCCAGTGCGACTTGGGCCAGGTTCAACGATTCCATCTACAATGTCTATTAGCGAGCGGCGGTCGTTGGAGTCTGCCACCACCTGCCATTTTCCCGAATCATCTGCAACCTCAATCAAATAATCAATCGCCAGTCTATCCTTGAACTTACCATCACGGTCCCTTGCCCATACGACTCGCTCAATAGTATGTTCTACAGGAAATTCGAGCATTACCCACCCAATTTTTTCACTGCACATCCAGCTGCGCGGATTACCAAACTTTCCGTCATTAATAAAATCAAGCTGGTGCCGATTAGGTTCTTCTTTGCTACCTGAAGCGCTCGTAATGACGTTAAGTGATGAGAGAGCTATGTTGTTGCCTTTAGAATCAAAGACCTCTATTTCATCAATACAGGGCTCGTACAGGTTTGTCTTTTTTATGGTGAACCGGACTTTTCGAGCTTTGACTGCATCAAATCTTTCAACATTTAATGAAGCTTTAACGGGCGGACGTTCCACACCTGAACGAGCTAGAGGCACGAGACTAGCTAGAGTGCGATCAATTTCACGTAACCGAGATTTAAACTTTTTCTTTTCCTTGTTCAAAGTCTCTGATTCGAGGGTTCGTATCGAACGGTCACCGTAGGACACTCCGGAAAAGAACGCTTGCATTGAGTAATAATCCCTTGCAGAAATATCATCAAATTTGTGGTCATGGCAGCGAGCACAGCCAACGCTGAGTCCAAGGAATGCCTCACTAGTATTGATAACGATCTCACCCAATTCATCTTGGCGAGCGAGGCGCATTGATGCAGCGTCTTTACCAATCTGGCCCGGCAAAAGGCGTGCCGCAGTAACCAAAAAACCGGTGCCGGCATCCTGGCCGAACTGATCGCCTGCTATTTGTTCGCGAATGAATTGGTCGAATGGAGTATCATTATTGAAGGCATCTATTACGTAGTCTCGGTATGGCCATGCATTAGGACGAGGAGTATTGACTTCAAAACCATGAGTATCAGCATAGCGAACTACATCAAGCCAGTGCTGAGCCCATCGCTCTCCATATCGTGGCGAATCGAGCAATTGATTGACAACACGTTCATGCGCACCAGAGTCAGTGTCGTTAAGAAACGCCTTAACTTGTTCAGGTATCGGTGGAAGACCGATTAAATCAAAGTAAACACGCCGGATCCATGTTTGCTGATCTGCTTCTGGCGACATAGCTAAGCCATTAGACGTCAATTTTTTCTTAATAAAGTAATCAATACTTTGGCCGTCTTTAAACCGGGCGAGAGGTTTAAAAGACCAGTGCCCTTTGCGGTCTTCTGGTTTCACTAGGTCCTCCACATCCGGGGCGCCAAATGTCCATCCAGTTGCCAATAAAATGGACGCAAATGTTACTTTAAGTCTCACCTATGGATAAAGTTAATCATGTAACCTTTTTTTGAAAAGCATGTTTTATTTAAACCCTATAAAAATAGTAAAAATAAGTAACATCTGAATCCTTATGATATTGCTTGATGATCCTTGGAAGTTGTTTCATGTATTATGTATAATAACTTATGAAGCAAGTTGGGCTGAGAGCTAAACAATGCAGAAATCAGCTCTTAAAGAAGTAAGATTTAGGGAAAAAGAATTAAATGCTCCCTTGAAGAGCGTCATTAATATAAGAATGATCCTTCCTCAAGACTACACTTAGTGAATTAAGGGATTATAAGATTACTTATGTTTGAAGTTCGAGAAAAACCACAGCTCGTAGAAAGAGCCCTACTTGTGGGAGTCTATTTGGACAAGGCTAAAGAAAAAGAGGCCTCAAGTCTTTTGCATGAATTGCAAGAACTTGTAGAGACACTTGGTATAGGGATAGTTGATAGTTCACTCATCCGGGTTCGTGAAAATTTTCCTTCTCATCTCATGGGTAAAGGCAAAATGGCTGAAATTATTGAGAAGTCTAAAGATCTCAATTGTGACTGCATTATTTTTGATAATGAGCTTTCACCAAATCAACAAAGGAATTGGGAAAATGAATCCAACATTCTTGTCATCGATAGACAA
>CABXDI010000022.1 GCA_902510815.1 uncultured Verrucomicrobiota bacterium | reverse complement strand
ATTATCCAATACCTAATCATGAAAATATTTTTTAATTTTGTATAAAATAGTTGGGACATCAAAATTTATTAGCGGTAAAGAGTCAGGTATTTTTCAATTTTCTAAGCCTGTGGGCAAGGGAAATCCTCTTCCTTGTAATAACCGTCCTTTTTTGATTAATATTACTTAAGTTAAACCAGAAAATTATCTAACAGATGAAACGACGATCCTTTCTTAAATGTTCAGCTATTCCTTTATCTTCTGCACCATTGTTTGCTTTAGGCCAAGAAGGTGAGGGAAATCCTCCTAATTTTAAAGACCGTATATATAAAGCGCTAAAAGGTGGGAAAAAAAGAGGTGAATCAGTTGAAGCGTTTTTTATGAGATTAAAGGGACTTGGTTATGATGGCGTTGAAAGTGGAAACGCTAATGAAGCCGATTTATATAGGGCCGCAGCCCAAAAAACTGGCATCCGTGTACACGGCCTAGTAAACGGCGGTCATTGGTCAGTTCGATTGAGTGATCCAAACCCAGAAGTTCGACTTAAAGGGAGAAAAAATCTTGAGAAAGCAATTATGAATTCTCACTTGCTTGGAGGATCTTCCGTATTGCTGGTCCCAGGAAAGGTAGGAGGTGTTAACGAGACTCATGATCATGTTTGGAATCGATCCATTATGGAAGTGCGAGCAGTGATTCCTTTAGCTGCAAAGCTAGGAATAAGGGTTTTAATTGAGACAGTGTGGAATGGGTTTTGCGAAAGTCCTGAAAAGTTTCGTGATTATATTGATGAATTCGATAGTCCATGGGTTGGAGCTTATTTTGACATTGGTAATATGCAAAAGTTTGCACCTGCCGAGGAGTGGATACGAACGCTTGGCAGTCGCACAGTTAAATTAGATGTTAAAGACTGGGGAAAAAAGAATGGGTTTTGTCGTCTTGGCGAAGGTGATGTCGACTGGGATAAGGTTCGAGTTGCTTTAAAAGAGATAGAATTTTCTGGCTGGGCAACTCGAGAAGGATCTGACAAGTCCTTAGAAGATACGAGTCAACTCATCGATAATTTATTAATTGGGGTATAGATATTAGACTGAACAAAAACTAACTAGATACTTTATATTTTCCATCAGGAAGACGAGTGGGAAATTTATATTTAGGATCGGTCAATAACTCGAAAACAGCGGGGTCTCCCTTTCTAACAAGTTCACGTGTGGGAAGGCGCCACTCGTGCATAATTTCTTGACGCCTTTGAGGAGATTTTTGGGCGCCAAGGATTGATGTCATTGCCCAATATATATATTCCGTAATCATGCAGCCGTATTCGCAGCTTTGATCATCATAAGTGAACCAAGCTCCTTTCGGATAAGATTTTGGAACTTCAACAAAGTGTCCTTTTCTAGCCAAATCTAAACACTTGGCAATTTGTGTTCCTGAGTGAGGCCCAAAAATTCTTGGGTAAGCGTTTCCGTAACCGTGATGAGTTATCAAGTGGAAGACTTCCTCAAGAGTAGCATCAAATCTGCCATTTTGTGGATTCGTTTCATCTACAAATTGTGAAATTCCATAGTGAAAACCTTCCTTGAAGTGTTCGCCTCTTTTATGAACCCTTTGTAGCTCACGTTCGTTTACGAAAATTTCAAGGTACGCGCCCCTTGATGTTAAGGCTTCAATAACACGCATATTGTCAGGTTTACCATTTTCATCATTGTCCAGATATTCTGCCAATATTGAAGCAGCATGAAAAATCTTGGAGTCGGGTGTTCCTTTCGTTGCGAAGACGTGGACACCGAACACATTGATGTATTTTTTAAAGGCAGGTGCAAAAGCCATTAGCTTTCCCTTTGGTATTGATGAAACTTTTAGTTTTGGTACTTGGGCTATGGCGTTAGATAAGAAAAAACTAACTACTAATAGTAAATAAATGAAATACCTCATGCGCCAATAACTTCGTTTTTTAATTCATATTACTTATTCAAGAATATTTTACTTTGTACTACAAGTGTCACTAAGTCGCGGAGTCGGTTTTCTTTTTTGCTTAATTTTTTCAAAATAAGGTCTACTTCTCCACGATCTGTTGCCTCAAGTTGACGACCCGTAGCATAGGTAAGCATCTTGTTGGTGAGGCAGCGAGTGACCAACTCTTTGCGCTCAAACAGCATTTTTTTAAAGTCTACAATATCAGCTATTTCCCTACCATTAGCCATAGTGGCAGTGGTGTCGATTGGGTCTCGTGCTCGTTTGTATTTATCACGCCAACGGCCCACGACATCGAAGTTCTCAAATGCAAAACCCATAGGGTCGATTTTGACGTGACAGCTCGAACAGGCTTCATTATTTCGGTGTAATTTTAGAAGTTCTCGGACGCTGGTAGCTTCCCGCGTGTTAGTTGGTAATGGTTCCACATCTGGAGGAGGAGTAGAGGGTGGTGTTCCAAAAACATTCTCTAGAACCCAAACTCCACGAATGATGGGTGAGGTTTCGACTCCGTTTGCTGTTGCAGTCATAATGCCTGGTTGAGTAAAAATTCCGCCACGCTTTGGGTCGTTTAGTGAAACTTTACGCAAGCGTTCTCCTCGAATTCCTTCTCTTTTGTAGATCCACTTTGCCAGCGTCTGATTCATGTAAGTATAATCAGAGTCAATAAATTCCTCAATTTTACCATTATTCTCAAGTATCCCTTCGAAATACATCGTAACTTGCCTAGCGAGCATCGGCTCAACTTTAAGGTTTTTATAAAACTGATAATCCCCCCCTGAAGGGGGCATATCGCCTAGTTTATCAAGCCGTAGCCATGCAGAAGGAAAGTGGCGAATGAAAGCTTGGGCTTTATTATCTTTGAGCATGCGGTTGACTTGCTGACTGAGAATAGCTGGATCACTGAGTTTTCCTTTAATAGCTAGAGAAAAAAGAGTTTCATCAGGCATCGAAGACCAGAGGAAATAACTTAATCGATTCGCAATGCTGAACTCATCTAGACGCCCTGGATTTTCGCGAAGATAAAGAAAATGAGGAGAACAAAGCATGGCAGCATAACCATCCTTCATAGCTCTAATTAATAGGGGAATTTCATTGGGTTTTTTTTGATTCTTAGAGTTATCATAGAGGCCATCGATGGATAGTTTTGCGTGAGCCATACCCGAACCACCCCATCCAGCACGGAAGCTGTTAGGCTGGCCATAACCAAAGTATTCGACTCGGATTGAGTGCTTACCCGACTGGAGTTTTATTTCCCCCTTTTTTAGTTGTGCACCATGTAAACCGTCATGTTCAATTGCTATTTTATCGTCAATAATAATTCGCGCACCATCATCTGAGGCGATTTCAAATATATATTTACCTGTTTTAGGTGCATTTAATTCGCCCGTGAACACCATCCCGAATTGTTCCTTCATTTTAGAAACTTTGATATCAATTAGACCCTTTGGTAATGTTCCTTCTGATATCGGTTGTAGAGTGCTAAAGTCAGGAATCTTTTCCCAAAGTCCTTTATACACTTTGTATTTTAGATCTTTGATACTCCCTTGTAATTTGACAATAGGTTCAACTTTTCGTGCAAGAACCATTTGAACGTAGGGTTCAACCATTTCCTGGCTCACAGGTTTACGAAATGCCCTCGAGGCAAAATTGGTCATGAGTTTTCGTATTTCTTCCTCCGTTCCTGATCCTTTTCCATAAAGAGCAGTATGACTTTTTGGTGGCCACGTATCAATTATAGGATCAAGGCTTAGGCTATGGATTCGAATATGAGGCCCTTTGTACCCATTCTTAAAAAGTTTTTCCGCCATCTGAATTGGCCACTTATCATGTGCTTCTTTGTTTGCCTTTTTGTCAGGACGTTTACTAAATTCATTAGGAATTATTTTTTCAACAATGGTTTCTGCGCGGAAGGATCGATCCCAAGGGCCGTTTTCCCATCCTATCCAAGGAGTCCATGTTTTATCTATCCAGACTTCATGAGTAAAACTATGTTTCTTACCATCATCAGGTATTGACCAAAGTTTAAGGGGAGTTGATGTCGGACCAGAAATGCCTCCATTTTTTGTATCGGCTATATTTAAGCACAGTTGAAAAGGATCTTTTTTATCAAGATCAAATAACTCACCCCAAGGGTGATTTTTATTATGAGCAGAAGCTTCGACAGTAATTTTATATCTAGTAGAAACACCAACACCTCCTCTAATTTCTGTTGGTGCAAGTCGTCCAAATCTCTCATAGCCAGTGGCCATCATGTCAAAATCTGCATTAAATTTACGAGATACGGATTCTATAATATGCCCTCCTTTGTCTGTAATTAAGTGTCCTGAGAAATTACGGGCTTCAATCTTGGGTTTCGATTCAAGTCGGGTAGCTTGAGTTAATACTTCTTCTACGGCGCCTAGAACAAGCTTTAGATAAAAATCAGACATGATGAGTTTATCTCCAATATTGAAGAAACCATGATCCTCTTCGTCCTCCGGAAAAAAACGTAAAGGGTCGTTACCAGTACGCTCTACACTTCCGTTACCATTGTTATCTACAAGTTTAGATCCTGCCGCTCCTGGTCGATATTCTGACCCATTAAGATGAAGAAGGTCTCGAAATGTGTTGCGTAATTCTGGGCGATTGAGTCGACGAAGAATTGTTTTACCACCTGTGCTTTCGGCTTTTTCATAAGCTAACTTGAGAGACTTACTTAAGGATTTTACTATATGTTCAGTCTCGGAACGTGAAGGTTGTGGTTGCTTCTTAGGTGGCATTTCGCCAAGATTCAGTTGATCAAGAACGCCTTGCCAAATTTCAAGGTTTTCATGGTTCGAAAGATCTTTACCTAAAGTATCAAAACGAATATCGCCTTTCTGTTTTTCTGTGCCGTGACAACCATAACAATGCTTTTCTAAAAATGGTACGACGCTTTTTAAAGACTCGTCCGCATGGGCTTTCAAACACGGAGCAAGCAAAATTATTAGCACTGTCTGCTTCAATGAAGGAACCATGATAAGCAAGTTTGCTAATTTGTTCTGCGTTTTGAGCAGTGTTTAATTTTGGTAAATTATGACCACTCGAGGCCAGTTAAGGAACCAGTACTTGAACCGAAACGGTCTATTTCTAGTCCACTTTGTTGGAGTATGGAGAGTAATAAATTCGCAGCTGGTACGCGTTGAGGATCTGGCATTGGATAAACCTTGTGTTCTCCATGTTTGAAGCCGCCACCAGCTAACACGAGGGGAAGGTTTTTTGTTTGGTGTGTTCCAGCGGCCATACCGCAACCATAAAGGATTGAAGTGTTATCAAATAGAGTTCCTCCGTTGATAGGATCTTCTTGGCCTTTTAATAAGTCTATTAAATAGGACATCATAGAAATTTGAAAACCTTCGATTTTCTTTAGTGCTGCCACCGGTTCGTCCCTCTCGCCATGATGTGAAAAACCATGGTAGCCACCATTAAGTCCGAAGTCTCCATTTGCAAATCCGCTTGTGCAGGTAATTGCTCTTGTTGAGTCGGTCTGAATAGCCAAGGCAATGATTTCAATCATTGCTTTAAGCTGTTCTTCAGTTCCATTCCCTGGTTTAGGTTCAGCCACATCTGTCTTGGGTTTTGGTTTTTGAAGCCAAGGTTCCTGTTGGGCGATTTTCTTTTCCAAACTCCGAACAGAACCAAGATACTCTTCGAGTTTTTGCTGATCCTGTTTTCCAAGTTCTTTGTTTAGCGATTTGGCCTGATCCATGACGACATCGAGAATACTATTTTGTCGCTTGAAACGTTCAGCCTGTGAAATTTTTTTCTCGGCAGTGTCTTCAAAAAACATTGCGCGGTAAGCCTGCTGCATACTTACATTGGGCACCTGTACGCCTGTTCGAGTAAAGCTTAACAGATTACGCTCTTTGACCCCGAGAGTCATTGAAGAAAATCGTGTAGCGGCTCCATGATATTCAGCCAGCTTCTGATCAAGACTAATGTTTCCTTCCTCATAATTATGAGCAAGTATAGGGCGAACTCCACTGAGGAAAACCGGTACGCCTTGGTGACCACCCGTGAAACCATGATCCAAGTTGGAAAAAGTTGTGAAGTCATCTCGGTGCTTCTCGAGAGGCTTCAGCGTGTCTGGCATTTGATAATTTTTTCCAGCCTGCTTTAGGTCAGGGAAGAAAGCTTTCTGGTAAACTCCATAATTATTTGAAAGACAAACGAAACGTCTTACGGGTTTGTGATTAACAGTAGCCGCTGCCTTAGGCATCACAGATTCCATCATTGGTAATGCAATGGCAACACCTGCCCCCTTCAAAAATCGTCGTCTTTCCATCTTCATAGATTCTAATATTAATAGCGGTTAATTAAAAGATCCTTCAGTCATATTGTAGTCTATATTAAGGGTTTTAGCCAACCCATTATGTTTATATAAATTTAGAAAGGGTATTAACTAAAAAAGGGAATAATTAATCTTTCTTGATAAAAAACTTTTTAGCCATGAAGAGAAAAATAATAAAGACTCATCTAAAGCTCATTGAATAAACGATTTAGCATTTATTAGTTTTGGGAATACCGCCTTAATATTTTCTTAGCTTCATTAGTTTTGGAATCGAAGAGTAACTTTGATGCGACGTTTAGGTCAGCGTTAATCTCTTTATTACCTTCATAATGTTTTCGAAGTTGATACAGATTTACTGGTAACCGCAGATCACTTGAGTTGAAGGAAAATTTTTTGTTTTCCTTGAAGAGGCTTTGCAGCTTTTCGAGATATTCGTAGGCGAACTCTGTGGTTGGTTCAATCATCGTCCCTTCCCCATAATCATTCCATGTAGCAATCTGAATTAATTTCGAATTACTCTTCAATGCCATTTGAAGTGTTTGATCAAAAGTCTTTCCTTTCTGGGAATCTAGATAACCATAGCTTTTGTGGGCACCCGCTTGTTGGTATATGTCATGAAATTGTGGAAATACAGATGCTATAGTTGACGAATCCCCCCCCCCTTCATAAAGATCTTGTAGGTATTTCTTCCATTCTTTTGGGCTTATATTTTTGCCTCCGTATACAGGAGGCCAACCGAATTCGCCAGAATTATTAATTTCATGATTAAGATGTGGAAGTGTAAATAGTTGAGGTTTAATTGAAAGAGCGCTGATGATATGGGGCCACTGATCTTTTTTGAAATGTTGTGGTCCAAATATGAGCAGGATCGGTTTTTCATTAACCCTCTTATAGGCAGGGTCAGCAAAAAAATTTTTTTCCATCCACAGGAATTCTTTTTCGGCGTAAGCTAATTCTTGAGATTTTTTAAGTACCCCACCATTGATCATATGCTTGACGGTTTGGTCTTCATAACAAATGGCGAAATTCAGCCCGGCTTTCTTTATGTATTTAATCAAGCTCAGTGAATTTCGATGAAGTACTGCGTAATCTCTGAAATCCTTAGTACCATACCAATCTATAATGACTCCATTGATACCAGAAAACTTCATAAGGAGGACTTGGCATTCTAATAAGGCCGGGTCATTTGAATCATAGGCTCCAATTAATGGTCTATAATGTGAGGCGAGTTCTTGTTTGCCCGTGGCATCCAATTTGTCGGGATCGAAATGCTTCATGGTCCAGTGCGACCCCCAGTGACCACTAATAGATTTTGAGGCATACCATGGCATATAATGAACCATGATGGACTTGGAGGTAGCTGCTTTATCTGAAGCCAAAAGTGGAAATGTGAAGCAAAACAAAAATGTTAATAAATACAGCATGTAACTTCCCAAGAATTTTTTTAGTTTATTTGTTAGCTGGTAAAGCCATTAATCTGTCGTCTTGGCGACCCACCCCTTTTAGTAATAGTTTTTCTTTATGAATTTCGATAATCGAATAGGCATTTTCAGTAGTATTGACCATCCCTTTAAGGGTTAGGTAGTGAATATTATCCTTAGTTCCATAGTTTCCTTTATGGTTGTGCCCATTTATGTATGCCACCACACATGAGTATTTGCCCAGTAATTGCGTGAGAGCATCAGCATTCCATAGGTTATGAACATTTGCTGGGAAAATGGGAAAATGGCAAAAAAGAATTACCTTTTCATTATTTTTTGTGGCCAGTTCAAGCTTTTCTTTTATCCACCGCAGTTGCTCTTTTCCAACGGCCCCATTCCAATTAGGAGTACCAGCTTTGAGGCTACGGTGAAAGGCAGCTGCGGCCTTAGTTCGTGGATCATTTTTTGGATATGCGTGTAGGCTCACATCATTGCCGTCAATGGCAAGAAAGCGCCATCCATTGTAAGTAAAATCATAATAGCGTTCTTTGAGACCGAGTTTAGCTGGTACCAATGCTTTCTTATCGTCGGTTACTGAAAAATCATGGTTTCCTAATACATGATAATGAGGTGCTTTGAGGCGATTGTAGATGGGTGTGACTTTATCGAAGCTCTCAAAGTCTCGGTCAATGAAATCACCAAGATGAATTACGAAAGCCAAGTCAAGTTTGTTGTAGTGCTCTACACAATCACGGAGTTTTTGAGTTGAAAGACTATACTTCCTAACTCCGCTAGTTTGGTTGCAGTATTGACAGTCAGCTACGGCTCCAAAACGAAACAGTGGTTTCTTTAGCTGTTCATGATCAGCTATTAATGAAATTTGGGAAATAAGGAGCGCTATAAGTGAAGAAATGATTTTCAATCTAGATGCTTTCATTATTCTAAATAATAAACACATGTATTTGTTTACCAACATTAAACAATTCAAAGTAAAAAAGTATTAAAGTAGAGGCTAATTTTTTAGACTTTAATGGAAGTTATTTGCAAATAACTTGCATTAAATTGGAAGAAGTTTTACGATTTTTTCCATGAAAAAATCTCTTCTAAATAAAGTTTTTCCGTTCATCTTGTTAGCTTTAAGTCTGAGTGCGGTCTGCTCATTATCTGCAGCAGAAACAAATCAGGCTGAAAAAATTAAAGTTCTTCTGATCGACGGACAAAATAACCACGACTGGGTCAGATGTTCTCCAGTCATGATTGATACTCTTAAAGCCACTGGAAAATTTGAAATTGAACGTGCTACCGTTACTAAAAGTCGGGTTGCTGAATTTAATCCAGATTTTACCAAGTATCACGTTATTCTATCCAATTATAACGGGGATTCATGGCCCGAGAAAACAAAATCAGATTTTGTTAAGTACGTTAAAGAGGGAGGCAACCTAGTTGTTGTTCATGCCGCCGACAATTCTTTCCCAAACTGGAAAGAGTACAATGAGATGATTGGCCTAGGTGGCTGGGGTGGGCGTAACGAAACGCATGGACCTTACATCTATTGGCAAGACGGCAAGGTAGTTCGAGATGACTCAAAGGGGCGTGGTGGTTCTCATGGTCGGCCTCTAGAGTATAAGGTTGATGTTCGTGAAAAAGACCATCCCATCACCAAGGGTTTACCAACTGAATTTCTTCAAGCAAAAGAAGAGCTTTACGATCGCTTGCGTGGTCCAGGAAAAAATATGAAGATACTTGCTACGGCTTTAGCCAAAGGTGGATCAGAGCGTCACGAACCTGTTCTGATGACTATTACTTACGGAGAGGGACGTATTTTTCATACCGTTATGGGACACGATAGCAAATCAATGCTTGGTATCGCTTTTCAAGAGACCCTCATTCGTGGCACTGAATGGGCGGCTACCGGAAAAGTTACTTATCCAGCGGTTTCTTCTGAAATCCTTCCAGTTGATAGTGCTGCCTCTAGAGATACAAAGGATATCAAGGCATACCCAGCAAACTAATCCATTACAGCTTTAAATAACATATTATGAAATTGCTCTTTTCCGCGCTGATTATTACAGCTCTAGCAGTGATTGCCTTTTCAGATACCGTCCTTGCTGAGGAAAAGAAAAAAATCGTTTTCCTTGCTGATGGAGGAAAGAATTCAAAAACACACGCACATGTGAGCGGCAATGCACTTCTTGCTAAAGCTCTCGAAGAGAGTGGTATGGGTTTTGAAACTTCACTCTACAAGGGATGGCCATCCGATACCAAGGCCTTCGAGGGAGCTGACTGCGTTGTTATCTTTTGTAATGGTGGAGGCGGTCATCTCGTTATGAAACATCTTGATCAGTTTGAAAAGCTTATTGATGAAGGCGTCGGCGTCGTTTGTATGCACTACGCAGTTGAGGTTCCAAAAGGACGTTCAGGAGACCTAATGCTTAAAGCTACGGGTGGGTATTTCGAAACCCATTGGTCGGTTAATCCCCACTGGATCGCTGAGATTAAGTCGTTACCGGAGCACCCTATTACTCGTGGAGTGAAACCTTTTACTCAGGACGATGAATGGTATTATCATATGCGCTTCCAACCAGAAATGAAGGGGGTTACACCGATTCTTTCAGCCCATCCACCGCAGAGCACTATGAAACGTAAAGATGGTCCGCACTCTAATAATCCACACGTTCGCAAGGCTATGGCGGAAGGAAAAATTCAACACATTGGTTGGGCTTATGAGCGACCAGATGGTAAGGGTCGCGGTTTTGGAACCACTGGTGCTCATTATCACCATACTTGGGACAGCAAAGATTGGCGTACTCTAATTCTTAATGCAATTGCCTGGACTGTTCGCGTTGAAATACCTAAGAATGGGATTCCATCAAAGCCAAATCCGGTTAAGAATAGTCAAAAAAATAACAATCAATAGTAATATGGATCAATTTAAATTTCTTCTCCTTATAATTGTTAGCAGTTTTGTTTTCAATTTAACTAGTTTAGCCACTGAGGAAGTTAAATCCGTCAATGAAGAAGCAAAAAAAGAAAACTGGATTCAACTTTTTAATGGTAAAGATCTCACAGGCTGGACACCTAAGATTCGTTACGAAAAATTAGGCGAAGATAAGCGTAAGACTTTTCGCGTTGCTGACGGAGCGATCAAAGTTAACTATGAAAAATACGACGAGTTTAAACAGACCTTTGGTCACTTGTTTTACAAAACTCCATACTCGCGTTACCGCCTTCGTGTGGAATATCGTTTTCTCGGAGAACAATTAAAGGGCGGCCCAGGATGGGCTTATCGTAATAGTGGACTCATGCTTCACGGCCAAGACCCTAAAACAATGAAGGTCGATCAGGATTTCCCAAATTCGATTGAAGTACAATTGCTCGGTGGCAGTGGAGAGGGAAACCGCACTACTCTAAATTTGTGCACACCAGGGACAGACGTCATGATGAACGAAAAGGCTTTGAAGAGGCATTGTATCAATTCCAAATCAAAAACTTACCACGGTGATCAGTGGGTGACTGCAGAGGTGATTGTGGATGGATCAAAAAGCTTCAAACATATTGTTGAAGGAAAAGTAGTTCTTGAGTATCAACATCCCCATTTAGACGATGGAACCAAGCTCGAAAGCGGAACGATCTCTTTACAGAGCGAGAGTCATTCCTGCGAATTTCGCAAGGTAGAGTTACTGCCTCTAGATTAGGAGAGTTGATTGCTGCTCACTTCAACTCACTGATATTATCGCCGTTATCCAATTTAGATACCTCTTCAAATAAAGAGGTATGATTTATTTATTAAGGCTTTAAATCTAATCCATTCCGTAGGGTCCGATGATCAAATATATGCTTGACCTCCTTTGATGATAGGGCCCGGTTAAAGCAGGCAAGTTCATCAAACAAACCCATATAATTCAAACCAATAAGGATACGGTGAGGTTTTCCTGCCCAAGAAAACTTTTGATTCCATTTGGTAATACTACCTTCGTTTTTTCCATTAAGATAAAGGGTCGCCACACCATCCTTTTTTCTAGTGTTAAAATTTTCCCATGTGAAGGCAACATGAGTCCATTTGTCGCTACTGAATGGATTAGATTTGGCCGGGACTAATGGCCTTTGTGGTTCCGGAATATCCTTATTTTCAGGATTCCAGACAGATTTGTCAGCAAATGCCCCGAGCCGGAAGGACCGTGGGTTTCCATCCTTGGCGAAGTCTACGAAAAAAGAAGCGTCGTTCCAGGTGTTTGGTGTAATTTGAATCGGATCAACATAACCGGGATCAAGTCCATTGATTGGATCAACTTTTAGCCAAAACGAAACGCTACCGCTCCAGTTGTTTTCTGCAAAATGAAAATTATTGGCACCATCATATAGCAACCACTTGGCATTGCGTTTAGTGAATAATAGAGCATCACCTGAAAGCCCTTTATTTTTAACGATACGTGACATTCCTTCGGTTTTGTTCCCAAGCTTAGGCTCTTTGCCAATGAGAGTGAAAAGACGCTTATCACCGCGACTAATATCAGCATCGGTTCCACCATCAAAGGATGCATAAAATGTTAGCGCTTTCTTTATAGACAGTTCATCGGATTGACCTGAGGCAATTAAAACAGTGAATAGTAATCCAAGGATCAACGGGAACAATGAGATGAAGATATTATGGTTTTTCATTCCAGAGAAAATTTAATTCTTTAATTGTGATTAGAGTTTTTTTGAAGAGGTCTTTATTTGAGGCATTTTCGCATCTACATCCTTGCGCCAGTCGTGAAGCATCTTCAAAAGTTTCTTAGTAATCTTCGGTCTTGATTTGGAAAGATCGTTTTGTTCGCCAAGATCGTTTTGCAGGTCGAATAATTGGACGGTACCGTTTTCAAAGTATTCGAGCAGTTTATAATTACCCAAGCGAATCGCTCCGCCCGGGCTCTGATATCCGTGATTACTGTAATGAGGGAAATGCCAATATATTGCTCCACGATTGTGATTTTTACCTTTAAGAGCAGGCACGAAACTTTTTCCATCCATATGCTGATTGGGCATTAGAGGCAATCCGAGCATGCTGAGCAATGTAGGGTAATAATCTGTTCCGGTAATTACCGCGTTGGATCTAGAGTTAGATTTAGTATTTCCCGGCCAGTGAACAACTAATGGCACCCGTATTCCACCTTCATAGTTCCAGCCTTTGGCACCTCTTAGAGGAAGGTTGGATGAAGCGAAGCGACTATCAAGTTGCTTTCTAGAGTGATTAATTCCTCTGTACTGGTTTGAAGCAGACATTCCACCATTGTCGGCTGTGAATATCACGATAGTATTTTCAGACAAGCCTAGTTCATGCAGCTTAGCTCGGATTCTTCCTAGACTTTCATCTGTAGCTTCTAGCATTCCTGCAAATTCGACATTATCTTGTTTTTGCTTTACCCACCATACACGTTTCTCTTGGTGAATATCTAAGGAGTCGTTTTTCTCAAGTTCTTTAATTTCTTCCTTAGAAATTTCTGGACCGTCAGGGTTGGTTTCTAAGATATATTCAGGCCCTTTCTGATTAGGCATTTCAGCAAGTTTTTTTTGATATTTTTCAACAAGATCCTTTCGGCCTTGAATCGGATCGTGAACTGCAAAGTGCTCTAAGTGAACAAAGAATGGTCTATCTCTGTTTCTTTCAATAAAATTGAGTGCCGCATCAGTTAGCTTGTCAGTATAATAATCCCCTTTTTTTGCAGGAAGAGTTTTTTCATACTGTTTGGAAAAGGGATAATAATAGGAACGCACCCACCCAGTGATTGCTTCATCAAACCCATATGATTTTGGATCTTTACGCAAATGAGCCTTTCCAAAATCGGCAGTGGCGTATCCATGTTTTTTCAATGTTTCGGCCAAAGTAATTTCTTCATCGGGCAGTGACATAAGTTTTTTAGCACTATGGAGCTTTTCAAATTTTCGTTCGGGTCGCCCATTTAGCCATTCTGTTAAATCGGTGCGAGCCGGATATTTCCCAGTCAGAATGCTGGCGCGGCTAGGAGAACAGACGTGACAGGTCGAGTAAGCATTATTGAACAACATACCCTCTTTGGCTAAACGATCGATGTTTGGTGTTTCGTGGAAGTTACTTCCGTAACAACCTAAATCGCTCCATCCGAGATCATCGACGAGAAAAAAAACAATATTTGGTTTCCGGTTATTTTCTTGTGCCGAGCATAGGTTTCCAAGGAACCAAGTTAGAAGAATAAAGGTGACTTTTGTCGTTGAATTTTTCATTGCTACTTAATTTTAGGACCGTATGAATCCTCATTAATATTTTATTTAACCATCAGCTTTTAACCTCCCCAGTTGAATCTGATTCGAATCTGTCCAACTGACCCACAAATAATTACCACTAAAAATTGCGCGAGGCATGCCACTAGAACGAGTTTCATCAATTTGGGTGAGCGTTGTCATTTCTTTGATTTCTCCAGCTAAGGAAACTTCAGCCATCCGCAAAACAGATCGTTTTTTTTCAAATCCAATCCATACGGTGTATATTGAGTCTTTGGTGCAGACCGTAGCAGAACGGCCAATTGGTGCGTTTTTATCGAGCACTATGTCTTTTCCAGATTTATTTTGACCCGCCATGAACAAACGAAGAATGACTTGAGCCTTCTTATTGATAATGGTGAATCGACTGACTGCAACAAGGTTGCCTGTTGTAGCGATACTGGCTCCATTGACTGGGCAGCCAGGCATGAGCCAATTGTCTGCTTGAAGTCTAGTCGGTTTAGACCACTTACGATCTTTACCAAGAACAAAGCTAATATCACGGATCTCTTGAGGAGAACGATTCCGATAGACGACTATCGGCCCACTTGACAATTGAATTGCAGAAGTAGGGCAGCAAGTGCAGACATCATCATCAAGTACACATTCATCTTTAATTTGATCACCGTCTATGATGGCACTGCGCAGCATCATCTTGCCCTTTGGTTTGCTCATCATTTGACCATCCAACCAAAAGGCACGCACATGGCTATCTTCAGGGATTAGTGATACAAAACCATGCTCTGTAGCGCTGGTATCATTATGTAACCATCCAATAGAATCCCAACTTTTGCCTCGGTTAACAGAACGCTCGATTCGAACACCATATGCGAAGGTTTTATTACCAATGCGATTCAGCCAGTTAGCATAAAGATCTCCAGAAGGGGCTTCAATAAGGGACGGAATATCAGCCCAGTTCGCAAACATTTTTTTGGATTGAGCAATCAGATTTTGTTCATCAAATTTCAAGCCGTTCCAACTTGCCATTTTCAATTTATCTGTACCTTTTTGATTACGCTCAATCCAGCTCAGTGCGAAGTGATCTCCAAAAGAACATAAATTTGGAGCCAAAGCGTTTTCGTTCGCCGGAGTTTTCATCTTTTCGAAAGTAAAAGCATTTGTGCTCTTTATAACTATAAGCAGATAAAATAGAAATGTTATGAGATGCTTCATTACATTGTTTGACTACCGGTTAAAAGGTTATATTTATTCCATAACGGTAACGTAATTTACTGAATTCCTTCAGATTTTTTGCCACCAAGATCATGTTTAGTCACATAGGCATAAAAAGCTCCCATTGCGGTACCGGAGGCATCAGTAAATTTGGCCCATAACTCATCTCTACCTTTCTTAAGTTTAATATGAAAAAAGATCCCTTTATCTGTTTTCTTGACAGGAAGAGTCAATTCTTTACCACCTAATTTGAGATGAGCTTTTATGGCTGCAAATGGTTTTCCTACGGCAGCTCTGAAAGGTTTGACTCCAGGAACATCAGCTCCTGCTTCGAGTTCTGCGGTGATAGCTTTATCTGCTTCTTTGGGCCATCGCCTGAGTTCCACTGTATAATCTCCAGCACTTTTGATATCAACAGCCCAAAAGCCCGTATTGGATGGTTTTTTCTCTGCGTTGCGAATGTGCCTTTGATTCCATGGTGTGCTTCCATCAGCAATCCAATCGTGGCAGGTTAATGTTACTGGATTGGCTAGTGGTGCATCTGCACCAAGATATATTGCGGTGGGCTGTCCAAAAGTAGGCACGATTTCTTCCCACCAGTCATCATAAAATTTGGTAAGACGAGCTATAACTTTAGGCTTGGTTTGAGCAATATTTTTCTTTTGTCCCGGATCAGCTTTTATATCATAAAGCTCTTTACCATTAACGAGTCGCCACTGATCAGTCATTACAGAACTCTTACGCCATTTGATTGGGTCACGAACTCTCTGCGAATCAGTAATAAGGATACGGTCAGGCCAATTTTTTGCTGTTCCCTCAATAAGAGAGCGAATATTTACTCCATCAAATTTAACATTTTTTGGTTCTTTAACTTTACAATAATCAATTAAAGTTGGAACGACGTCTACATAGGAAGTTATTGTGTCAACGTCCCGTCCCTTATTGAGACCTCCCTTTGGCCAATGCAAAAAGAAAGGAACACGATGACCACCATCATATTCACTTCCTTTGCGACCGCGCATTCCATTGTTGTGAATATTAGCACCACTTGATGTGCCGTTATCAGTGGTGAAGATGAAGATGGTATTTTCCGCAAGGCCTTCATCCTCAAGAAAGGCTCTCATTGATCCAACATTATCATCAATATTGGCTATCATTCCTAGAAAGTTTCCGACGTTAACCCCCTGATTTAAATAGGGTTTGCTATATTTTTCAGGGGAATGCATGGGTCCGTGGGGAGCATTTGTGCAGAGATATACAAGAAAAGGTTTTTCGCTTTTCTTTACTTTACGAATAAAGCGCTTGGCATAATCAAAATAAACATCACTACAGAAACCTTTGACTGGAACTGCTTTACCATTATGAAAGTAGGAGCCATCGAAATATGCATTGTCCCAGTAGTCAGGTGTTTGGCCTACTCCGCCGCCACCATGTCTCAGGACTTCTTGGAACCCTCTATCTTCAGGCCTGTAAGGATAGTTATCACCAAGGTGCCACTTCCCAAACATGCCCGTATGATAACCACTATCCCCAAAGATCTTTCCAATCGTTACCTCGTTATGACGAAGCATGGAACGACCCATGATAGTGTGCCAAACTCCTGTTCTATTAGTCCATCGGCCTGTAATAAAAGCAGCTCTAGTTGGAGAACAGGTTGGTGCAACATGATAATCTGTGAGTCGAATAGATTCGCTGTGGAGTTGATCTAGATGTGGAGTTTTGAGAATCGGATTACCGTGACAAGAGAGGTCTCCATAACCCTGATCATCCGTCATAACAATGACGATATTAGGTCGTTTAGCTTCGATTTCTGAGCAAATTAATAGAAACAGGGAAGAAAGAGAGTAAATACAAAATTTAGTGACTGAAGATTTCATAAATTACCATGAAGATAGGTCAAAATTCCCATTTCGCACCTTCCTTAGATTTTATTAATGAATTGAGGCGGTTCTAGAGAAAAACATGGTTTTGTTGGGCTTAATTATGATTTATTATTCTTTTCTATGCAGGAAGCTAAAGTCATTGAAATTGGATGTGGAGAGTGGGGATTTCGGAATTTACCGATGCGAGAGCATTTTGAAATTGCTCGTGAATTTGGTTTTAAGTGGCTTGAGTTTGGAATAGGTGGTGATCAAATCGGCCGTCTTTCTGAGTTTCCAGAACCTAATGAGATAGAGGATTTCAAATGTTTGAATGAAGAATACGGAATTGCGACTCCCTTTTGCTGCATAGAGAACGATTTTACTCTTAGTGATGATAATGCTCATTTGCAAATGCTAGATAAGGTCAAGAAGCAGATTTTAGCAGCAGCAGATTGTGGAGCTAAGCAGGTTCGATTGTTTGCAGGATTTACACCTGTTGAAGAAGTAAATTCAGAGATTTGGGAACGGATGATCAAAGCATTCTGGGATGCTGATCAATTGTGCGAGAGTCTAGGATTGACAATTGCCATTGAGACTCATGGCGGAATAACATTTGATGAGGAAGAATCAGCACATCATTTTAATTCAGTTTCTACTGATCCTAATTCTCTTAATTGCCTGATTGAACAATTACCGCCAAGAGTTGGTTTTAACTATGACCCTGGAAACATAAAAGCGGTTCGTCCTGGAGATAAAGACTGCTGTCTAACAATAGTCAATGAGCGTATTAATTATTGTCATTTAAAAGACTGGAAGAGACAAGGTGAAGGATGGGTGGCCGTTGCAATAGGTGATGACGATTTAGATTACCGACCTATATTTGAGAATATGAATTATAAAGGGGTATGTCTTATCGAGTATGAGCCACTGCATGATTCAAGAGATGGTATTCATCGTAGTTTGAATTACCTACAAAGAATAGAGGAGCAAAGCGAATTACTAAGTTTTCAAAGATGAGAAAACGAACTGCCAAAATTTGGCTAACCTTGAGTTTAGCTTATTTTATAGCTTGTCAGTTAATTATTGTAGCCGAGGAGAAGTTTAGCATATCCGAGGCAGATCGAAATTATTGGGCTTTCAAGCCCGTTATATCACCTGACCATCATAAGTCTTCTATTGATTCAATTATTGATAAAGCAATCATTGACAATGAATTGGTGCCGAATGCATTAGCGAGTCGAGAGATACTTATCAGAAGAGCTTACTTTGACCTAGTTGGTCTAAACCCAACCTATGAAGAAATTAAGGCATTCGAATCTGACGAATCTAGTACAGAAAAAGTTTTTGCATTGTTGGTAGATAAATTGTTAGCCATGCCAGAATACGGTGAAAGGTGGGGGCGTCATTGGTTGGATGTTGTTCGATATGCACAGACCAATGGTTATGAAAGAGATGATGAGAAGCCAAATGCTTGGAGGTATAGAGACTATGTAATTAATGCTTTTAATACTGATAAACCCTATGACAGGTTCATATTAGAGCAGTTAGCCGGAGATGAACTTATTCTTGAGGCCTTTAACAAGAATAAGCCATTTGTTGAAGGCGGTGATGAAGGATTAATAGCTACAGGGTTTTATAGACTTGGTGTCTGGGATGATGAACCAGATGATAAATTACAGGCAGAGTATGATGGTCTAGATGACATATTACGAACAACTACAGAAACTTTTCTTGGATTGACAGCTGGTTGTGCGCGGTGCCATGACCACATGTTTGATCCCATTTCCCAAAAAGATTATTATTCCATGTTGGCTTATTTTAGGAATGTTAGAAATTATGAAAAGCCGAGCGATAAGGGAATCATACAGAGACAAATAGAGGGAGGTAAGGCGCTAAGTATTAGTGAACATGGCACTGTAGCGCCTGAGACTCATGTTTTAATTCGGGGAGAAGCTTCCAAACCTAGTATAGAAGTTCAACCAAGGATACCTGATGTTTTTTCTGCTGTTAGCCCCAAACCTGAGCCAGCTGAGAAAAGTTCAGGCCGCAGACTAGCTCTCGCTAAATGGATCACGGACTCTTCTAATCCTTTGACCGCTCGAGTCATGGTAAATCGTATTTGGCAATATCACTTTGAGCAAGGAATTGTTGGCAGCCCAAATGATTTTGGTCGCGCGGGTAAGCCTGCTTTAAATCTTGAGCTTTTAGATTGGCTGGCATCAGAGTTTGTAAAAAGCAAGTGGTCCATTAAGCATATGCACAGGGTCATTATGAATACCGCAGCCTATAAACGGTCTTCTGAAAATAACTCCGAAAATTTTGATAAGGATCCTGGAAATGAACATCTATGGAGAATGAACCTTCGACGTTTGGAAGCTGAAACAATTAGAGATCGTGTTCTACAAATTAGTGGTCAATTAAACAATAAAAGAGGCGGGCCTAGTTTCTATCCAGCGTTAAATGGCGAAGTTGTCGCAGGAGCTTCCAAACCGGGTCGTGGTTGGAAATGGTCAAGTGAAGAGGAGCAGAAAAGGAGAAGCGTATATGCATTTGTCAAAAGGACTATGGTCTATCCGTTCTTTGAGCTTTTTGATTATGCCAACACGGAGGGCTCTTTAGGGGCTCGCCCTCAAACAACGGTTGCGCCACAAGCGCTTTTAATGCTGAACAGTGAAATAATTTCTGAAAGCGCAAAGCTTATCTCTAATAGTGCCCTTCTCAGTAAAGATCCTATAGGAAAAGCCTTTAGAACTGTGTTGAGCAGGGACCCCAGTCATGCAGAACGAGAAATGGCAAAGAAATTTTTAGTAACACAGCACAAAAAACAAGAACCTTTAAAAAGTCAGATTCACTTTAGGCCAGACTACCCATCTGCATTTTTTAATGACTATCACAAGATTCTTCCATCAAAGCAGTTTTTCAAAGGACCCACTTCTGGGTGGGATTATTTTAAAGGTAAGTGGACAGGGGGTTATGAAAGCGCACTTAGAGCAGAAATTGAATGGCCGGCATTTGCTTTATTTAGAATGGAATCGAGAGACCACAAGATTAGCGGAAAATTTCAATTACAGGATATTACTGAAAGGGTATTAATTTTGATAAGAGCTCAAGTAAGAGGAGATCAATTTGATGGATATGTGGCATTGATTGATGCCGATTCTAATGAAGTTTCCTTGAAACGTTATAATAAAGGTAAAATTGAAACCCTTGCTAAAGAATCTACGGGTGATTTAAAGGCTGGGTTTCTAGATTTTGAATTAGAGTCTGTTGAAAATAGAATAGGGTTCAAAATTTCTGGATCTGTAGGAACGGAGGCTATTAAAGTTTTTGCAAAAGACGATGAGCCAATTTTAGGAGAGGGTCGGTTTGGCATAAGTTCGTGGGGAGGAAGCGTTACCTTTGATAAACTTTCAATTGATCATAATGAAAAAAAATATCCAATTACGCAAATAAATCATTCTGCCTCCAAATTAATAGGAGATGACAAAAAAATTATTCTTAACAAAGATCAGCAAATTATTGAAAGAAGGGCAATGGCTGAATTATGCTCAATGTTACTAAACCTCAATGAATTTATATATGTTGATTAAACCTAGGAATTTAATAAGTGAGATAATTTAAATGAATATAAAATCGAGGTTTCAAGAAGAAGGCCGAAGAGAGTTCCTTAAATATTTTGGAACTTCCATGGCTGGAATTTCTCTATCTGGCATTTTTCCTGGGGAAAAGGTATTTGGTGCTTTGCCTGCTAGTACATTAGTTAACCCATTAGCTCCTAAACCTCAGGATTTTCCTGCCAAAGCCAAGGCTTGTATTTTTCTTTATATGTATGGAGGCCCCTCACAAATGGACTTATTCGACTATAAACCAGAATTACAAAAAAATGATGGTAAAGAGGTAAATATGGAAATTCGTAGAGGTGAGTTGCGAAAGTCCAAACTCTTGGCATCAAAGAGAAAGTTTACTCAACACGGGCAGTCAGGACAGTGGTGCTCAGATGCTATTCCAAATATTGCAAGGCACATGGATAAGCTTGCAGTTATTAAGTCACTTTATATGGATTCCTTTGCTCATGGCTCAGCAAATTTGCAAATGAACTGTGGTCGAATTTTGCAAGGTCACCCCTCATTAGGCGCTTGGGTATCTCATGGTTTGGGAACCACAAACCCTAACTTGCCTGGTTATGTGGTTATGCTTGATGCCCGAGGTGGACCAATTCCAGGAGCAGCAAACTGGGCAAGTGGGTATATGCCTGCTGCATATCAAGGGACTATTTTAAGGTCTAAAGGAAACCCAATATTAAATCTGAATCCGCGTTCAATGATTACACATTCAATGCAGGGGGATAAGATAAATGCTATCAACGAATTTAATAAAATGCACTTACGTGGTAAAGAATCGTATTCTGAACTCAGTGCCCGTATCGCTAGTTATGATCTTGCATATCAGCTACAAACTTCTGCTCCTGAGGCGCTTGACATCTCTAATGAAGATGAAAAAACTAAAAGGCTTTATGGGTTACATATGGGTAAGGGTGACCATAAGCTCTCAATTCCAACTTCGCATTTTGGTCGTCAGTGCCTAATTGCCCGCCGTTTAGTTGAGAAGGGAGTTCGCTTTGTGCAGCTTTACTCTGGAGGAGGTCATCAACAGCAAAACTGGGATGCCCATAACGGAGCCGAAGAAAATCTTAAGATTCATGGTCCTGAGATTGATGTGCCTATAGCGGGATTACTTGAAGATCTCGATCGACGAGGAATGCTAGAAGAAACGTTAGTGGTTTGGGGGGGAGAATTTGGTCGCCAACCTGTTTCGCAGGGAAATAATGGTGGTCGTGATCATAATCCTAAGGGATTTAGTTATTTCCTTGCTGGGGGTGGTGTAAATGCAGGAACAAGTTACGGCGAAACGGACCCTTTAGGTCATGAAGCGGCAGTCAACAAGCATCATGTTCGTGATCTCCATGCTACGATATTACATTTGATGGGATTAAATCATGAAAGTTTAACTTACCACTACGGAGGTTTAGATCAGCGATTAACAGGTGTGGTTCCCGCAGAAGTAATCAAAGGTGTTTTAGCATAGCTAAAACAAATTATTATTGTTTAAATAAGATACAAATAGGTCCAGGAACACTGATGATTGCTCGAGTCTGAAAAGAGAGCTTTCCAGTTTCTTGATCGATCTTGTGAACGGCTATCGTATTGGAATGTGCACCTGCTGCTAGTATCCAATTTGAGGTTGGATCAATATTAATATTACGAGGCCAAGCGCCTCTAATTGGCTCGACTTCCGTAACGATTAATTTGCCTGTCGAAGGGTCAGACTTATAACAAGTGATGCTGTCGTTACCTCTATTAGAAGACCAAACAAATTTTCCATTAGGATGAATTAGTATTTCAGCTGCCGAATTAAATGTTTCTTCTGCTTTTACTTCATCAGACAAGGATGGCGTAGTGGTAAGTCTTTTAGCTTTTCCAGTATTTTTATCGTAAGTGAATGTTGTTACAGAAAGTGAGAGTTCATTTAAAAGATAAATAAATTTTCCATCAGCTGAAAAACGCATATGCCTTGGACCGCCCCCAGGAATACTTGCTGCTAGTGAGTGCTTGTCTATTCCAGTTTGATCAGTGTTTACCCTGTAAATATGAATGTTATCGGTGCCGAGGTCAGGCACGAAAGCGTATTTCCCATCAGGTGAAAACCCACACCAATGTGGGTGAGGAGAATCCTGTCTATTCCCAACAACTTTAGAGCCACCCACATGATCGATGACTACAGATTTCCCGAGTTCTCCTTTCTTGTTAATCGGGAAAAGAGCTGTAGAGCCACCTCCGTATTGAGCTGTCAGCAAAAAATTACCAGAAGGATGAACAGCAATATGAGTTCCTCCACCATCTCTAACTAGAGAACTTGTGAATTGTTCAAGTGAACCATCTTTTTTTACATGAAAACCTGCAACGCCAGAACCACCTTCAATTCCAGCTACTGCATAAATTTTTGATTGATCTGGATGCCAAGCTAGAAAACCAGGGCCATTGATTTCTGCTGCCACTTTAGCCTGTGATAATTTACCACTCTCTGTATCAAATTTTGAATGATAAATTCCCTCCGAAGAACGACCACCAGTACCAAAATAAACATCAATTTTTTCTGCTAATGAAAAAGTAGATAAGGAGGTGAAGAGGTAGAAGTAAAAGCTAATAATTTTCATGATTATTTTTAGTTATGAAGTTTTTTGACTTTAGATTGGAGTGAAGATAAATCAATTTTATCGCCTTTATTTGGATAAGGATTATCGATCAAAAACCAGTTTTCAGTGAACGAAGCTGTTTGACCTGGATTCATTACTTCCATAGGGCCTATAGGCTCTAACTCACATGCAGGAACCCAATCTTTGTTAGGATACCAAATTGATAAAGTTAGTCCTGCGATTTCCCCGTACAACCGATCAGGAAAAGTTTTATAGGTTTTTACGAATGCCAAATCATTTGGCATTTGATAAGCAAACCAGCCAGCAAAAGAATCAAAACCTAGTTTAGGTTCGGAGGGGGGGCCTAAAATTTCAAGGAAGTTTCCTCTTTTGCGTATCATTGGATCTTCAGGAAGAATTAACATTTCATCCCGCCCGCGCATCATAATATAACCCTTTGGAAATCTTTTGTATTCTGGTGTGAGTGGTACAATGCCAATACCACCATGGATTGCAAACATCCTTCCCCAGTGACACCATCGTTGAATTTCATTCGAAGTGTTTTCCATGATTTGTTTACAAATTAAATGAGAAGAATTTTCATCAAGAATGAAATCTCTTATCAAACGGATGCCCGCATCTTTTGATTCATTACTCTCAAGTCTTGCACTGCGAGGTCCAGTGATCGTTGAGGTCCATTTCCCAGACCATAACTCAGTTCTTCTCGGAATTAGGTATTCAGGACCTATATCGAACCTTCCAGCTGAAGAAGGCTTTTTTGACCCATTTGGCTCCCATTCACTTTCATTGTCTGCAATGAAAAGAGATTCCTTATTATTTTTTTTGTAACTTAAAACGCGCCCACCGACATGATGACTGAGGACAACAGTGGTTCCTACAGAGTTTTTTAATTCGATACATTGAGGATAATTTATGAATTTTATTCTCTTTGCACCTTTGAACTCTTTTGAGAAAGAAGAGGATTTTATAAGTAGAAAAATGAGTAATAAAAAAGTGCTTTTATACATAATTAGAGATCTTGTGATTTCTGGAAAACGGCAATAATCAATTAAAAAGATTTAGCTGAGGAGTTTGTGCATCAGGTAAATTTTCACTCTCTTTAGGCTTACTTTTCTTTTTCTTTTTTTGCTCATTTTGAGCGTTAGGTTGAACGCTTTTCTCTTCAAGGTGAGAGAGTATAGCCTTAGAGCGTTCAATTATTTTCATGGGAAGACCAGCAAGCCTTGCAACTTGAATGCCATAACTACGATCAGCACTGCCCTCGATAATTTTCCTTAGAAATATGATCTTATCATTGTGTTCACGAACTGCGACATTTGCATTACCAACTCCATTTTTATTTTCAGCAAGAGATGTAAGCTCATGATAATGCGTGGCAAATAATGTTCTGCAGCCTATATCGTCATGGAGGTGTTCAGCGACCGCCCAAGCAATACTTAAACCGTCAAAAGTAGCCGTCCCTCTTCCTATTTCATCAAGGATAACAAGCGAGTTCTTAGAGGCATTATTGAGGATTAATGCCGTTTCATTCATTTCAACCATAAAAGTCGATTGACCTCGCGCTAGATCATCACTGGCCCCTACTCGAGTAAATATCCTATCGACTATGCCTATAGTTGCACTAGCGGCTGGAACAAAGCTTCCTATTTGAGCCATTAATGTAATTAGGGCAACCTGTCTTATATAAGTCGATTTACCTGCCATGTTCGGGCCAGTTAATATGATTAAACGAGTCTCATCAGTATTAATTTTTGAGTCATTGGGAATGAATTTTTCATCGATCATGGTTTGGTCAATGACCGGGTGCCTACCATCTTCAATCTTAAGCTCAGGCCCCTCATTAATCGTGGGACGGCAATAATTAAATAACCTTGCAGTCTCAGCTAGGCCGCAGATGACGTCAATTTCAGCGACTGCATCAGCTGTGTCCTGTAGTAACTCTAGGCTCTCTAGGGTGGTGTCTCTGACCTTTGTAAACTCTTCATATTCCAGTTGTTTAGCCCTTTCGTCTGCACCAAGGATTTTATTTTCCATTTCCTTAAGTCCAGGAGTAATAAAGCGCTCAGCATTTGCGGTCGTTTGCTTTCGTGTATAATCCTCAGGAACATTAGCAAGGTTAGCTTTGGTAACTTCAATAAAATATCCAAAGACATTATTGTATTTAACTTTTAAAGACTTAATGCCAGTGCGCTCGGCTTCATCGGTTTGAAGTTGAGCGATCCACGCTTTACCCTCTGTAGATGCAGACCTTAGTTCATCTAGTTCCTTGTTATAACCGTCCTTAAATATTCCTCCTTCTCTTAAAGAGACTGGGGGTTCGTCAGAGATAGCGTCTTCCAACAATTTTACTAAATCCTTAAAATCACGCATTCTAGGAATTAGCTCATTGGCTAATGATCCTCCATTAAGAGCAGCCAAGTGATCTCGTGATTCTGGAACTGATAATAGTGATTTAGATAAAGCCTGAAGGTCTCTAGCATTTCCAGAACCACCACTGAGCCGCCCAACGGTTCTCTCAATATCTCTTACCTCTGATAATGAATCACGTATCTTTGATAATTGAAAAGGGGCAGAAATTAAGGCTTCAATGAGATCATGCCGAGAGATAATTATCTTAGCTTCTCTTAATGGGTTAAGAATCCAATGCCTTAGTTTACGAGCACCCATTGGCGTTTGAGTTCTGTCTAATGCACCTAATAAGGTGTGTTTTCGACCTGATCTATGTTCAACAAGATCGAGATTTCTGGCACTTGAGGTATCAATCAGAACATGTGCATTAGCTTTGTATACGGATAAATTTCGAACGTGACTGAGATCCCTTCTAAGTGTTGATTGGAGATAGTGAAAAACACCTCCAGCTGCAGAAACCCCTGCCGTCATATCTGAGCAACCAAACCCATCTAGTGAATGCGTTCCAAAATGTTGGATTAAATTTTCAAATGCTCCGTCTATTAAGAATGCATAAGAATCATGGGAGATAGTATTTTCCGAAAGTGTATCGAAATGATCACCCTGTTCTTCGGAAAAAATTATTTCAGAAGCAGAAACCCTATGTAATTCATCCTCGAGATCGGCAAAATTATCAAATTCAGCAATCTTGAA
>CABXDI010000021.1 GCA_902510815.1 uncultured Verrucomicrobiota bacterium | reverse complement strand
CGTCATCGCCGAACCCGTCATCGCCGAACCCGTCATCGCCGAACCCATCATCGCCGAACCCATCATCACCGAACCCATCATCACCGAACCCGTCATCTGAATTTTCTTCAGCATAAGCGTCGGCAGCTTGAGCTGAACTTAGTGCAGATTCAAGTGCGGCTATTACCTGTTCCTGAAAGGTTACAGATTCAGCTTGTTTGGCTTCGTTAATAGATATGTGAGCTTTTACAGCAGCCTCACCCGCTTCGACAAGAGCCTCACCGATGCCTTCTTCAAAGCTTGCTTCAGGGCCAACTCCGAACGGTAAGTCACCAGGCTTTATAGGAGCAAAGGGGTCATCGTCTGCAAAGGGGTCATCATCAGCAAAAGGATCTTCTTTAGCAGCTTCAAAAATGTCTTTTTCCTCTTTGGTATCACTGACTTTAGTTTCTCCAGTTGGTCCATCAGGTTTTTCTTTGGGTTTATAATCAGGTAAGTGAATTTTTCTTACGTCAGTAATCTCATTGGCAATGCCTATTTGTCTTGCTTCCAACTCAGATCGATTATCATTGAATAAGTTTGGTTTAGGTGCATTTGCATCTGCAACCGGAGGTTCGGTGTCTTCTTTTAATTCCCTTTGAACAGCTATTAAATGTTGTATGGCATTAATTAAATCATCAAAGCCGTCCTCTTCGGCACTTAATATTTTTTGAGCAGCTCGAAGAGCTTCGATAGCTTTTCCTTGATCTGTTCCAGCAGCGAGCGCTTGATCTTTAAGAAGGTTATCTACTGCAGATGACATTAATGCTTCAGGATCTGAATCATTTAGAGACTTTTCAGTTGCTTCGAAACGATCGCCTGCAGCAGTTCCTTTTGAAGCTTCTTTTGATTGGATTAGTAAATCTATGAATTCGGCGTACTTATCGATGACAGATTCCTGAACTCTTGAAAGTCGGCCACGATCAAGGTTCTTTGATTCTGGATTGACTTGCATTTTACGAATCCAATCGATTGAACCCTTTTTTAAAAGTTCTTCCGATTTGATGATTTCAGTGAGTTCTCTAAGAAGACGATCATCTACCAAAATTGATTTGGCACCCTCAATGACTTTATCTAGATCCAATATAACTTTTCCTATTCCTTCTTCGGCGCCTTTAATATGAGGTAAGGCTCCGTCTATATTTCCTTGAGCCTGTCGAAGTTTTTCAGCGACGCTTGGAACATCCTTTCTAGCAACTGTAAGGAGAAGGGTACTTGTTTCTTTTAATTGATCCCCATTTCCTTCCTCGAGGAGGCCGTTAGACTCTAACTCGGACAATAAGAAATTCATTCTTTTTGCAATGGTCCTAGCTCTGCGACCTACAGTGTCCTGTCTTCGAGCTTCTTTAGATAGTCTGGGCCCAGTCTGTAGTAAATCTGCGTTTGGGTTTATGGCAGATTTTATAGTTTTTGTTGGAGCAGGTTTTTCTTGTTCTGTTACTGCTTTTTCACCTTTAGTTTCTGGTTTTGAGTCAGGTTTAGATTCTTCCTCTGATACAGCAATGGCACATAATGAAAATGTGCAAGTGATCAATAAAAGTAAGATTTTTTTTATAAATGATTTGTTCATTTTTCTTCGCTTTCCTGTTGTCTTAATTGCTTTACTTGAGTTGATGCAGTTTCCTCACTATCACGCGCTCTTTTAATTTGATCCTGCTGACTTGCAAGTTGTGCTCTATACCATTGCAGATATCTCTCGGGTGTGACAATGGATATTTTTCTGCTCCTTGATTGTCTAATATGTTTTTTTTCTCCAGGGAAAAGATCTTGGATTTCGATTTGGTATGAGATTTGATCTCCAGGTTTAAGATCGCTTATGTGATCAGATAAATTCCAAAGATACGAATGATTGATGGATGAATTTCCTTCGAAGTCATGGATTTCTTTTTTTATTAGTTCAGTTTCACCATCACTTTTATTGCCATCTCTTTTGACTGAAAACGTTAAGTGGGATTTTCCAATGCCATAATCATCTGTTCCTTTAAAGTTAAGGTTCACAATCTTTTTAGTCGTAGCGAAGCTGTTGTCAGCGCTAGGAGTGATTAACTGAATTACAGGCAAGGTGTCGTCAATAACTTTAACGCTATTTTGGACATCAACATATTTAAAATCTTTTCCACTTTCACCTTCGGTCCACAGGAAGGAGTAATTAAATGACTGGTCTGCTTTTTTAGTAAAAGTTATGAGTTTTCCATTTTTACTTATTGTCGCGTTGATTTTTTCTTCTTCACCGATTCTTACCTCCATTGCTTTGACTTTTGTTTGAGTACTAATTTTCCACTTTAGTTCAGTTCCTTGTGGCGCATCCAACTTGTACCCATTTCTTATATTGAGTTCTGTAATCGTCTCAGATTTCTGGTTTATGTATTCAGGAAATATTTTTTCAACCTCATACTTATATCTAGGCTGTTTAATGACTTGAATTTCATGAGTTTCACTTTTGTCATCATTGGCCATTATATAAAATTCGGTATTTTCAGTAATTTCTTCTAATTGCCTTTCGTAATTTAAATTATTGTTGGCGAGTGGATCCATTTGGAATGGATTAGAGGCCCATTCTTTAATGCCTTTTGTTCTAGTGTAAAGTTGTGCGGTAGAAACAGTTTTACCATCAGTTAGAACTTTAATTTTTAATGAGCCTCCAGATTTCACCTTAAAAGCGGTCCCCACTTTCATTAATTGTTCATCTATTTGAATTGTATTAATGTTTGTCTCGGTTGGGTAATTTGCATTCTGGCCAACTAGCCTTTGAAATAAGGTGCCGACTTGCTCCTTCCATTTGAAGCTAATTAATCCAAAGAAGATTATTAAAGCCAGGCTTACTTGAAGTATTCTATTTATTTGGCCCCAAGGTACAATTTCTTGGAAATCTACTGATTTCGTTTTTTCGTTAGCCTTATCTTCGATCGCTTTAATTATTTCTTCAGGAGCTGTTGTCTCCGCATTTTCATCCGAAAGTTCCGTATATGTAATGAGTATTGAGGATAAACTTGGATTTTTTGATTCAACTTGAAGAGCAGTTCTGACAGGGTCATAAGTTTTACGGTGTTTCCACCATTCGTTATAAATAACATAACAAACAATTACCACATTGATGACCGTTAAAAATAGTCCATAACTATTATCACCAACTCCCTTCCAAATTAGTATGTCAATAATGAGAGAGGTGATAATTAGGGAAACAATCCATATTATGGATCTCACAAAGCCCCTAGTGTTGATGAAGCGTTGTTCTCTACTCCAAGCAGCCTTGAGTTTATCATTGATATTTAACTGGTATCCTTCTTGCATTTTATATTAGGAAATTTTTTAAACGAGGTTTTCTCTTCTTCTGAAGAACCATTCAGTTCCTGCAAAGAGTAGTACTAAAATAAATAAATATTCTTTATCCCAAAGTTCTTCAATGATTTCTACTTCGCTTGCTCTTGGTTCTTCATTATCGAATGTATTTATGAAAGTCTGCAGATCTTGTTGGCTCAAGAATTCACCACCTGATATTTCGGCCATTTCTTTAGCAAGATCAGGTCTTGATCCAGTCTCTCTATCCTCTGGATTAATAGTCGCAACTTCAAATTCGGGAGTATTAGCTCGACTCTCATCTGAAGGGCTTGCTTTAAGAACATAATAGCCATCTTCTCCTGCCACATAAGAACCAGAAAATAATCCATCCGTACCGGGTATTGGGCTGAGTTGAATTTCTGAGGAGGAGTCAGGCGACCCTTTGGGTTCAATTAACACCGTATATTGTTCTATGTCGGTAATAGGCTCAAAAGACTCGCTGAGAACGTTAGCGTATATTTGTACCGTATCACCTTCGCTGAAACTGGAACGGTCAGTTTCTATGGTTATTTGTTTGTTTTGACCGAGGAGTCTTGAAAGAGTGAGGAACTGTATGGTTTGTCCCCAGAATCTAGCATGATATCTGTCACCAACTTCTAATCTCATTCTCCACAGATCTTCAGTGCCCACAAATAAACTTTTACCGGTTCCATATCGCTGCCATGCAACCAATGGATACTGATCAAATCCTTCAGGAGATCCGGAATGACTTAGGAGTATAGTTGCTCCATCCTTTGCGCCGTCGAGTGGTGGTAACTTATACATACTATTGACTTTTTGCCAAATTCGATCGGTCGTATCGTCCGAAAGGGAAAGTGACGTGGATTGGCTAAGTCTTCCAGCTGAAGTAACCACTGGGTATGTTCCTCTATTGACAGGGTTCCAGCTGCCAGCTCCAATTTTTACAGGAAGAATATCGGCTATGGCTGTGTCCTTGTAAGAAGTGGGGGCTGCTACTGGACCGGCAAGCATCATGAGTGAACCTCCTCGCTCTTTTACAAGTTCATCAATTAGCTCAATTTGATCTGTATTAAAATATCCTGAAGGAACATCACCAAGGATGATTAGGTCATATTTAAAGAGGTCTTCTTTGTTTGTTGGTAAAGTGCCAATGTGGCGAGGAGATGATCCAGCGAGGGCAGGATCCCCTTCGGTCATTAGAAAGCGTACATCAAGTCTGGGGTCTCTAAGCAAAACCCAGCGTAAGTATCTAAACTCCCATCGTGGAGTTCCTTCGACATAAAGAACTTTTATTTTCTCGTCGAGGATTCTAACGCTGTGATTTGCAGAGTTGTTTTTGTCAGTCGTTTCATCATTAAAAGCAGTTGAGGTAACTTCAAGTTCGACGGTTCCTGATTCTTGATCTGGGACGAATATGAGTTCTGCAAATTGCACGCCGTCTTTTAGTTTAACTTGTTGAGAAGGCTGATCAGTACCATCAATCTTAAGGGTTAAGTCAACGGTTCTTTCATTGTAACCCTTTGATTCGATTTGGACCCTTAGTGGAACGCGATCACCTTTGAATACTACGTCAGGTCCAATGATTTTACGGACATGAATATCAGGAGGTGATGGTAGTCCTAAGTTAAGGGTATGTATAGGAATGCCCTGTTCAGCATAAGTTCTAGCAGATTCCACTGGATCTTTACCCTTCACTGAGATGAAGTCACTTAAAACAACAATTCCAGCAACTTCTCTACCAGCGAATTTTCCTACAGCTTCATTTATAGCTGATCCTACCGCCGTGCTAGACCCTTCGGCATTGAAATCTAGCTTAATAGACTTGTTGAGATTTGCATTCTCTTCACTAATTTCGATCTCTTCTTTTTCGATTGGCTTTAGCTGGCTGTCAAAAGTGTAAGCGCTAACATTAAATTTATTGCTGAGCTGATCAATTATTTTACTATTTTTGATAGTCCCTTTGGCAAGATCAATGCGGCTTGGGTTACCAATTTCCCCCTGGATTTCATTAGCCTTACCTATATCAAAATTTTGATCTTGTTTGAGTTCTCCTAATGCTCTTGCAGCGTTTTCAATAGAATTGGCGTTTCTTTGATCTTGAGTGTTCATACTCGTCGAAGTGTCGACTAGGAAAAGCATATTTCTTTTGTAAGAACTAGACTTAATTATTTTCGCAAAAGGACCCATGAAAATAATTATTAAAATTAATAATGCTAGTCCCTGACAGACAGTCATTATAATTCGTCTACTTTTCGGTAATTTTTTTTCTGAACGATAAAGATAAACAGAGAAAATGACGGCGGCTATTATAAGAGAAAGGGCGACGACTGCTCCATGAGACCATTCGATTGTAAAAGAAGAATTGAGTCTTTCGTTTTCGTCTAGGCCTATAAATTTTTCTAGCATTTTAGTGAAGGTTTTCCTTAGGTTCTACGGGCCGCAGCCACATTACTGAGTTGAAGTGAGGCAGCGATGTCAGTCTCGCCTTTGCTGATTTTATTAGTAAAATATTTTGCCAAAATTGACTGTAGAACAAAACAAATAATACTAAGCATCAATAGAATAGAAGTAAGATCACTGCCGGTTCTCTTATTTAGTATTGCTTCGTCGGGGGATTCGACAATGATGCTAACGTTATTGATAGTACCGATTGTTTCTTTTAGTGCATCGCCAGCAGCGACTTTAACATTTGATTCTGCAGAATCTGAGTTTACGGCGATGATTCCTAAAGAAGAGTCTTGAGGATCAAGTATATTGTAGATTCCAGTATCAGTAATGTCTTCAGGTTTAACCTCTACTTTAAAGCTGTCATTTGTGATTGCTGATACGGCTAATTTTGAAGTTTCTATATCCTCAGCATCGTTACCGCCGATGTTATTTTTCTGTAGTTTGGCATTTGATGGTATAATTCCTTCAATGCTAATGCTTTTGGGGCTGTGAACCATCGCAAGTCTGGATCCCGGTTTGCTAGTTGTGGTCGTAACAGCTTGCTGAATCATAATGGTGTAGATAGGATGAATGGCAAGATCACTCCACGAACGATTGGCACTGGTTGAGCAGATTGTTACTGAGCCTTCCCCAGTGTTTTTTGAGACAAGTAATGGTGCATTATTTTCAACTAGCTTCAGGATAGTTTGTGATCCGGATAGAGGTTTGAGTTCAATGACGCTGTTCAATTTTGCACCATTAATCATGTCTTCTGGTATCAATTTTAAAACTCTAGCAATTGGATGATCAGAACTAGGGACAGCTAATGTCCACTGATTATTATCCTCTTCGCTGGCTGTTGTCTTATTGCCAATTACAGCAGGTAAGATGCTCTCAGGAGTAATTCCAAATGCTTGCCCGTATTTTTCTTGATCTATATTATCTCCAGCAAAAATCATGAGCCCTCCTCCATTCGTTGTGAAGGTTTTTAATTTCTCTGCGATCTCAACTGAAGGCGAAGAAACATTTGCTAGAATGACTATGTCGTACTCGTTGAATTTCTCTAGAGTTAGATCTGAAGAATCTACAGAGGTAACCTGTATTCCAGCTCCTTCATCGGTACTTCTTAAGCGAAGTGCATTTTCAAGAAAAAATAGCCCATTAGTTGAGTTTTCTAGTCCATCGCTAGCAGAATCTGTAGCACAGAGAACTCGAATGTTGGGACGAATATTGACAACAGTGTGTCGTAGGTTGTCTTCACTTAAATTGTCTTTGGATATTTTTGCAGAGACACTTAAATCTCCTGGCTTATTATAATTAGCTAGGAAGGAAATTACTTTTGATGAGTTTGATTCAATTACTCCTAGAGGCTGTCTGCTTACAAGGTTTCCATCTTGATAAAATTCGATATCTCCAGAATTCGCATCATTATTACCATGGTTTTTAATTGTTGCCTCGAACCTTGCGACTCCACTGTTATTTAATGAACCGGAAACATATTGAAGAGAAGTGACGCTTCTGTTGTCGTCATTTTCAGAGTTAACTGGAATAACATAAATGCTAGCGGATATGTCTCCAAGGATTCCCTTGGCTTCACTTGATAAGTTATTCCAATCAGATTGCTGTGCGTCAGTAATGATATGTATTTCTTTAGTGCCTACCTTGATTTCATCAGCCATTTCTTTCAGTATTGGAATACTGTTTTCAAGGTTACTCTGGTGATTTGATGCGCCATTTTTCTTGGCTTGGTCCAAAATCTTACTAACCTCGTTTGCATCATAGTCAGCAGACCGGAGGGGCACTTTTTCTGTGTCGCTAATATCTTTTTCATTTAAGAAAATGATACTAATTTTATCTCCTGGAGACGCTGTTCCAGTGACTTTTCTGGCTGCCTCTATGGCATTTTCAAATCTTGTGGTTGCTCCATGATTCATGCTCATTGAATCATCGATTGCAACGATCATCCCTACTTTTGAGTCTCCTATAAATTCTTTATTTGTTAAGACCGGCCTTAATAGTGCCGCTGCGAGTAATAATAAGGTAAGGCAACGAAGTAGGAGAATTATAAAGTCTTCTAATTTAATCTGACCGGATCTCTGAACGAGAGCTCTTCTCAAAAGCTCCATAGCTGCCCAATCAGTTTCTTTACGATTTTTTCTGTAAAGAAGGTGTATGATTATAGGAACGGCTACTCCAATTGCAGCAAGCGTTGCCCATACTGATAATAGATTGAGAGATGACATTTAAATTATGCGCCTTAGGTTCTTGGTTGAGTGTTTTCTTTGTTAGTTGATAGAGAAACGAAGTGCGCGTCTCTTAGCTCAACGGCACAAGGAAAGATTAGCCTGCCTTGAAAGTTTACTTCAAGTTCAAGGACGGACCCTGGTTCGATGTTAATTTGGATTAGCTGTCCCTTTGATTTGGGATCAATATTTGTGACAATGTTTTTTTCAACACTAACTAATGAAGTGGTAGCAGAACCTCTATTTCCTTCACTAGGAAATATTGTCGATCGGAAAATAATTTTCCCGTCTCCTAATTTAGGAACCTCATAGGTTATTTTTGATGTAGGGTTTATTTTTAATGCATTTAGAGCTAGTTCTGATGGTTTTAGCGATTTAGGTGCAGGCGGTGGAATAATGGGGCCAGCGGCCTTATATTCCTTAGCTATTAAATCGGATAGCCAAACGACATTCTTAGGATTGCGTTTTAAGCTGTGTACATTGTTAATGGGGAAACGAAGCTTGCCCACGATTGGATGAATCATTGAGAAATGATCACCGCCCTCTTCAATTGTAATGTTACCCATAACTTTGGTTCCATCTGTTAATGAAAGTTCGTCTAAGTTTTTGATCTGTTGAAGGTTCTCATTGCTAACAACAAATCTTCTTACTCCTTGTCGTGGTATGGGGATAATTCCTAGAGGGCTTTCAATGGCGATATCTTTTTGTCTAATCCATATTAATTTTCCGGGTATTGGCTCTCCTTCCGAACGGTAGAGTGTCCCTGGTTGATTTCCGTTCTCTGGACTCATTTCTTTTTTGTTGAATTCGAGCATTGATATTTGAGAAAGGGATAAAGACTGGGTGCCTGCAAAACGTGTTTGGATTTTAATTTTTTGATTTTCAATTGCTGTGATCGTGCAAAACCAAACCTCTCCGTTTTTAAACTTCACAAAGTCTGCGTTCCCTGGAAGTGCTACAGGGTTATTAGTATTAATACTTAATGTGTTTTCAAGAGAAGTGGTCTCATTATTTGTGTTAATAACTTTTCCTTCTTTTAAGTTAAATGGTCCTAAGATCCTTTTGCCTGTATCTATTAATTGAGCAAAACCTGAATTGGCTTTATTAATTAAAGGAGCTGTTGATATGGTTTTTCCTTTTGGTTTACTAGTTTGAACTATTTGATCTAAGTTAATGTGGCCCCACATGCTTGTAGCCTTATCAACAACTTGAAAGCGAGCTTCCTTGTTTTGAAAACTTTGAACATCAAAACTAACTTGTTTGAAGATATCAGAGTCATTACCATTTGCTGTTCTAACTACTTTTCCATCAACTATTAAGTTAGCCTGAAGCATTGTTGGAGATGATCCTCCGCTAATAAAAAAAGAAATATAAGGTCTTTGAATCGTAAAGTTTGGACTAGTGAGAGTTCCTGTAGACTTAGGGTTTTCAGTTACTGTTGTTAAAAACCACTTACCCTCGTATCTACCAACTCTGGCCCGTAATTTACTAGTCCCGAGACGGAACTCTCGATTAAAAGAATCTCCTTGGAACTGCCAGCCCCATGCTCTCATCCTTCCTAAGTCTCTTTGCTCAAAGTTGGTAATGAGAAGATCTCCATTAGGTAATTGACTAGATGTCGGATCATCTGCTTCTTTGGCAGAAGAGGTTAAGCAAGTCGCGATGAGAGTGATCGCTAATATTTTAATTTTTTTAATCACGATAATTTATCTAGATTTGGCCATTGCTGTCCTTCTTAGAAGATAATCAGATATTGTTTTTTCTACTGGGTCGTTGGTGTTTACAAGAACGTAGTCAACCTCGTTTTTTGCACAGGAACTTTTGATATCATTAACAAAAGACTCTAATTCTTTAAGGTAATTTTCTCTTACTCTTGCTGGCTGTGTGACAAGTTCACCTTCTCCTTCAAGCCCCAAGAATTTCCACATTCCATTTAGAGGAAAGTTTAATTCATAGTCGTCAAGAATATGAAATAGAATGACGTTGTGACCACCGTACCGCAAGTGACTTAGTCCATTCATGAATTCCTCAGTGTTATCAAATAGATCAGAGAATAACATGACGAATCCACGTTTTGACATGCGATGTGCAAAATCGTGTAAGATTCCCCCTACATTGGTTCTTGGTCTTGGCTCGAGTTGTTCTAGCTGATCAGATATATCATTTAGAACACTCATGCTGCTCTTTGGATTGACGTAGTTACTTAGCTCTCCATCAAACATTCCTACTCCCGCTGAGTCACCTTGGTTAATGGTTAGGTAAGCAAGGCTAGCCGCCATGAATTTTGCATATTCTAACTTCGTTAAATTTTTAGGATTGGATCCATAAGTCATAGACTTGCTTCCATCTACTAGTAGATTTGCTATGAAGTTAGTTTCTGCATCGAATTGCTTGATGTAGTATCGATTGAATCTAGCGTAAGCCTTCCAGTCAATATGCTTTGTCTCATCGCCAGCGACGTACTGCCTATAGGCAGAGAACTCACTGCTGATACCTCTCGCAGGGCTCTTATGAGAACCTATTCTTAAACCCTCAACGACTTGCCTTGCTGCGATTTCAAGGCTGCCGATTTGCTTGAGTTTTTCGGGGTCTAGGTATTTTTTCTTATGCTGCGCCATGGAGTTCCTCGCCCTCAGGTGTCACATCAAGTAGCTGTTCAATGACGGAATCAGTAGTTTGTCCATCAGACTGAGCAAGGAAATTCAATCCCATGCGGTGGCGTAAGACTGGCTTCGCTATAGCTTTAATGTCATCAAGTGAAACGTTAATATTTCCATACAATGCTGCTCTTGCTTTAGCTCCCGTAATTAGGTTAAGGCAGGCACGTGGACCGCAGCCCCATGAAACATAGTTTTTAACTGCATCAATACTGTTATCTTCATCAGGCCTTGTGTTGCGAACAAGAGTCGCAACGTATTGATAAAGGTGAGGAGTTACATGAATATTTGAAACAACATCCTGCATTCTAAGTATTTCAGCTTTCTTGATAACGGACTTCAGTGCATTTGTAACTCCAGATGTGACTGATTTCATAATATCAATTTCCTCATCAAAACTTGGATAGTCGACATTGATCTTGAACATGAATCGGTCAAGTTGTGCCTCTGGAAGTGAATACGTACCTTCCTGTTCGAGAGGGTTTTGAGTAGCGAGAACAAAAAATGGAGGATCTAATTTATAATCATCACCACCAGCAGAAACTTTCTTTTCTTGCATAGCTTCGAGAAGTGCTGCCTGTGTCTTCGGAGGAGTTCTGTTGATCTCATCTGCAAGAATCATGTTTGCAAATATTGGACCTTTACTGAATTGGAACTGTCGCTTTCCTGTGACAGGATCATCTTGAAGGAGTTCTGAACCCGTAATGTCAGATGGCATTAAGTCTGGAGTAAACTGAATCCTCTTGAAAGACAGTGAAAGACATTCGGCTATTGAACTTACTAATAATGTTTTGGCTAGCCCAGGAACACCTTCGAGAAGAGCATGGCCTCTGGAGAAAATTGCGATCAATGTTTCTTCAATTACATTGTCCATGCCAACAATAGTCTTTCGCAATTCTGCTTTTAAGCTTTCATTTGCGATACCTAGTTTTGTTACATCCTCTAAGATGCTTTTGTCTTTAGTTGCTTTAGAAGGAACTTTCTTAGCAGCCTTTTTTTTGGTCGTAGCTTTTTTTGCAGCTTTTTTGGTCATGGGTTTGTTGGTTTCTGATGTGATTATTTAGTTGTTCGGCATTTGCGCGAATAAAGTGATATATGTCCTAATGTTTTTTTAATTCTTAACAGGAGATTAATAGGTTTTATATTTTAAATACCTATTATTAACATAATGAAATAAATTTCACCGTTTTGTGAAGACAAAAAAGGCGCACCAATTTAATGGTGCGCCTTTTGTGATTTGATTATTTTCCTTTATTTATAGAGGAATTACATCATTCCACCCATTCCGTGGTCATGACCGTGTCCTGCATCAGGCTCTTCTTTTTCAGGAAGATCAGTGATTAAGCACTCAGTAGTGAGGAGTAGACCTGAAATAGAAGCCGCATTTTGGAGAGCTGAACGAGTGACTTTTGTTGGGTCAACAACACCAGCTTTGATGAGGTCTTCATATTTGTCTGTTGCAACGTTGTATCCGTTGGTACCAGTCTTTACATTTTCTACGATGAGCGCACCTTCACGACCTGCGTTAGTGGCAAGTTGTCTAAGGGGAGCTTCAATGGCTCTTTCGATTATTTCAGCACCAGTCTTCTCGTCGCCTTTAAGCTTAAGAGTTTTAAGTGCTTTCTGAGCTCTCACGAGTGCAGTTCCACCACCTGGAACGATACCTTCTTGTACCGCTGCACGAGTAGCGTGAAGAGCATCTTCAACTCTAGCCTTCTTCTCCTTCATCTCAGTTTCAGTTGCAGCACCTACATTGATCACAGCAACTCCACCAGCGAGTTTAGCAAGACGCTCCTGAAGTTTTTCTCTGTCATAATCAGAAGTGGTTTCTTCAATCTGACGTCTGATCTGATTGACCCGACCATTGATGTCTTTTGTTTTACCACCACCACTGATGATTGTAGTTTCTTCTTTACCGATAGAGATGCGACTTGCTTTACCAAGTTGCTTAATTTCAAGGCTTTCTATTTTAACTCCGAGGTCTTCGGTAATGAATTCACCGCCAGTTAGTACAGCGATGTCTTCAAGCATTGCTTTACGTCTGTCACCGAATCCTGGTGCCTTGACTGCAGCAGCTTTAAGAGTGCCTCTCATGTTGTTAACAACGAGTGTTGCAAGTGCTTCACCTTCGACGTCTTCAGCAATAATAAGTAGTGGCTTATTTGCTTTAGCGACTTTTTCCAAAAGAGGAAGCATGTCTTTGAGGTTACTAATCTTCTTTTCGAAGATTAAAATTAGAGCATCATCAAAGTCACACTCTTGTGTGTTTGGGTCAGTTACAAAATAAGGAGATAGATATCCTTTGTCGAATTGCATTCCCTCAACAACGTCAAGAGTAGTTTCAATGCTTTTAGCTTCTTCGACAGTGATTGTTCCGTCCTTACCGACTTTGTCCATTGCATCAGCGATAATTTTACCTATCTCTGTGTCAGAGTTTGCAGATACTGTAGCCACTTGAGTAACTTCTTTAGTAACCTTAACCGGCTTAGAAATTTTCTGAAGCTCTGCTACTAATGCCTCAGTGCCTTTAAGAATTCCTCTTTGAAGTGATATTGGGTTTGCTCCAGCGGTGACGTTACGAAGACCTTCTTTATAGATGGCCTCAGCAAGTACAGTCGCTGTAGTTGTTCCGTCACCCGCAACATCAGATGTTTTAGATGAAACTTCACGGATAAGTTGAGCTCCCATGTTTTCATAAGGATCATCAAGTTCAATTTCCTTAGCAACAGTAACACCGTCTTTAGTGATTGTTGGGGATCCAAACTTTTTATCCAGTATTACATTACGACCAGCAGGTCCTAATGTGCTTTTGACCGCTTGGGCCATTTTTTCCACTCCGCGCAGGAGTCCCTGGCGTGCGGCTTCGTCGAATAGCAATTGTTTAGCCATTTTTTTATAATGTTAAATCTATATTTGAGGTTTTTATTAATTTATCCAATGATTGCAAGGATGTCGCTCTCATTAACAATGAGAAGGTCCTTGCCGTCAATTTTGATGTCTGTGCCCCCATACTTTGATATGAGAACTTTATCTTTTTTCTTAACAGTGAATTCGATATCATTACCGTCTTCATCTTTACCGCCAGTGCCGAGGCCTACGACTTCAGCTTCCTGAGGTTTTTCCTTTGCAGTGTCTGGAATAATAATTCCGCCTGAGGATTCTTCTTGCTCTTCAAGGCGCTTGATTAACACGCGCGGTCCGAGTGGTTGGATTTTAGTAGCCATTTTTTGTTAGTTACTTAGTTAGTTTATGTGTTTGTTTGTTAGATTATTTCCGCACTTGCGGAGTTGGGTTTCATTCGCCGGCTAAAGCCGTGCAGAAATTTATTTTTCTTCGTCTACAACTTCAGCTTCTACGACCTTGCCTTTTGCAGGTTTAGGCTCATTGTCCGCTTCTTCTGAAGGGGCGCTGCTTTCCGTTGTTGTTTGAGGTTCTTCCTGAGAGTAAAACTTTTGAGCTAGTGGCATAAATGCATTCTGCAAATCTTCTTGAAATTTTTTAATTTCTTCAAGATTATCTGATTCAATGGAATCTTTGACTTTTTGGATAGCCTCTTCAACTGGCTTTATCTCGTCTTCATTAAGCTTATCCTTATGTTCTTTTATTTGTTTTTCACATTCATGCGCAAGTGATTCTGCTTGGTTCTTTGTTTCAACAGCTTCTTTACGGCCCTTGTCCTCTTCCGCGTGTTTTTCAGCTTCTTGTTTAGCTTTTTCTATTTCTTCTTCACTAAGACCACTAGAACCTTCAATAGAGATTTTTTGTTCCTTACCACTGCCCTTGTCTTTGGCTGATACGTGAAGGATTCCATTAGCATCAATATCAAATGTAACCTCTACTTGAGGTGTACCTCTAGGCGCTGGTGGTATTCCATCTAATCTAAAGTTTCCAAGTAACTTATTGTCACTAAACATAGAGCGCTCTCCTTGGCATATACGAATATCTACGGCAGGTTGATTGTCTGCGGCTGTTGAGAATACTTGACTGACTTTCTTAGGTATTGTCGTATTTCTCTCGATCATTGGTGTTGCAATGGCACCTTCAGTCTCAATAGAAAGGCTGAGAGGAGTTACATCCAGTAGTAGTACATCCTTAACGTCTCCTTGAAGGACTCCACCTTGTATCGCCGCACCTATAGAAACAACTTCATCAGGGTTCACACCTTGGTGGGGATCCTTACCTGCAATTTCTCCTGCGATCTCGACGACTTTAGGCATTCTTGTCATACCACCGACTAGGACGAGTTCACCAATTTCTGAAGTTCCCACTTTAGCTTCTTTAAAACATTCAAGTACAGGACCCTTAGTTCTGTCGAACAAATCATCTGTCATTTGCTCAAGTTTGGATCGGCTTAACTCTTTTTGTATATGTTTTGGTCCGGTCTGGTCGGCAGTAACAAATGGAAGATTTATTTCATAAGTTTGTGCAGATGAAAGAGCAATTTTTGCCTTCTCTGCTTCCTCTTTAATTCTTTGAATAGCATCTGGCTGACCAGTTAGATCAATCCCACTATCAGATTTAAATTCATCAACAATCCAATCTATGATCGCGTTATCCCAATCATCACCACCGAGTTGAGTGTCACCATTAGTGGCGAGAACTTCAAAAACTCCTTCACCAATTTCGAGGACTGAAATATCAAAGGTGCCACCACCTAAATCATATACAGCAATACGCTCATCACTCTTCTTATCAAGGCCATAAGCTAGAGAAGCAGCCGTAGGCTCGTTGATTATACGTCTTACCTTAAGTCCAGCAATTTCACCTGCAGCTTTAGTGGCGTTTCTTTGAGAATCATTAAAATAAGCAGGAACAGTAATGACTGCCTCTGTGATAGTTTCACCTAATTTTGCTTCAGCGTCAGATTTAAGTTTACCAAGGATCATTGCCGCAATTTCTTGTGGGCTGTATGTTTTTTCCTCGCCGTCAACTTTGACTTGTATGTGAGCGTCTCCATTGTCTGCCTCGACTATTTTGTAGGGAGTGCGTTTATCAGAATCAGATAGCTCAGTGTACTTACGTCCAATTAATCTCTTAGCTGAAAAAATGGTATTAGTGGGATTAGTGATGGCTTGCCTTTTTGCAGCTTGGCCTACAACTCTTTCTCCGCCCTTCGTAAATGCAACAACAGAAGGCGTAGTACGAGCTCCCTCGGAATTTTCCAATACTGTAGGTTCACCTGCTTCCATAACGGCCATGCAGGAATTAGTTGTTCCAAGATCTATACCTAAGATTTTACTCATATTTATTAAGTTTTTTAGTTTTGTGGGTTTTATTCCAACTATTCATATAGTGCATTAGCCATGCCAAACTATGTTTTAATTTTATAAAACCATTATAATCAAATGGTTATGAAATTAATGAAATTTCAAAAGTATGACCAAATTAGTAAAATAGAGACTTTTTGACACGTCTCGGATGGCCATAATGACCCACATTGAAACTTTTCACGACCACTTTGCTTTTAGCATAAGTATAAATCCATTTATGACAATTAATCGTTTAATCATGACATTTTATCGTTAACTTAATGAACAATGGAAGAACCAAAAATAGCCGCTAAAGAACCTATTGCAGTAGAAGTTGAAGCTGGAAAAAAATATTTTTTCTGCTCCTGTGGAAACTCTGTTAATCAGCCATTTTGTGATGGAGCTCATGCAGGAACTGATTTTAAGCCTATGGCATTCACTGCTGAAAAAACTGGCAAAGTTCATCTGTGCCAGTGCAAGAAATCGGAGAATGCACCTTACTGTAACGGTTCGCACTCTTCGTTAGGGTAAAATTTTTAAGAGATGAAGCGTTTCTCATACCTTTATTCAAAGGTATGAGAACGAAACTGCGTCCAAACCATCAAAATTATTTCTGGTAATGGTTGCGCGCGGACTTACGTCACGAAACCCAGTAAGTTGAAACTTCTTAAAGATCGATTCAGCCAGTCTACCGCATCAATATTTAATGAGCACAAGATGAAAAATATTTTTTATTGGACAGCTTTTGACGAACCTCAGTCTCAGAATACACTCATCTAACTTTTGCATCACTCAAATAGGGAACAAGCCAATGGAATTTTCTCCCCTAAATTAAGCGACTGGATTATTTGGGATCTTTTTTAAAGATCATTTTATAGACCTCTTCAGGTGTTCTCTTCTTGCCCGTGCTTTCATTAAACCATGGAGATCCACCCGCAAATATTAAACCTTCCGGAATTTTTTTTCCTTGCCTAACCCAATCTTTAAAATTTGGAATTTTATTTTTTTCTAATTCACGCATTTCATTGAGTTGCTTTTCCATTTCTTTGAGTTTGGTCTTGTACTTGGCTAATCCTTTAGGTGTGAACTTTGCTCTACTGATAAAATCTTTTATTTCCTCAATTTCTTTTTCTAATTCGCGGAGCTTATTATTTTTTGGAGGATTTTTGGCATCAGTATCTAGATTTTTCTGGATCCAGCGAGCCAATGTACCGCTTCCTTGGCCGTAACCTCCTGGTAGTGGTTTAAGGTCGCGTGTTTGTCTTAGTGGAGGTTGTCCCCAATGAAGTGGGTAAACTTTACCATTGGGCGCTTTAAAAGTTTTCTTAGCCAACTCAACATCTTGAGAGTGGGCACAGCTAAGGGTTACAACGACAATAAAAAATATGCTTAATGCTCTTATTAGTTTCATAACTTCATATATTATAACGCCATAAGCCTAATTATTCTTAGATAAATTAGTGCGACATGAAAAAATGTAGAGGATTTTGGTAAGAACTCTTAAAATTTATTCGCGCTATTTTGCATTATTAGTATTCTGCTGTACTTGCAGGCTCTTCTTTTAAAATTATTAGCAAGTTAAAGACTATGAGAGTCAAAACAGATATTAAGAAATACTGTTTAAAGCAAATTGCGTTAAAGGTAATTTGCCGCTAACGGTCTAGCGAAGTTATGGGGTTATGAAGCCCAATTCCTCGGAGGTATCATGAATCATCGTTCCTCTACCCTCCTTAATTTCAATTTATAACTACGCGCACCACTCGAATTATACCCAAAAATCCGTGAGGAGCTTTATTACCATTTTACCCAGTCCTTTTTTCGAGGAATTACAAAATAACTAATGACAAAAAGTAAATATTTTAAAGAGTGGTTCGCACAACCGCGTCGCGATATTATTGCTGGGGCCGTAGTGGCGCTTGCCCTCATTCCTGAGGCAATCGCCTTTTCTATCATCGCGGGTGTTGATCCGCAGGTAGGGCTCTACGCTTCCTTTTGCATGGCAGTATTGATCGCTTTCTTTGGTGGGCGCTCAGGTATGATTTCTGCAGCAACGGGCGCTATGGCTTTGTTGATGGTGCTACTAGTTAAAGAGCATGGTCTGCAGTATTTGTTGGCGGCTACGATCTTAACCGGTGTTTTTCAGGTTTTGGCTGGGGTCTTTAAACTTGGAAATTTAATGTGTTTCGTTTCTCGCTCGGTAGTGACTGGCTTTGTTAATGCTCTAGCTATTTTAATATTTATGGCTCAGCTTTCAGAATTTGCAGGACAGGGTTGGTTGATGTATGCCATGGTTGCATGTGGATTGGTAATTATTTATGGCTTTCCGCGTTTTACTACAGCTATTCCGTCGCCGCTCGTCTGTATCGTTGTGCTGACTGGAGTCTCGATGGTAATCGGACTCGATAGCTTATCTACAATCGGTGATAAGGGTGATCTCCCCGCAACGCTACCGATTTTTCTGTTACCGGATATTCCCCTAAATCTTGAAACCTTGGCCATTATACTTCCTTACGTGATCCCGCTGACAGTAGTAGGTCTGCTGGAATCACTGATGACTGCGACGATAGTGGATGACTTGACCGACACTGAGAGTGACAAAAATCTGGAGTGTACTGGTCAAGGTATTGCCAATATTGGTGCTGGATTCTTCGGAGGTATGGCTGGATGTGCAATGATTGGGCAGTCAATTATCAATGTTAAATCTGGAGGTCGTGGGCGTTTATCGACGTTTTCTGCAGGCATCATTCTCCTAATATTGATATTGGTGCTAGATGATATTGTGCGGCAAATTCCAATGGCTGCTTTAGTCGCAGTGATGATTATGGTTTCTATTGGTACATTTAGTTGGTCTTCGATCAAAAATCTTAGGATACACAACCGTACTTCAAGCATTGTTATGATCGCCACTGTTCTCTCCACAGTATATAGCCATAATTTAGCAATTGGTGTCGGTGTTGGTGTATTGCTGAGTTCGTTGTTCTTCGCATACAAAGTTTCTCGTCTAGTTGAAATTCATTCGGTTCTTAGTGATTCAAAGAAGGAGCGAATTTATAATGTACATGGTCAGCTTTTCTTTGTTTCAGCAAGTCGTTTTGCTGACGCATTCGACTTTAAGGAAGTATTGGAAAATGTAATCATTGATGTGTCCCGATCCCACCTCTGGGATCTATCTTCGGTTAACGCACTGGACCGTATTGTCTTGAAATTTCGCCGAGAAGGGACTGAAGTGGAATTGCGTGGAATGAATGAAGCTAGCAAAACACTCGTCCTGCGGATAGCTGAATACGACAAAATTGGTGCCCAATAATAATCATCGCGTTCTTATTATAAAATAAATTTACTTTAGAGAAAAAATCATGAAACGCATTCTTACTTGTACTGATGGTTCTTCGTATGCGCACAGTATTTATCATTATTCCGCATGGGCAGCTAAGCACCTTAAGGCCGAAATACATGTCTTGCACATGCTTGACCCTCTTCATGAAGACCCACTTAATACCGACTATAGCGGGAGCATTGGGCTAGGCGCACGAACAGTCTTGATGGAGGAGTTGGTTGAACTCGAAGCAACCAGAGCAAAAATTGCTCAAAAACGAGGCCAAGCAATTTTAGAGGATGCCGAAGAGCGTTTGCGTGAAGCAGGTGTTAAGGAGGTGACTACGATAGCTCGTCATGAAAGACTAAGTGACTCGATTGAAAAATACGACGAGACAGCCGATTTAATTGTACTCGGTAAGAGGGGGAATCACGCAGATTTTGCCTCAGGACACCTCGGAAGTAATCTTGAGCGAGTGATTCGAAGTTGCAAGCATCCAGTCTTGGTGGCGTCTTCTACGATCTGGCCGATGGAGCGCTTTGTTTTAGCTTTTGATGGAGGTCCAAGTGCCATGAAGGCGATAGATTATGCCTTGAGTGAACCTCTTTTAAAGGAAATGGAATGTCATTTGGTTTGCGTTGGGAAAAACGGCTCAGAGCACGAAAATGCTTTACGCGATGCTGAATTCAAATTGGCTAATGCTGGTTATAAAGTGGACGCCGAACTCCTTGATGGAAACCCTTATAAAGTAATAAGCGAGTTAATTCATCAAGACGGATCAGATTTGCTTGTTATGGGTGCTTATGGTCACTCAAGAATACGTCAGATGATTGTTGGTAGCACAACTTCAGCAATGCTACAAAATACGAAACGTCCTGTGTTATTGTTTCGATAAAAGCCCATTAAATGGTATTTTTTCGAACATGCATATAAAACTCTCTTTAAGGAATTTCTCGAAGCCTTTGTGTAAGCGGCCGTTTAAACGCCAAAAGTCCATAATATAAATGATAAGGGTGGCGGACAGGGTGGGATTCGAACCCACGGTACGATTTCTCGCACACACGCTTTCCAAGCGTGCTCTTTAAACCACTCAGACACCTGTCCTGAATAAAAATAAAACACATGATTGAGCCAAAAATGGTAAAAGTGCAAGGATAGGAATTAATAATTATACTAATTATTGTTGGTTTATTGAATAAAAAGTTCACTCTTGAACCATTGGCCTATTGCAGAAAGTAAAGAATCGTGCTTATTTTCTAACTCTGCAACTATTGCAAAGCGCGGGTATAGCTTAATGGTAAAGCCCTAGCCTTCCAAGCTAGTTATGCGAGTTCGATTCTCGCTACCCGCTCCATTTTTAAATTACCAAAAATCTATTTAAAAATTCAAACTGTTGCTTGCAGCTTTCGTCGGAAATGTTGAATTGTTAACTTTATGAAGATTTTGCCGTTAATTTTATTTTCGTTTTTATTAACTGTTGCTGGGTTGGCAAAGGTTCATGGTCCAATTTGTCAGTGGTATGATAGTCCTACAAATTCCATGGCTATTCATTGGGTCGAAGAGAAAACGGTCAATGTTGATAATCAATACCAACTCTTTTACGCGGTCGCTGGTGAAGAGGTTTGGATCAAAGCAGAAATTTCTATTAGAGATTTCGGAGACACAAAGAGCAAAGTTTTTTCTGTAGATTTAACAAATCTAAAGGCCAATACCCGGTATGCATTTAAAATATCATCCGATAAGAAAAGTTTAGGGAAATGGTTTTTCAAAACAGCTCCATTAAAAATTGAAAATGAGATAACTTTTGTCACAGGAGGAGATATGTTTCATACAAGGGAATTGTTAGACCCTATGAACTTGAGAGCTGGCACGGAAAGTCCTATGTTTGCTCTTCTCGGAGGTGACTTGGCGTATGCTAATGGGGTGGATTCAAATAAATGGTACGACTGGATTGATTCATGGAGTCAGTTAGCAAAAACTCCCGAGGGTTTAATGGTGCCGATGGTGGTAGTGATAGGTAATCATGAGGTTCGTGGAGCCGCTTATCGACCAAACAATGCGCCTCCAAGATCTGAGGCGCCATATTTCTATAGTTTATTTTATGGCTTGGATGAGGGCAGCAAATTCGCTATCGATTTTGCCAATTATATGACGATTGTGGCACTTGACTCTGGGCACACGGATAATATTGCAAATCAGACCCAATGGTTGGAAAAGACTTTGAATGATAGACGTTCATTTCCATTCAAATTTGTTTGTTATCACAGGCCAGCTTGGGGTACAGGGGTCAAAGAGGATGCTGTTGAAATCCAAAGATTATGGTCGCCCGTTTTTGAAAAACATGGAGTGCATGCTGCCTTTGAAAATGATCACCACGTCTACAAAAGAACTTACCCTCTAGTGGCGGGTAAAAGAGATGATCAAAAGGGGGTAGTTTATATAGGTGATGGATCTTGGGGTGTGAGAACTAGGCAGATAGCGCCTGATTGGAAGAAAAAAAGGCCTTTTCTAGCTTTTGCTGAAGCCAATAATCATTTGATTAAAGTTAAATTAAAAAAGGATGAGCTTACATTCGAAGGAATTAAAGCTGATGGAGTAATCTTTGATAGATATTCAAAAAAAATACCCTCCCACTCAAAAGAGTGAGAGGGTGAATTTTGAGATAATTTATTTCAGTAGAATCTTTGCCACGTCATCAAGTCCTTTATTAAGAGCTTGTTGAATTGGAGTTTGATTATTGTTTCCAGCTTTTAGTTTAGGATTGGCACCATTATCCATGAGCAATTTGACGCATTTAATTCTTGGTGCGTTCCACTCGTTGCGCCCCTTTTGCATTTGCCATACTGCAAAATGCATAGCGGTGAAGCCCCCATTATTTTGAAGATTTGGATCAAGTCCTTTTTCTAGAAGAAACTTTAACATTTCTGGTTGTCCCCAAAAGCATGCCTCATGTGTTGCATAAGCGCCTTGACCTTGTTTTGCATTTAGATTGGCTCCGTTCGATAATAATAATTTAGCCGCCTCGATTTGATTGGTTCCAGCAGTAACAAGAAGGGGTGTTTTCTGAAAGTTTGCTGCTTTGTTTACGTCTGCTTTATTTTTCAGAAGGGCCTTGATTACATCTAAGTGACCGCTTGATGCAGCATAAGCAAGAGCATTGTACGAACCTCTGAAGTGAGAGTTAGGGTCGACTTTCCTATTTAGAAGATCGTTGACTTTTTCTTGATCTCCCCTTTGAGAAGCTAAAAGAAGAGCTATTTCTGGCTCGCTGGTTCTCTTGTAAAACCCACTTCGATTATTGTATATCCATCCAGGTGTATCTGGCAGAGGATTTACGGTTACTCTTAGTGAATCTTGAGAGGGTATTAGAGCTCCTTCTAAGGCTGGTTTCAAGTTTTCTAGTCCCTGAAGTTCTGCCCCTACTGTTGGATTAATTTTATTTGAACTAAGATCACCAATACCATTATTACCGCTATTTCTAATAACCTTATTATCAATATACAGTCTAACCTCTTTATCTTTTTCGGTAACAGCTACTAAATGATGTAATTTACCATCATTAATATTAACCATGTTATTATTGGCCATGGCGCCACCTATATAGCTAATGTTATCGGTAAACTGATGACGGTGTATTCGCCATTTACTTCCTCCTGCGTCGCCATTTGAAATAAGAGTTTGCCATCTAGTATCTAGCTTATCAGCACTGAACCAAAACGAGATAGTAATGTTTCCACTTTTAGGTGCGTAATCCGCAGGCTTTCCCCCTAAGGTTACATATTGATTGTCTCCATTAAGTTCAAGAGCTTTACCAAGTTTGCCTTCACTAAATCCCGGAGAATTATGCCCGCTAGCATTTCTTTTGTTACCACTCTTATCGTTTAAATCACCATCAAAAGGCCAATGTCCAATAAGTGATTTTGAGGTACCTTCTGGTAGTTTTTTGCTTCCATTACCTTCATTCCAAAGGTCAGCAACCTCTTCATCATTTAAAGCTTTTCTCCATATCATAAGCTCATCTATTTTACCATTCCACGCTCTTTTATTGTACCACCAATCACCCTCAGGCAGTGGAGCCTTTTCGGTTCGATTAGTTAAAATATATTTCGTAGATCCTCCCATTATAAGTTGGGGGTCTAATGTGAAGTCGCTACTCTCGAGGTTGGTGTTATGACCTTCAAAAGCGATAATATTTTTTCCAACCTTAAAAGCTCCAGCATAATCATTTAATGAGAAATATTCAGGTCCATTAGCTTCATGATTGTTCACTGTAATTTCACCAGTTTCCTCATTGATAATTAAATTATTTGAGTTCATTAAACGTCTACCATTTACATGTAGGACAAAAGCATCATCATAATTAATAAGGAGGGCTAAGTTATTTAATTTAGTTCCTTCAGGTAATATAAATTCTTTTCTAATAAAGATTTTAGAATATTTATTCTGCATATCCTCGAGTATAGTTGCATCATCACCATCACCATATCCGAAGCCTGCTTTTCCTGTTTTCCAGCCTGCTTTTTTGCTGTCAAAAGATAATCCGGTCCAACTATTATCTTTAGGAGGGTTGCTCGCTGCTAGGTATTCCCATTCCTCACCTTGATTGATTATTGTCTTTTGTTTTCCTGATGACTGATCGTTTAAACTAATATTTGCAGATCTTTCAAAATTCATTCTGCCATCCCATCTGTAAAATGTAGATTTTACTTTTCCATTGGAAATGTTCTTAATTTCATAATTATCGCCTCTGTACATAATCCATTCACCTTCAATTTGTTTCGAAAGGTTACTGTGATTATCAGAAAGAGCGTTGAGCGTGAGTGCTCCAAGTGTACAAGCTACGCTTATGTATTTTTTTTTCATATTTGCATTGGTGTATGTTTATAAAGTGGAGGCTTTACAATTTAATTTGTGCCATTTAAATTCTAACAATGCAATAAAAAACATTTCAAGTTGGAAATAGTTATACATTATACTTGTTTTAATATTATTTTTTGATTCATATAGAAAAACTATGGTTAAAAAAATCCTATTGTTTTTTTCTTCGCTGTTATTATCACTTTCACCAAGTAATGCAGATGATCACAAAGAGAGTGAATTCATCAAACCTACCATTGATATAGGTTGTGTTGTCAGTGACCTTGATAGTTCTATTAAATTTTATACTGATGCAATAGGTTTTAAAGTTGTAGGTGAGTTTAGTGTGCCTGGTGGCTTTGCTAAAGATTCAGGGCTTACAAATTCGAAGAAGTTAAATATAAAAATTTTAACTTTAGGAGGCTCTGATGGTGAAGATGCAACTAAGCTAAAGCTAATGCAGGTCAAGGGTTCTGGAGGTAAGGCTAATCATGAGACTATCGATAGTACTCTTGGATTAAGTTATATAACTATCGTTATCAAGGATACTGATAAGGCGTTAGCCAGATTGAAAAAAGCTGGAGTTAAGCCGATTGCGAAAGGTCCAGTTACACTACCTGAAAATTTGGACCCTTCACTGGCTCTGACAATTGTCAGAGATCCAGATGGTAATTTTGTTGAATTGGTTGGGCCTAAGTCCAAGAAGTAAATAAATTAATAAAGATCGTGGGTTACTTAGTATTGAGTTGTTCGCTAAATCCTGAGAGCAAAAGTAGGCTCTTAGCCGAATCAATTAATCAATGTCTTGGAGAACTATCCAATGAAGTGAATTTTCTCGACCTTACTCAAGAGAAAGTTCCATTCTGTGATGGAGGTGATGCTTATTCTGATCCAACCTCAGTTAAACTTGTTGAGGCAGTAAGTGAAGCCGATGGGATTGTTTTATGTGCTCCGATTTATAATTTTGACGTTAATGCCGCGGCTAAAAATCTTATAGAATTGACTGGTAGAAATTGGACAGACAAGGTCGTTGGTTTTGCTTGTGCTGCTGGAGGGCAGGGGAGTTATATGTCAATGATGAGTGTTGCCAATAGTCTAATGCTTGATTTTAGGTGTCACATCGTACCTAGGTTTGTATACGCTTTGGGATCAGCTTTTCAGGGTGAGTCTATTACTGATCCAGATATTCTTGATAGAACGAAAGAGCTAGCTCATGAAATGTTTCGTGTCACAGAGGCGTTGAAGGCTAATTCATAAGGCCATCTTAAATCTGCCCTTTCTGTTGAGCTTCTAATTGCTTTTTATATTTTTTGATATCTAGATTGTTTTCTTTGCTGTCAGCAGAGTAGAAGATGAAACCTAGAGCCCTTCGGTTTCTTGTTTTTGAAAGATTTTTACTGGCCCAATGAATGGTAAGTGAATCGTGTACAATGAGATCACCTTCTTGTGCTGGAACTGAAACTTCGTTTTTTATATCATCTTCAGTGCCATATTCAGTGATACCTTGAGAGAATCCGAGTGTTCCAGTTAGTGAGTGTTCCCGAATTCCTTTAAGGTGAGAGCCCTTAACGTATCGTACACAACCATTCTCTTCATCAACGTCATCAAGAGCTAGCCACATCGTGAGTGCCTCAGGTGGATCAAGTTTAAAATAGAAACCATCCTGATGAGGGGGAGTGGCGTTGCCTAAATTTGGCGGCTTGTTGAAGTATTGGAGGTTTTTTGTAATAACTTTGTTCTCCAATAATGTTTCTGCGAGTTGTTTGAATTTACCATTAATGAGGTCTTTGAACCATGGATCATGGAGATGCATTCTTTGAAGTTGCTTTAACGATAATGGATTTTTTTTTACTTCATAAAAAACTTCCTCATCTGGTAATTGAGGGCAGACTCTATCAATATAAAGATTTATTCGGTTAAGACATTCCTCTACCTCATTCCTAGTAATAAAAGATTTTAATAAGAGGAACCCATCGTCAGATAAACTTCGAATATTATCCTCTCCAAAATTCAGAATTTTATCTGATTCTGGAAATTTTTTGCTTCTATCCATGTTTTCCAATGGACATGATGGTTTTTCTGTCGTGATTTGACAACGATATTAATTCTTAATTCTTAATTCTTTTTATGAATCAAATATTATTTTGTGGAGAAGCGATAGAATTTTTTACCTTCATCAAGTGGTAGAGTGGTAGAAATAATAGTTTCTAAGGCTTCCCAATTTACGAGATCGGTGCTTTCTTCCACTGTTAAATCAATGGTTATTGTGTTGTCTTGCTGATTTGGTCTGAGCACAATTGAGCCTATTCTACCTTCCTGAATTTCATCTAGACTTGGACGTTCACAAAGTTGACCTATTTCAATAATTTTATCAATTATCGTCTCATTCAATAGATCGATTTCATCATTCTTTACATCAATTGTGGCTTGTAGTGATGTAATAATGCTTGCTTGATTTTCTGATCCGTTAAGAGAGTCTGTTAAGTTTACGATTTGATTATTGAGGTTTAATATTTCGGTCTCTTTTTGTGTGACGGAATCATTGAGGGTAGTTACCTGAGAATTAAGATTAGTGATTTGAGTCTCTTTTTGTGTGACGGAATCATTAAGGGTAGTTACCTGAGAATTAAGATTAGTGATTTGAGTCTCTTTTTGTGTGACGGAATCATTAAGGGTAGTTACC
>CABXDI010000020.1 GCA_902510815.1 uncultured Verrucomicrobiota bacterium | reverse complement strand
GGAGCGTTTGGAAAGAGGAAAGAATCTGCCTGAATCTCCAAACGAGATTGACGACACGCCTTTACCGGTTCTTCTCGAAGAAAAATTGGATCGCGAATTAAATGATGAAGAAGAATCTTATCTAGCAAAGCTTGAGAAACGTTATAGAAGGTTTGCAATTAGTAAGGAGATCTTTGATCACGATCTAATTCGTTTGGATCCTAGATGGGAAGTAAAAGGATACGATGCTCTTGAACTGTGGCCTACTCCGCCAAAGAACATTGCGGAGTTTTGGAATTACTTAGCTTATGCCTTTGAGAAGAAGGGGCTCGGTATTCCAGCCTTTATGAGAGGAGTGACTGATCTTAATCATACTCAATCTAAGTTAATGAGCTTTTCTTACAACGTAGACGCAACTGCAGCGGCTGATGGAACAATTGCAGTAAAGATGCAGAACAACATTGGCGGTGCTGCTCAAGTGGCTGCTGATGGCAATCCAATTTTACAGGCAGTGATTGTAAGCTCAACAGTTGAAGTACTACCAATCGTTGATATCGATCTAACCGGTGCTGATCTTGGTGAACTAGCAACTATAACTAATAGTGGAACGCTTGATGGTGATTTCACTGCAGAAGTTGACACTCCAAGTGTTACCGAGGTTGACGGAGTTAAAGCTGTCACTCTTGATGGAACAAACGATTGGTACGTTGGACCAACTTCCCCTCTTACAGGTAATGCTGATAGAACAGTAGAGACTTGGGTATTTAATCCTGATTTTCCAGCTGAAGAAACAATCGTAGCATGGGGCCGCAGAGGAGGTCCTGATTCTACTAACTGGTCAATGAATTACGGAAACCACAACACTTGGGGTGCACTCGGTGGTTGGGGCGGCTCAGGTGACATGGCTTTTGTAGCCGGTCAAACAGGAGCACCTGAAGCTGGTAAATGGCATCACTTGGCACTTACTTATGATAAAGCTACAAATACCAGATCTATTTACGTTGATGGATTCTTATCAAACTCTGAAAATAACGACCCAGCCATAAACACTTGGGGAGTAGCAAATGATCCAGATGCAACACCTCTTCCAATTGTTATTGGAAACCAGAATGAGCCAAACGGTACTCGTACTGATGCTTTGAGTGGTTCACTTAGTATCGCAAAAATGAAGATTTGGGATCAATCCCTTAGCGCTTCATCAGTTTTTAATAGCTTTAATAGTGATAGAACAACATTTGGTCTTGGAGGTCCAATCGTTGCTTCTTTCTCTTCTGACTCTTCTTCTATTATTGCAGGAGGAAGTGCAACACTCTCTTGGAGCATTCTTGGAGCAGACACAATTTCAATTGATAATGGCGTTGGCGCAGTGACTGGAACTGAAACTTCAGTCAGCCCTGCAGAAACAACAACTTATACACTTACAGCTACTGACGCAGACGGTGTTGAAAAAACAGCCACTACAACAATCAACGTATCTCAACCAGCTCCTTCAAGTGCAGTGGTCATTCACCAGTGGAAATTTGAAGAAGAAGGTGGAGCAGGAACAACTCTTGTTGATTCTGTCGGAGGAAAAGATGGAACTCTCGTTGATGTCGGTGGAAATGACGGAACTGTTGGCGGAGGTAGTGTTACCCTCGCTGGTGGTGGAAAAGCTGACTCAGACTATGTTAGATTACCTGCTGGCCTCATCAGCAGTCTTTCAAGTGCTTCAATCGAGACTTGGTCAACACAAAGATCAACTCAGAACTGGTCCAGAGTCTTCAGTGTTGGATCTTCTTCCAGTAACGTAATGCACATGTCTTTCACAAAGGGAGGCAACATTAACGAAAATGAGTGGCGCTGGAATGCTCAGTCTAACCTAACTCTTGGTAACTTTGGTGGACAGCCTACTAACCCAATCGACGAGCAAGTTCACTGGGTTGTTACTGTAGACGACACTGGCGGTGCAGATAACAAGACTAAAGTTACAATTTACAAAAACGGAACTGAAGTTGCTGCTGGAGACACAGACAACAATCTTTCCGGATTAAATGATGCTGACTTCTTCCTCGGCCGTTCACAGTGGGGTGACAATGCAGCTAACGCTTCATGGGATGAATTCAGAATTTACAATGGAGCTCTTACAGCTGATCAAGTTCAGACTAATACAACTGCAGGACCTGACGGCGCACCACCGGCTGCTGCTCCAACATACGCGCAAAACTTCGACGGTTTTGCTGACGGAGTAACTGATCTTGGTGACGGATCAAAAATTACTGGTGCTGCTGCACGTGTTCTAGGTGGTAGATTACAGCTTACTAGAGACGGTGAGGGACTTGGTTTCTCAAGCTTCTCTGTTCCAGCAATGGAGGGAACCTCTGAAGGTTTCACAGCCACATTCGATTACGAACTCTTTGATTCAGAGGGTGCAAATGATCCAGCTGACGGTTTCTCATTCAACTACGGAAATTTCGAAGTCGGTGAGCAAGGACAAGCTGAAGAAGGAATGGCTGGACGCCCAGGTGTTACAGAAAACCTCTCCTTCGAGGTCGACACTTGGAGAAACGGAGACCCTGAACAAGGTGTTAACATCTCAGGACTCGTTAATGGTGCAGACGTTGGTCAACTCGCATTCACTAACGGAGTTATTCTTGAAGACAATTCAAGAAAGACAGGAAGTATGGAAATTCGCTGGGATCCTTCAAACGGAGCCAGCTTCTATTCTACTGGACTCACAACTAACGCAGACTTCACAGACGTGGACACTGGAGCATTTGTTGGTGAGGACGGATTTAATTTCAATTTCTCTGCTCGTGTGGGTGGAGCCAATCAGGACTTCTTCATCGACAATTTGATTATTGTTGCTGGTAAGCCTACTCCAGCTCCTTTACCTGCTGTTACTGCTTACTACGACTTTGAGGATCAGGAAGGTAATACTGTTGCTGACAAAGGACCTAATGGTCTTACTGCTGATATTAATCGCGCTGACCAAATCTCTATTGGAGGTACTGGAGCGCCTAAAGGTTCAACTCCAGGAACTGGAGCGGACTTCCAAGGTGGTTTCCTTAACATTCCAGGAATCAGCGTTGAAGGTATTGTCAATGACGTTGAAGGTCAGAACAGCTACACTTTAGCCGCTTGGATCAAGCCTAGCGACATCAATGGTGACAAGTTCCTCTTCGGTCAAACCAATCAAGGTATCCACAACGGTATTCGTAATGGTGGTTTCCTTCACCAAGCTCACTGGGGTGCTGATACTAACGGCGCAACAAGACTTAGCGCTAACGAATGGGTTCATGCCGCATTCGTCTATGATGGCGCAGCTGACATCGGTACAATTTACCTCAATGGTGAAGCTGATTGGACAGGACAGAAAAACAAACCTCAAGGTGGAGGTAATTTAATTGTTGGTGGACGTAACAATGGTGAAGCCAACTATAAGGGTATCGTTGATGACGTTGCAGTTTGGAATCAGGTCCTTACGGCTCGCCAAGTAGCTGCACTCGCAGGTGGTCAAAGCCCAATTAACCTATTACCGCTTGATGAAGACAACGACGGCATCCCTGACGGTGCTGAGATTGCTCTTACAGGCAACACAACTGACCTTGGAGTTTCTGTTGGATCCAAAGGAGTTAGTTTAAATAGTGATCGCGATAATGCTGCTGCCACTATGGATGCTGATACAGTTGCTGGTGTAATTCCATCCAAAGGATGGGTCAGCACTAACGGTGTAGATGCTGGAGCTAACGGCTCAATCACTAACGGCTTCACAGTTGACTGGAGTTCTAACGGAACTTGGAACACCAACAATGGTGCAAGTAATGGTGACAATAAGCTCATGAACGGTTACACCGACGCAGTCGGAGGTGACGGAGCAGCTCAAGTTAAACTTACTGGAATCAACTCAGCTTTTGCTGATGGTTATAACCTTTACGTTTACTTCGGTAGTGACGGTAATGACCGTACTGGTAAAGTAGCTCTTGAAGGTGGAAAGACATTCTCATACAAAACTTTCTCTCAACAAGGAGGAGACTTCCCAGCCCAGTACACTCAAACGACTGATGAAGCTGACGGAAACCCTCAAGCGAACTACGCAATTTTCGAGGGACTCTCAGGAGACACTCAAACCGTAAACATTATTCGCGGAAGTAATAACTCTGGTTTCCACGGAGTTCAGATTGTTGGAGCCACCACTGGTGATTTCGACGGTGACGGACTCTCAGACCTTGCAGAATTTGAAGGCGTCACCTCACCTATCGATGCTGATAGTGATGATGATGGACTCAATGACGGAGCTGAAATTGCTGCTGGAACTAATCCAAATAATACAGACTCAGATAATGACGGACTTTCTGACGGCGCTGAAATAGCTGCAGGAACTGATCCAACTAAGGTTGATAGTGACAATGATGGTTTCAATGATGGAGCCGAGGTTGCTAAGGGATCAGACCCTGCGAGTGCTGACAGCATTCCACCATTCCCTTCTCCAATCGCTTACTACGACTTTGAAGGCAAGTCTACTTCATCATTGGACCGTAGCTTCAATGATAATACAGCTTCAGTCAGCGGAAACATTACATTCGTTGACGGTGGAGCCCCTGATGGATACACACCAGGTGCTGCTGCACAAATGAGCGGTGGACACTTCCGCGTTCCAGGAATTGACATGAATTCCCAGATCAGGGATTCAGGAACAGGAAGCTACACAATGACTGCATGGATCAAGCCTGATTCTCTCGATGGAGAGCGCTTCATTTTTGGTCAAACTAGCCAAGGTATCCACAACGGTATCCGTAACAACGCTTTCTTACACCAGGCTCACTGGGGTGCAGATACGAACGGAAACACAAATCTTAACGATTTGATTCCTTACAGATCAGGAACCTCTGCAAGTAATTTCCCTGGAGGTGAAGCACCTGCCAAGGCAATTGACGGTGACGGTGGATCGAAGTACTTAAACTTCGCAAGAACTGACACTGGTATCATTGTAACTCCTGCTGCTGCTTCAGTTGTTAAAGGAATCGCACTCTCAACAGCTAACGATGCTGTAGAGCGCGACCCAACAAGCGTAGCAATTTATGGAACTAATGACGCTATCACCAGTGAAGACAACAGTCTTGGTGAAGCAGAAAACTGGACTCTTATTGATTCAGCAAGTGTTGAACTTCCAGACGCGAGAAACACAGCAGGTACAGTTGTTAATTTTGACAACGATACTGAGTACACTTCTTATAAGATTGTTTTCCCAACCGTTAAAGGTGCAGGAAACTCAATGCAGATTGCTGAAATTCAGCTCTTCAACTCAACCAACTTTAATGGAGTGCTTCCTTACGAGCACATGATGAGATTCCACACACTTCTTGCACCAGACAATGCAGTCGTTGGAATTCATGCTGCTCCTAAAATTGGAGACCCAGACGGTTGGCTACATGCAGCATTCGTTTACGACGGAGCTACAGACACTGGAAGCATTTACCTTAACGGTGAACTCGACTGGAGTGGCCAGAAAAACCCACCAAACGGCGGTGGACACCTTATCATTGGTGGACGTAATAACGGCGAAAGAAGTTACACAGGCCTTATTGACGAAGTTGCTGTTTGGACTGAAGCACTCGCTGCACCAGAAGTTGCAGCACTCGCTACAGGTGGCAACCCAATCATTTCACTACCTGACGAAGACGGTGACGGATTCCTTGACGCTTGGGAGACCAAGTACGCAGGAAACCTTAACACACTTGGTGGGACAAAAGATGCAAGTCTTCTTGCTTACCTCAACTTTGATAACCAGGCTGATGACCAGAGTGGTAACGGACTCAACGGTACACTTAATGGACCAGCAGCATTCTCTGCGGACGCTGAAGGATTCTCTGGTTCTGCAGGAGACTACTCCATCAACCTCGGAGCAGTTAACGACAAGTCAGCTGTTGTAATTGACAACGCGACTCTTGATTCTGCTCTTTCAAATAACACCATGGCTGTCAGTTTCTGGCAGAACAACATACAGATTGGAAACACCAGTTCATTCTGGATCCACTCACCGAGTGCTGGTGCTAACGAGCGTGGATTCCAAGGTCACGTGCCTTGGGGTAACGGAACAATCTACTTCGACCAGTCCGGTTGTTGTAACGGCAATCAGCGTTTGACTGTTGGTGATCAGATTAAGTTAAACGAGTGGCAGCACTTTGTTTTCCAACGTAATGCAGATGGCATTCAGCAAATCTGGGTAGACGGTCAAAAAGTTGCCGAAAACGGTGGAACTGCCGAAGCTCTTGAAGCCTTCACTAAGATTACCATCGGTGCTGAAGGAGGTAACCTAAACAACAGTTTAGCAGGTCGCATTGACGACTTCGCTGTTTGGAACAGAATGCTTACAGATGCAGAGATCACCACACTTTCTGGTGGTGCAGCAACAACTGAAATTCTTAACCTTACTGCAGCGGATAGTGATGGTGACGGACTCACTGATGCTGAGGAGTATGCCACTCAAACTAGTGATCCTACTAAAGCTGACTCAGATAATGACGGACTCAGTGATAGTGCTGAAATCGCACTTGGAACTCAGCCACTTAACGCTGACTCTGACGGTGACGGACTAACAGACGGTGAAGAGGGACTTAATTCTTACACTTACAGCCAAAACTTCGATGGCTTTGATAACGACACTACTGAACTTGGTGATGGTTCAGTCATCTTCGGTCAAGCCGCTTCAGTTCAAAATGAATCTCTTACCCTTACAATTGACGGTCAGGGACTTGGTTTCTCAAGTTTCTCAGTTCCAGGACTTAAAGGGAGCTCCAATGGATGGACAGCAACATTTACTTATGGACTCTTTGATTCAGAGGGAGCAAATGATCCAGCTGACGGATTCTCAATCAACTATGGTAATGCACCATTAGGTGACCAAGGACAAGCTGAAGAAGGAATGGCTGGACGCCCAGGTGTTACAGAAAACATCTCCTTCGAGGTTGACACTTGGAGAAACGGTGACGCTGAGCAAGGCGTTAACATCTCTGGTCTTGCCGGTGGTACAGACGTTGGACAACTCGCTTTCAATAACGGAATTATATTGGAAGACGGCTCAACTAAATTTGGTGAAATGACTCTTTCATGGGATCCATCCAGTGGAGCTTCATTTACAACATCAGGATTAACAACCAACGCTGACTTCAGTGATGTTGGAACTGGTGACTTCGTTGCAAGCGATGATCACACATTTAACATCTCTGCACGTGTTGGTGGTGCTAACCAAACTCTTGTCATTGACAACATGGTCATTACTACTACTGCCTCAGGTTTAGGACTTGATCCTCTAAATCCAGACTCTGACGGAGACGGTTACAATGACGGTGATGAGATAAAGACTGGAAGTGATCCTAAAGATGCTAACAGTACGCCTCCTTCACTTATTGGTTACTACAACTTTGAGAGAAGTTCTGGAAACATCCTTCCTGACCTCAGTGCATGGGGCAACAATGCAACAGTTGTTAGACCTGACCAGACTACTATAGTTTCTGGTGGAACTGGACCTAGCCCAGCGAAATCAGCTGACTTCCAAGGTGGATACCTCAACATACCAGGAGTTAGCATGAGCGACGTGATTAGCGGCGACGGCAGCTACACACTTGCAGCATGGATCAAACCTTCTGACCTTGGTGGTAACAAGTTCCTCTTCGGTCAGTCAAGCCAAGGTATCCATAACGGTATCCGTAATGGAGGATTCCTACACCAGGCTCACTGGGGAGCGGACACCAATGGTGCTACAAACCTCAATGACTACGACGCATCTGCTAATGATGGATGGTTACACGCTGTATGGGTTTACGACGGACCAAATGACACTGGTAAGATGTACCTTGATGGTGTTGAAGATTACTCTGGCGACAAGCCCGCTCCTAACGGAAGTGGTAACCTAATCGTCGGTGGTAGCAACGGTGGAGGTGACAACTTCAAAGGACTCGTTGACGAAGTTGCTGTATGGAACATTGCAGCACCTGCAGATTATGTCGCTAAACTCGCAGCGGGCCAGAGCCCTCTCGATGATGACGCTGACGGACTCCCAGACACATGGGCAGCAGGATTTGGTGTTACTGACGCTGACGGAGACGACGACGGTGATAACATCACTAATGCTAATGAGTTCCTCGTAGGAACTGATCCTACATTAGTTGACTCTGATGGTGACGGAACAAATGATGATGTTGAGATTGCAGGTGGATTTGATCCAGCTGATGCTCTTAGCTTACCTCTACCAGCACCTATCGCTTACTACACCTTCGAAGGTAACTCCAGTTCCGTTGTAACTGACCGTACATTTAACGGCAATGACGCAACTGTAGGTAAAGCAGCTCAAACGACACTCGGTGTCGAAGGTGGCGCACCTGCCGGAGCTAGCCCAGGTAAAGCTGCTAATCTTCAGGACGGACTCCTTACGACTCCAATTGATGCCACTCCAATTATCGAAGGAGACGGAAGCTACACATTTACAGCATGGATTAAGCCATCTGACCTCGGTGGAGATAAGTTCCTCTTCGGTCAGACTAGCCAAGGTATCCACAACGGTATCCGTAATAACGGATTCCTCCACCAGGCTCACTGGGGAGCGGACACAAACGGTGCCACTAACCTCAACGGCTATCTTGCCGATGATGAAGATGGATGGGTACACGCCGCATGGGTATACGATGCTGCAGCTGACAAAGGTCAAATCTACCTCGATGGTAAACTTGACTACGAAGGTGACAAACGCGCACCTCAAGGAAGCGGAACAATCATAATTGGTGGACGTAACGGTGGTGAAGCTGGATACCGCGGTCTTGTTGACGAAATCGCTATCTGGGATGTTGCTCTAAAACCAGGAAACATCGCTAACATTGCAGCTGGACAAGTTCCTGCAGCCTCTGACGACTCAGACGGTGACGGACTTGCTGATGGTTGGGAGAACCTCTTTGCAGGTAACCTCACCGACCTTGGTGGTGAAGTAGCCGGTGATACATACGGAACTTCCGTCAACAATGCCCTCACAGCGGCTAATTCAGGAATCTCCGCAGACAACACCTACACCCACGCAATCAGTGGTGGTGGTGCCGAAACAGTTAATGGCGTTGACTTTGAAGTACTTGATGCAAATACGACTCCAACGAACTTCGCTTGGGACGTTTCATCAGTTAAGAATCAACTCAACGACAATAACGGAGGCTGGGACGTTGGTGCCAGTGGTGTAACTGACGACGGATTGAAAGGACTACTTGGTTCATTCACCTTCAACAACGATGGTGCCGTTGGATCAAACCAGACCTTCACTCTTAGCGGACTTACCGCAGGTCAGGATTACAAGCTAACACTCTTTGCTCGTAAGTGGGCGAATGACACTCAACGTCAACAGACTGTTGACTTCACAACTGGTGGAGAATCAAGTTCTCTCACATTTAGTGAGGACCACCCTGAGCTTGCGCCAATCAGTGCAGCAACTCGTGACACTGCTTACTCAATCAGCGAGGTTTACAAGGCCGGTGATGACGGAACTGTAAGTGTTAAGTTCACAGTAGCTGATGACGACACTCAAGGAGCTCCAGGAAGCTTCCATATGTATGGTCTTTCTAACCAAGAAACCACGATTGCCTCAGGCGACTTCGACGGTGACGGACTCTCAGACGCTGCAGAATTTGCATCACTTGCGAGTGATCCAACTAAGGCTGACTCTGACGATGACGGACTAACTGACAGTGAAGAGGTAGCAGCCGGAACTTCAGCACTCTCAGCTGATACCGATGGTGACGGACTCAATGATGCTGCTGAAATTGCAGCCAGCACTAACCCACTTGATTCAGACTCTGATGATGATGGATATGCTGACGGATCTGAGATCCGTGCAGGATCTGATCCTACTGACTCAAACAGTGTTCCATCTTCACTTGTCGCTTACTTCGACTTTGAAAGTGATGCAGCTCCGGACACAATCGTCTATGACATTCCAGCCGGAACCGAGGGTGGCCAAGAATATGGCGGATCCCTTGGAATGGACTTTGACACAAGCGGAGAGCTTACAGTCAGCGCACTCGGTGCTTTCGACAGTGGCTCGGACGGGCTAAGCAGGTCAATTAACGTCCAACTCTGGTCACGTGCTGATGGCGCGGGAGTCGAAGTTCTTGCAAGCGCAGACTTCACTACAGAGGATCCAGGAACTCTAGAAGGTGGTCAGCGCTTTAAGGCATTAGCTGATGCTGTCACTTTACCAGCCGGAAGCTACACAATCGTTGGAACCGGTTACGGTGCGGGTGAACCAAACATCAATCTAGGTGTAGCCCCAGCAGAAGGTCTTTCCACTAATGACGCTGGCGGAGTAATTACCTTCGTGGGCGGATCAAGATGGGGCGATGCAGGAGCATTCCCGGCAAATGTGGACGGCGGACCAGCTCAACGTTATGGAGCAGGAACCTTCAAAGTAGCAGCTCCTGTTTCTAACACAGTAGCCGACAAAGGAACATGGGGTAACAATGGAACAGTGACACGCCCAGATCAGACTAAACTCGGAATCGAAGGCGGTGCACCTAACGGAGCAAGCCCAGGAACTTCAGCTAGTTTTGAGAACGGATTGATTAATGTTCCTGGAGTTGACCTAAGCGGCGTAGTTAGCCGCGATGGCAGTTACACCTTCGCAGCATGGATTAAGCCTACTGACCTCGGTGGAGATAAGTTCATCTTCGGTCAGACTAATCAGGGTATCCACAATGGTATCCGTAATAACGGATTCCTACACCAGGCTCACTGGGGTGCTGACACCAATGGTGCCACAAACCTCAATGATTACGACGCATCTGCTAATGATGGATGGGTACACGCAGCATTCGTTTATGACGGACCTGCTGACCTAGGTCAAATCTACCTTGATGGCAAACTTGACTGGGAAGGTGGAAAACGCGCACCAAACGGAGGCGGCAACCTAATCATTGGTGGTCGTAACAATGGTGAAGCTGGATTTGTTGGTCTCATTGATGAGGTCGCTATCTGGGATGCAGCCAAGTCAGCCGATGACATTGCGTTCGTCGCTGGTGGCGGAAGCCCACTCATTGACGCTGGAGCAGACGCAGACGGTGACGGACTAAACACAGTTCAAGAAGCTGCTGCAGGCACTGATCCTAATAATGCTGACACTGACGGTGATGGAGTGAGCGACGGCGACGAAGTTGCTGGCGGATCAGATCCTACCGATGCTAAGAGCAGACCAGGATACTACGCTCAGAACTTCGATGATTTTGAGAATGGAACCAAAGATCTTGGTGATGGAACAGTCATCGCAGGTGAAGCAGCTTCCGTCCAAGACGGTCGCCTCCAGTTGACTATCGATGGTCAGGCACTTGGATACTCAAGCTTCTCTATACCAGGCCTAGCTGGAACCACTAAAGGATTCACAGCAACATTCGATTACGAATTGTTCGACAGTGAAGGTGCAAATGACCCTGCTGACGGATTCTCATTCAACTACGGTAATGCAGAGCTCGGTGAGCTCGGTGGAGCTGAGGAAGGAATGGTTAATCCCGACAGTGGAGCCGTACAAGGCAATGTAACTGATAACCTCTCTTTCGAGGTCGACACTTGGAGAAACGGCGACCCAGAACAGGGCGTCAACATTTCCGGAGTCCTCAACGGTGAAGACGTAGGTCAGCTTGCTTTCACAAACGGAGTTGTTCTTGAAGATAATTCAAGAAAAACCGGAAGCATGGAAATCAGCTGGGATCCTTCTAAAGGAGCTACCTTCATAACAACTGGACTCACAACTAACGCTGAATTCACGGCTGTTAGTACAGGAGGATTCATTGGTGATGATGGTAACACATTCAACTTCTCAGCTCGAGTAGGTGGAGCCAATCAGGACCTCTTCATTGACAACTTAGTCATTATTGCAGGAAAACCTGCACAGGCGCCATTACCAGCACCTGTTGTTTACTTCGACTTCGAAGATCAAGAGGGCAATACGGTTGCTGATAAAGGAGCTAACGGCCTCGATGGAGAAATCAATCGTGCGGATCAACTCACTATTGGTGGTTCAGGAGCACCTAAGGGATCAACTCCAGGAACTGGAGCGGACTTCCAAGGCGGTTTCCTTAACGTCGCCGGAGCTAGTGTAGATGGTATCGTCAATGATGTTGAAGGTCAAAACAGCTACACAATGACTGCTTGGATTAAGCCTTCTGACCTAGCTGGAGATAAGTTCCTCTTCGGTCAGACATCTCAAGGTATCCACAATGGTATCCGTGGCGGCGGTTTCCTTCACCAGGCTCACTGGGGAGCGGACAACAACGCTTCGACTAACCTAAGCACCTTAGAAGGTGAGTGGGTACACGCTGCATGGGTTTACGATGGTGTCGCTGATAAAGGCACAATCTACCTAAACGGTGAAGTTGACGCAGAAGTTGATAAGCGCGCACCAAATGGAAGCGGAAACCTGATTGTTGGTGGACGTAACGGTGGTGAATTAGGATACCTTGGACTAGTTGACGACGTTGCTGTCTGGAACGAAGTCCTAACAGCTCGCCAGATCAAAGCTATCGCAGGCGGTCAAAGCCCAATCAACGCTGCACCTGCAGACGATGATGAGGACGGCATCCCTGATGGATACGAGCTCGCTCTTGTTGGTAATATCAATGAACTCGGTGGACCAGTTGTAGCTGCTAAATCACTTGGAGTTAGCTTCAATAGTGACCGTGGAAATGCGGAAGCAACTATGGACGCTGACACTGTTGCAGGTGTTGTTCCATCCACAGGATGGGTTAGCACTGACGGTGGAGCTGACGCTGCAGGCGGAGCAAACGGTTCAATCACTAACGGTATTACAGTTGACTGGAGTTCTAACGGAACTTGGAACACTAACAACGGTGGTGATAACGGTGACAACAAGCTTATGAATGGTTACGTCGACGCAATCGGTGGTGACGGAGCAGCTCAAGTAGCGATCAGCGGAATTAACGCTGAATTTGCTGACGGCTATGACCTTTACGTCTACTTCGGTAGTGATGGTAACAACAGAACTGGTAAAGTGTCACTTGTTGATGGAGCCACTTACTCCTTCAATACAGCATCTGCTCAAGGTGGAGACTTCCCAGCTCAGTACGCCAGAACAACTGATGAGGGAGACGGCAACCCAGCCGCGAACTACGCACTCTACGAAGGACTATCTGGTGATACTCAGACTGTGGACTTAATCCGCGGCAGCAGTAACTCTGGATTCCACGGAATTCAGATCGTGTCTAGCGGATCAGGTGATTACGACGGTGATGGACTCTCAGACCTTGCAGAGTACGAGGGAGTAACCTCCCCTATCGTTGCTGACGGTGACGAGGACGGACTCAATGACGGAGCTGAAATTGCTGCTGGAACAAATCCAAACAACGCTGACACTGACTCTGACGGAGTAGCTGACGGCGCAGAAATCGCTGCCGGAACTGATCCAACTGATGAAGACTCTGACGATGACGGATACTCTGATGGAAACGAGATTGCCAAAGGATCTGATCCTACTGATGCAAACAGCATCCCTGGCCTTCCAACTCCAATCGCGTACTACAACTTCGAGGCTAAGTCATCCACTGCGCTTGACCGCAGCTTCAATGACAATACGGCTACTGCGTCCGGAAACATCACATTCGTTGACGAAGGTGCACCAGCTGGATCATCTCCAGGTGCTGCGGCTCAACTCGACGGTGGACACTTCCGCATACCAGGAATCGACATCAACTCACAAATTCGTGACTCCGGAGACGGCAGCTACACAATGGTTGCTTGGATCAAACCTTCTGCTACTGACGGTGATCGTTTCGTCTTCGGTCAGACTAACCAAGGTATACACCATGGTATTAGAAATGGCGGATTCCTCCACAGTGCTCACTGGGGTGCTGACTGGAATGCTAGCACGAACCTCAACGACGTCTTACCTAATGACGATGACGGATGGGTTCACGCTGCATGGGTCTACGATGGAGCCAAAGATGAAGCGAAGATCTACCTTGATGGTGTACTCGACGGAACTAACGGACAGCGTGCACAGAACGGTGGCGGACACCTTATCATTGGTGGCCGTAATAACGGTGAAGCTCAGTATCGTGGATTAATCGACGATGTCGCTATCTGGACTGAAACACTCGCTGCTGCAGAAATTGCAGATCTAGCCGCTGGTGGAAGCCCAATCTCATCACTTACAGACTCAGACGGTGACGGATTCGTTGACGTGTGGGAGAACAAGTATGCAGGTAACCTCACTGACCTCGGTGCTGGGGTTTACTCTCAGACCTTCACTGGTCCTGACGGATCGAAAGATCTTGGAGACGGTTCAGTTATCTTTGGTGAGGCTGCGTCCCTCTTGAATAATCAACTCAGATTAACCATCGATGGACAGGGACTTGGTTTCTCAAGCTTCTCTGTACCAGGAATCGCTGGAAGTTCTGAAGGATGGACAGCCGAGTTTGACTATCTGCTCTTCGACTCAGCAGGTGCAAATAATCCTGCTGACGGATTCTCATTCAACTATGGAAATGCTCCATTAGGTGACCAGGGACAAGCTGAAGAAGGAATGGCAGGACGCCCAGGCGTTACTGAAAACGTATCCTTCGAGGTTGACACTTGGCAGAACTTTGATGCCGAGCAGGGAGTTAACATCTCAGGTGTTGTTGGCGGTGCTGACGCTGGTCAGTTTGCCTTCAATAACGGTCCTATTCTTGAAGATGATTCAACGAAGACTGGTAAGATAAATGTTGCTTGGAGCCCAACTCAAGGCGCCACATTCATATCTACTGGATTCACAACGAATGCTGACTTCGCTGAAGTTGAGACAGGTGACTTCGTAGCTAACGATGAGCACACATTCAATATCTCAGCCCGTGTCGGTGGTGCGAACCAAACCCTGATCATTGACAATCTTGTCATAAGAGCTGGTTCTGCTGACTTCGACAATGACGGACTCTCTGACCTTGCGGAGTACAACTCCGGAGCAAGTGATCCGACTAAGACGGACTCTGATGGTGACGGACTCTCTGACGGTGATGAAGTTGCTGCAGGCACTCAGCCTCTCGTAGCTGACACTGACGGTGACGGAATTGCTGACGGAGCTGAAGGAACTGCAGGAACTGATCCTCTGGACTCAGACACTGACGATGACGGATACTCTGATGGAGTTGAGGTCGCTGTTGGAAGTGATCCTACTAAATCTAGTAGCACTCCTCCAAGCCTCCTCGCTTACTACGACTTCGAAGCTGCATCAAGCGCTTCAATCACAAGTATAGAGGAAGAAGGAATCGGTGGAGACGAGCCAGCAGTCATTGGTAACGACTTCAATGAAGATTCTCTAACCTTCTCAGATCGTACTCACCAGCATAACGGCGCTGCCTTCAATGCTGAGGGTAACCTTGACGTTGCCGGTGAGACTATCGTTGGATTACCTGACTACCTAATCGGTGGCGACTATATCCGCTTTGCCAACAATGCACGTGACAACAACCCTTACACGGCGACTGTCACAGCAGACAAAGCAACAAGCTGGTACTTATTAGTCGATAACCGCCTCGACGGTGAAGCTGGTAACAGAGACTCTTCTAATACAACCGACCCTGTGATTGCAGGAACTCTTCAGTGGATCACTGATGATGGTTGGCAGCGTGTTAACACTGGAATCTCACCTAATGGTCAAGCTGACTACACAGGAGTTGACGAAGGTGGTGATAGCGAAGGTGCAGGACAAGGACTCAACCAGTTCTACGCTGTATACACCCTCACTTCAGAAGAAGTAAGCGTTCTTATCGGAGGTCAAGGCATCGGCGGAAGCAACATGCTCAGCCTCGTAGCCAAGACACAAACAAGCACAACAGTCGTAACTGACAAAGGTGCATGGGGTAACAATGCTACAGTTGAAAGACCTGATCAGACAGTTGTCGGAATCGAAGGCGGTGCACCTAACGGAGCAAGCCCAGGAACTGCAGCTGACTTCCAAGGTGGATTCCTCAACGTGCCAGGAGTTGACATGAGCAAAGTAATTAGCGGCGAAGGCAGCTACACACTTGCAGCATGGATCAAACCTTCTGACCTTGGTGGTAACAAGTTCCTCTTCGGTCAGTCAAGTCAGGGTATCCATAACGGTATCCGTAACGGAGGATTCCTACACCAGGCTCACTGGGGTGCTGACACAAATGGTGCCACAAACCTCAATGACTACGACGCATCTGCTAATGACGGATGGGTACACGCCGCATGGGTTTACGACGGACCAAATGACACTGGTAAGATCTACCTTGATGGTGTTGAAGATTACTCTGGCGACAAGCGCGCTCCTAACGGAAGCGGCAACCTAATTGTCGGTGGTAGCAACGGTGGAGGAGACAACTTCCGCGGACTCGTTGACGAGATCGCTGTATGGGACATTGCAGCACCTGCAGATGTCATCGCAGCACTCGCTGCCGGTACTAGCCCACTTGATATTAGCACTACTCCTTCCGCATTCGATGTGACTTCGTTCGCATACAATGTAGGAACTGGAGATCTTGATATCAGCTGGACATCAGATGCAGGCAAGTCTTACGGACTTGAGTACTCACTTGACCTTAAGACATGGGTTGATCTTGAAGTAACAGTTGACGCTGACGCTGATGCTGCAACTTACAACCTACCAGGTGATCAGAATCCACTTGTGGGTCAACCAAATGTATTCTTGAGAGTATACGAGAAATAATTAAACTTTAACAAAATCATGCCCTTATAGGGTATGCCCCAGAGGGGGAGGCCAAAAGCCTCCCCCTCTTTTATTCAATAACGAAGAATTATTGGTCACTTGAAAAAAAGGTAATTTAAATTAAATTACTGACCCACCTCATCCCTTAACCGTGAACCACTTTCAAACAGTTCTAAATTTGCTAGTCGTTACAACACTTCTTTTTACTTCATGTAAAGAGAAGGAAAATAAGAGCACTTCAGAAACTAAAGGTCAATCCTCCCAGCCTACCAAGACTCTGGTTAATTACGATCCTCAGGGGAGTATCGGTTCAGCACCATTTTCCGTTACTCAAGATAAAGCTGAAACCGACAATAAACTCTTCACGAGGTTAGCCCCAGCAAAGACAGGAGTTAATTTTATTAATCCAATTCTTAAAGATAATCCAAGAGCCTATCTTTATGCCTCTGCGATGGGTTGCGGAGGTATTTCTGTCGGTGATGTAAACGGGGACGGAAGACCTGACTTATTTTTTACAGGGGGACCAGTACCAAACCAATTATTAATCCAAACAGAATCTTTAACCTTTAAGGACTTCACTCAGCAAGCAGGGCTGGCCGGAAATAAATCTTGGGGAACAGGCTCATCGATTATAGACATCGATAAGGACGGAGACCTTGATATTTATGTCTGTAATTATGATTCAGCCAACGAGCTCTTTCTTAATGATGGCTCTGGTAAGTTCATTGAATCTGCTAAGACCTATGGACTGGACTATATAAGCGCTGGCCACACTCCAGCATTCAGCGACTACGACATGGATGGAGACCTTGACCTCTACCTGATGACTAATTTCTTTTATGACCCTAGAGGAAAGACTCCACCCAATGAAAGGATTGTACGAAGAGACAACACGGGAAAAGTTATTGTTGTTCCTAAATACAAAAAGTTCTATGGCATCACCAGTATTAATGGAGACATCGTTAACCATGATACAGTAGGCCAATCAGACAGACTCTTAAGAAACAATGGCAATGGCACTTTCACCGAACAAACCAAAGAAGGTAATCTTGTAGGAAAAGGAAACTCCGCAATTTGGTGGGATCCCGATGCCGATGGACGCCCGGACCTTTTCGTTGCTAACGATTTCAGAGATCCTGATTTTTACCTCAAGAATCAAGAAAGCGGAACCTTCAAAAACGTCATTAAAACAAGCATCCCCCACACTGCTTGGTTCTCTATGGGAACAGATTCCAACGACCTAGATGGAGATGGAAGACCTGACCTTATCGTTGCAGACATGTCGGGAACGACTCACTACAAACAAAAAATTGGTATGGGAGCGATGTCAGCAAGCGCTGAGTTTCTTGCTACAGCATTCCCCCGTCAATACATGCGAAACGCAGTATTCCTTAGTACTGGGACTGGTCGATTGAGAGAAGCTGCCCACATGACTGGTCTTGCCAACTCAGACTGGACTTGGACTGTCAGACTCTCTGATTTTGATAATGATGGTAAAGTTGACGTATTCTTTACAAATGGTATGGCGGTTAACCTCAACAGAGCTGACAGCCCAGAGCTTTCAAAGGTTTTTCCAGGAGAGACCGAATGGGATAAACACCAACGTGCCAAAACAGGTCCCCTCAAGGAACAAAACCTAGCCTTCAAAAATCTTGGTGATTTGAAGTTTAAAGACTCTAGTAAGGCATGGGGTCTCGATCATGTAGGCATGAGTTACGCAGCAACAGCAGCTGACTTAGACAGAGATGGTGACCTTGAAATCATTGTGGCAAACCTTGATGAGGAAGTCAGTATCTATAAAAACAATTCAAGTAATGATCATAAGGTTCTCGTTAAACTCGTTGGCACTTTAAGCAACTCTCAAGGAATTGGATCCACCGTCAGAGTCTCCACTGAAAAACAAAAGCAATCACGCTTCATTACACTAACCCGTGGATACATGGCCAGCGGTGAAGCCATCGCGCATTTTGGAGTAAGTTCAGAAAAGACAATAGCTGAACTTTCAGTGCAATGGCCAAGTGGTCACGTCCAATCATTTAAAGACCTTCTAGCGGACCATATCTATACCATCACAGAACCAACAACATCACCTTCAAGTGAACCAAAGACTGAAATCAAAAAACTTTTCACTCCGTTAAAATCATCTCTGGCTGGAATAAAGCATAAAGAAACGCTTTACGACGATTATGCTATTCAGCCCCTACTGCCTCAGAAGAACTCGCAACTAGGCCCAGGAATGGCTTGGGGAGATATTGATAACGACGGTGATGATGATTTTTATTTTTCAGGAGCCAAGGGTAATCCTGGTAAATTAATTCGAAATGATGGCAATGGGAAGTTTGCGAGCCTAACTGGTGGAGCGATAGGTTCTGATTCAGAGGCGGAGGATATGGGTTCTCTGTTCTTTGACAGTGACTCCGATGGCGATATGGATCTTTATGTCGTAAGCGGTGGCGTTGAATGCAAAAAAGGTGATCCTGTTCTTCAGGACAGACTTTATATTAATAACGGCAAAGGAATTTTCGTAAAAGCCAAAGACGGGATTCTTCCTAAAATGTTGGATAGCGGAGGCACGGTAACTTGTGCCGACTTTGATAGCGATGGTGACCTCGATCTATTTGTTGGAGGACGAGTCGTTCCAGGAGAATACCCAACCTCACCGAAGAGCTATTTATTGGAAAATAATAACGGTAAATTTACAGACGTCACAGAGAAGATTGCACCTGGACTCAGTCAAAAGGGCATGGTGACTTCTGCAATATGGTCCGACACCAATAATGATCAGAGGCCCGATCTCATCGTCACTTATCAATGGGCTCCTATAGGTGTATTCATAAACGTTGATGGCTCAAAGCTTGATGACAATTCAACAACTTCAGGAGTCGGTGAACTTTGGGGATGGTGGAACGGCATCAGCGCCGGTGATATCGATAACGACGGTGACATCGATTACGCGGTTAGTAACTTTGGATCAAATACTAAATATCACCCAAAAGATAAAAAACCGATAAGGCTATTTTATGGAGACTTTGACGGGACAGGCCAATCAACCATCGTCGAAGCAAAGTACGAGAACGATGTTCTTCTTCCAGTGAGAGGACGAAGTTGCTCATCACACGCGATGCCATTCCTTCTCGATAAGTTCAACACCTTTGACAGTTTTGCCAGAGCCTCATTACAGGAAATTTACACACCTAAAAAACTTGATGACTCAAAGATCTATAAGGCCACTGAATTAAGATCAGGAATACTCATGAACAATGGTAAAGGCAAATTTGAATTCCTTCCCCTTCCCCGCATAGCTCAAATAGCACCAGGATTTGGAATCGAATTATTTGATTACAACGGAGACAGAAACTTAGACCTTTACATGGTTCAGAACTTCTTCGGACCAGAACCTGAAACCGGACACATGGCTGGTGGTTTAAGCCAACTCCTGATTGGTGATGGAAAAGGTAACTTCGAACCTATCTCACCTGAAGAAAGCGGCCTCGTTGTTTTTGAAGATACGAAAAGTCTTACTCGTAAAGATCTTGACGGTGACGGTTGGCCTGAACTTGTCGTTGGTGTCAATAACGGAAATCTTAAGGTCTTTAAAAATAACAGCCCAATAAACAAACAAAGCTTACTTATAAATTTGATTGGAAAGACGGGAAACCTAAATGCAATCGGAGCAAAAATTACAGCCCAATTCAGTGACGGATCTACTAGAGTTAAAGAACTACACGCTGGCTCAAGTTACTTATCTCAAAATCCTTCCTCCATTGACTTTACTTACTCCAAAGAAATTTCTCTAAAAAGCGTATCAGTGATCTGGCCAGACAATGAAAAATCTACTCATGAAATTCCAAAGCTAGAGCAAGTAACTTTTAATATTAAACAGCCCTAATAATTCATGTTCAAGGCCGTAAAATCTAAATTCCTTAGATCAACCATAGCTAGTGTCCTAATAATTCTGGCTCTTTGTCTTGCTAATTCATGTTCTAAAAAAGAAACATCACCTCAAAAATCCATATCAATAACTTCTGAGATTACAGCTCAAAAACTCACCTCAAATAACAATTCTGGTGAATCAGCCAAAACTTTATTCGTACCCTTATCCCCAGAAGAATCTGGTATAAAATCTAAAATTGAACAAATCGCCAACCACCCATACGCTTTTTTTTACAATACAGGGTTCGAGGCTAGCGGCGTTGCCGTTGGTGACATCGATCGTGACGGCCTCCCTGATATCTTCTTAGCGAGTTCGCCAGGAGGAAACCGTTTATACAGACAAGTATCTCCACTCAAGTTTGAAGATGTTACCCAGGGAAGCGGACTAGAAAAAGATAAAGCTTGGGGAAGAGGTGCGAGCATTATTGATATTGATAACGATGGAGACCTTGACATCTACGTAGCCAACTACAGTCAAGAAAACAGCCTTTACATTAATGAAGGGCCAGACTCGACAGGTAAAATCACCTTCACTGAGAAAGCCAAGAGCTACGGTATTGCAACCAGTGACGCAAGCCTGATGCCTTCATTTTGTGATTACGATATGGATGGTGACTTAGATCTTTACCTCGTAACAAACGAATACAGACTACCACCAAGCTTAACCCCACCTGACCCTAAAAAAATGATAGGCAAGGATGAAAACGGTAGACCATTTCTTATTCCTCCCTACAACATGGCTTTCAAACTACTCATTAAAAAAGGAGCCAAAGGACCAATGCTAAAATGGGACAAAATAGGTCGTCCTGATTATCTCTATCAGAATAACGGTGACGGAACCTTTACTGACGTCACAAAAAAAGCAGGCATTATAACAGACACCGGTAGAGGTCTCTCTGCAACTTGGTGGGATTATAACGATGATGGACTACCAGATATTTATATTGGTAATGATTGGGGAGATCGAGACTACCTCTATCACAATAATGGTGATGGTACTTTTCGTGATGCAATTGAAGAAGCTGTTCCTTATACAACCATGTTTAGTATGGGTGCTGATGCCGGCGATCTTAATAATGACGGAAGAACAGATTTCATTATTGCGGACATGTCTGGCACAACCCATTACAAACGCAAAATAAGCATGGGAAACATGGAAGCCTCCACGACTGAATTCATGCTAAAGGCCAGACCTCCACAAAACATGCGTAATGCTATTTATTACAGTACAGGAACCCGACGCGTCTTGGAATCCGCTTATCTAGTTGGTATGGCCAATTCGGATTGGACTTGGTCAGTGAAAATCGATGACCTAAACAACGATGGACTTTCGGACGTCTTCTACACCAATGGAATGGAACAAAATATTAGAGAAGTGGAAGACGGTGAAACTAAAAACCCAACAGAAACCAAAGAGCTAAGAAAAGAGAATAATTTAGCATTTCAAAACAAAGGAAACTTCAAGTTCGTTGAGTCTGGCAAGGATTGGGGACTAGATCATTTCGGATTCAGCCTAGCTGCAGTTAATTGCGACTTTGATCGTGACGGTGACATTGATGTTTTCGTAATGCACCGCGATGAAGCTCCCATACTTTACAAAAACAACACTAAAAACCCCGGCACTTTAGTAAAACTTAATGGAACAACCAACAACAAAGACGGGGTCGGCTCTAAGATCACTATTGAAACTGAAACAGCGACATTAACTAGGACATTAAATATTGCCAGAGGCTATTTAAGTGCAGATGAATCCATCGCTCACTTCGGAGTCACTAGTGACACAAAGATATCAAAACTCACTGTTAAATGGCCTAGCGGGCAAAGCCAAGAATTCAAAAATTTAGTTGGTGGAAACCTTTATGAAATTACAGAAAAAATCCAAAGCGCCGAACCTAAGAGTTCCACCAATATTGCCAAAACCAGATTTACACTGAATCCTAGCCTTTCAGCAACAAGACATAAGGAAGTGACCTTTGATGATTTTGAAAAACAGCCTCTCCTACCAAATAAGTTATCACAATTAGGTCCCGGCATGGCGGTCGGCGACCTTGATGGAGACAATGATGATGATCTTGTCATGGGAGGAGGAGGAGGTTCACCTACTCAGATCATAGTCAATAAGGGCAATGGTAACTTCGCTTCACCTAAACCCATCAATGGATCTGAAAAATATGAAGACATGGGAGTCCTTTTAATGGACTTCGATCAGGATAATGACTTAGACCTCTTCTGTGTTAGCGGAGGCGTCGAGTCCTCTGGCTCGGGACTTCGGGACCGATTATACATTAATGACGGAAAAGGAAACTTTTCATTAAATCAAAAAATAAAAATCTCTGAGGACACTGATTCAGGTGGACCTATTAGCTGTGCTGACATAGACAGAGACGGAGACCTTGATCTCTTCATTGGCTCCAGAGTCGTTCCAGGAAAGTACCCGACTTCAACTAAAAGCAGGTTATTAATAAACGATGGAGGCAACTTTATTGAATCAGAAAACACACTCCCAAGTTCAATATCCAACCTTGGAATGGTTACGGGTTCCACTTTCACTGATCTTAATAATGACGGATGGCAGGACCTAATTATTTCAATAGAATGGGGTCCTCTGACTTATCTTGAAAATGAAAATGGGAAATTCATTAACAAAACAAAAGAGGCCAACTTATCTGAAATTACTGGTTGGTGGAATGGCGTAACGTCTGCCGACCTTGATCAGGATGGTGACATGGATCTGATCGCAACAAACTTCGGATTAAACACAAAGTATCATACATCTGCAGATCATCCCGTTCTTCTATACTACGGAAAATTCGGTACAGATAAAATGAGACTTGTCGAAGCAGAATACGAAGGCGATCAATTGTTTCCAGTGAGAGGAAAAAGCTGTTCGACTAGAGCTATTCCACAACTAGCAGACCGATTCAACACGTTCCACTCATTCGCCTTAGCTGAACTCAACGAAATCTATAGCCCGAAAGAAATGGACCAGACACTCAAGTTTTCAATAGTCGAACTTAACTCGGGAGTTTTCATGAATGATGGTAAAGGAAAATTTGTATTCAAGGAACTACCGAAAATTGCTCAACTAGCCCCTGGTTTTGGAATCGTTGCAGAGGATCTCGACGGAGATAACATCACCGACCTTTTCATCGCTCAAAATTTCCATTGGCCTCAGCCAGAGACTGGAAGGATGTCAGGAGGAATGAGTGTCATTCTTAAAGGAAATGGAGACGGAAGCTTTGATTCAACTTGGCCTCACGAGAGTGGCATCATCATTCCAGATGACGCTAAATCAGTGTGCTTGTCTGACTTCAATGGAGACTCATTACCAGATCTTGTCATTTCAAGTAATGACGGCCCGCTCAGAGGATTCTCATCAGTTAAAAAAGAACAAACGAAAAATTTTACGGTGACCTTAAAAGGCAACACTAAAAACGCCCATGGCATCGGGGCAAAAGTTACGGCAACATTCGATGATGGCTCTACTTCAGTAAAAGAAATAAAGGCCGGATCAGGATACCTATCACAATCCTCAAATAAATTGTTTTTCAGCGCTAACTCAAAAAAGCTGATTAAATTTAAGATAATTTGGCCGACTGGTGAAACCACCGAACATAATATAGATGGAGTTGAAAAAGATCTTATTTTCAAACAGTCCTAAGATTGACGTTAATCCATAAAAATTACTTAAAGATAGCAGAGTAAGAAAAGCTCTCCTCTTTGATTATTTTAAATGACTGATCTCCTTCTCTTATTAAGAGAGACTGATTAGCTGAAATGTTACTGAAGACCTGTCTTGTGTTAGAGGTAGGCCAAAATATTTCAATCTTATCGATACTCTTAACAGTACCTAGGCCAATATGCTGTTGAAGTGGATTCGCTCCAAAGCTTCCTCCAGTATTGATAGACCTATAAATTGATCTCTCCCCTCCTTCGATACTCACTTTTATTTTCGCCCCTATCGCTGAACGATTCGAAATTACCCCTTCGAGCCTTATTTTTATCCAGTGATTATTATGACCAGGATTTGCATACAAGGAATCTCTGTATCTGTCCACTCTCTTAGCTCCTCCCATCTGTTGAAAAACATCTTGGTCTCCATCATTATCAATGTCTGCAAACGAAACAGCATGCCCCTTTTGTAAATGACCCATACCAATAGCCATCGTTACATCATGAACCGCAGAACCACTGTCATTAAAAAACATTTGATTCGGCACCAACTCAGCAATATCCGGCTGACCCGTTCCAAGGTAAAAATCTAAAAATCCATCGTTATTTAAATCACCAAAATTTGCGCCCATTGTGAGCACTGGCCCGTCCAGACCCTGCTCCTTAGCAAGATTCTTAAAACTGAGATCCCCTTGCCCTATAAAATGACCGAAAGTTTGAGAACTATTTTCAAATCGCTCCCCTAAAGCATAACGCATATATGAAGACGTTGATCCAGTGTAGCCTGCAATAAAAATATCTTGAATCCCATCATTATTAAAATCCCATACCCATACCGGAAAACTATTAAAAGGTTCGACCACTCCTGCCTCTTGCGCCATGTCTTTGAAAGTTCCATCTCCCTGATTTATATACAATCGATTAGCACCTGATAAATTTGAAACGACCAGATCAGGCCAACGGTCATCATTTAAATCTCCCCAAGCACAACCCTTACAAAATCGATAATTTTTTACACCTGCGAACTCAGCCACGTCTATAAATGTACCATCCCCCTGATTCTGATATAACTGTGAAGGAGCCACTATTCCAGCGACCTGTCCATTCCTTTCGGCAATAGCATTGTTCGATTGACTATGCTCATTACCAACAAATAAGTCCAGATCTCCATCATTATCATAATCTGACCAAGCGGCTACTTGCGATGGATAATTTTCTTTACCCATACCTACAGAAAAAGTGACGTCGAGATAAGTTCCATCATCCTGTCTTTGCAATAAAGAGTCTGGAATCTTACCCTTCTCCCATAGCCATGCTCCCCGCGAAACATAGATATCCATATCACCGTCGTTATCATAATCTGCAGGTGTTAAATTTAATCCGCCGGCTATTTCACTTAGTCCGATAACATTAGTCTTTTCGATAAACCCATTCTTACCTTGGTTTTTGAAATAGCGGAGTGGTTCTGACTTCTCCCATGATGATACAATGATATCCACGTCATTGTCTCCATCCAAATCCTCTACTAAAACACCTCCAGCCAAGCTATCAGTATCGACACCCAGACTAGGAGCTACATTAGTAAATTTTTTAAATTTATATTCAGATTTTAAAGCTTTCCGAGGGATTAGATATTTAGAGGGAACCTTTTCTGGATAATCACCAAGTGTCATAAATGCTAAATTCATTAGCCACATGCTCCTGTAGAGTGTTTTAGGTAAAATCCCTTCAGTACCTATAGATTGCTTAAAAAATCGAATAGCTTGTTCTGAACCTCTTCTATTTGAGTGGATTGCATTTTCGGCAAAGGGAATAATACAACTCTCTGCAACGTGGTTAGCGCAACAATTGTCGGTTTCCCCAAGCCTCATATAGGCTACCCCAATAGCATATGATAATTCTCCAAGGGTGTTATTTGGTATGGGTAATGATTCAAAGAGTTTATAGGATTGATTAAGTCTCTCTATTCCATCCTCAATGCTACCATAGTCAACCAAAGCCAATCCTAGCCTTGCCATGAGACCAGCCATTGCTTCTTTGTTAGCATCTTTAGTGGCCAATTTTAAAGCGGCTTCATATTTTTTAACCAATGAAACTCCATAGTAGGGATTTGTTAATTCATCATTTATAACGAGTTGCGAAAAATATTTTTTCATCGCCATGTGAGACTTAATTGAATCAGACCTCGACACTTTATTTTTGTATTTGGCCACATCGCCAAAACTATTACTCTCTGGATTAGAGTCACAACTCATGAACAAACATGAGACAAAAAAGATTCTTAAAATATTACAACTTATTGGTATCCAAGCACTTATTTTTACCGATCTATCTGTTACTTCATAACCCCCCCCCCCTTTATGTATAGATCTTGAAAAGAAGAGAGAATAATATTCCTTTAAAGTAGTTACGGTTTTCTGCATCAGAAGCTTACTTCTATACGCAAAATTCGTTGAAATTCTCAAACGATTTAATGCTTAAAAAAGAAACTACTTTGTCACACTAACATTGATCTAATTATAAACTCCTAATCTTCAATCCACTAAAATGTTTCCAACTAAAACTATATCAGATAAAAATTAAAAAATATTTTCAAAGCATAACACAATGATAATTTTCTGTTAACTTATCATTCATAAACGAGCCGATTAATAAGGATAGAACGACAACTTGAGAATGAAATTTCAGTTTAACAACGTAACAATATAAGTATCAGCTAGTAGAAAGTTTCAGTAGGACCATTAGCACTAAATTAATAAAAAAAGATCATTAGGGATTAATACGCGTAAACCACTAAGGACAAATGCATAAGAGATAATTTATATGAAAGTAAATTATCTAACCACACTTATCAGGATTTTTGCTTCTTTATCGTACCCTTTTTCTTCTTGCCCCTTCTTTGCCTTTCGAGTGCCGCCAATTCCGTTTCCTGCCCCTTATCACCTTGAGCTTTCATCCATTCCTTGAGAACTCTAGCTAAACGGCTTTGTTCAGGCTTAACTCCTTCATTACCAGCTAAGTTGTTCCACTCATATGGATCATTTTGAAGATCATATACCTCAACTTCAGGCCTCCTCTGATATCGCCTAACCTTGTCCTTAGCATCCACGTCTCCATTTTCTGCTTTTTTGACCCAACTCTTAAATGTAGTCGATTGTGTACAAGCATTCTTAAATTCAATTTGTGGTGTAAAATTCCATATATACTTATAACGCTCCCCTCTTACTGATCTTATCCCAAAGGTTTCGGAACCATTATTTATTCCCCGAGTGGTCATTAAACCATAAA
>CABXDI010000019.1 GCA_902510815.1 uncultured Verrucomicrobiota bacterium | reverse complement strand
TCAGTGCCGTTATCGCGAGCTTTCTCCATGATCAATTGATCAAACTCAGATCTCATGACTTGCCAAGTTGTTGAGGAAGGATGGTCGTAATGTTGAAAAAAATAAAAAGGTTTAGACTGAGCGCCGTCTTCAGTAACAAATTGAACACTGAATTTTTTTGTAAACCCGATTTCATTCATCTTATCAACTAAACCTAGACGCTCTAGCGTGAAGTAACAGAAGGGCATAAGAGATTCACCGACATGATACCTAGGAAATTTGTCCTTCTCTATCATAGCAACCCTATGACCCTTTTCAGCGAGAAGGGCTGATGTAGTTGAACCAGCTGGACCAGCACCGACTACAATTGTGTCGTAATCATAATCATTCATACTAAAAATACGTCATTATTTATGTTTTGGTTTCAGTAATAAAGAAATACTCAAAAATTCGGTAAAACTTCAACAATATCAGCAATTGTAAATCCATTGATATCAGTTATTTCATTGCACCTTCCATACATATCACAAGATACTGGATTGTTTAGCGTTTCAGAGATCAGTTCATCCTGTTTAACTTTAAAATATCCCCTTGGATTACTAATGTATTCAACATTATGATCATCTAGAAGTTTCCCTAAAGGTTTTCTTCCATAATTAATTTCATCAATCATGTTGTCTGGCAATCGGCTTAAGTCAATGCCGATGGCTCCAAATTCAACTGGAACATCGCCGTCAATTGTTTTAAGAACAACCATCCTTAATACATAATTTTCATTAATTTCATTATCTATAACATTGATATATAGTTCACTGTTATGAAATTTGGAAAGGGTTGAAGTCATGTCGACCTTGTGAGCTAATAATTTATTTTGCAACTCAGGAAGCATGTCTTGATTTATGGGGAATATTTCAGGTAACTTTACCTCATTTTTTGAGTAAAAGAATTCAAGAGGCATCAGGAATGATCTGAATTCATTTGATAATTGATTATGCATACCGAGCATTTTGATGTTCTGCTAAGAAGAACTCATGAATCAATCGATCAATCTGAAGGAGTCCATCTCTACTAAGTTTAATGGAATTCACAGAATAAGTTAGATAGCCATCATTTTTAAGTAGCTGAAGAGTATTTGAAAATCTCCTAGCGATATCTTCATTAAATTTTTTCTTAAAATAATCGAGATTAACCTCACCAAGTTTTAATTGAAGTATGAATTCTCTGATTAATGTTTCATCATCATTGATTGGATAAGCTCTGTATATAGGGAATTCATTGTTTGTGACTCTTTCTAGGTAAGTTCCAATATCATGTTCATTTTGAACATGAACTCCTCCAATGTGGCCAAAGGAAGCTACCCCAGTTCCTAGCATATCTGCTCCACCCCATAGCGCATCCCTGTAAACGAATTTGACGTCTGGATCTTTAACTACAGTGTATGCACTTGTAATTGTGTAACCAGCCTCAACAAATAAATCAAATGCATCACTAACCCACCTTCTCTTTGTTGGCCAATCCGCAACAGGAGCAGTGATCTTTCCAGATTCCTTCATTTCCTTATAAATAGTGGTATTATAGGGTATCTCCATTTGATAAATGGTTACGCATTCGGGAGCTAATTCGATGGCTTTTTTTACTGTTCTAATCCAGTTATCTTCTGTTTCATCAATCATTCCGGCAATTAGATCAATGTTGATCTGGGGAAATCCAATATTTTGAGCATATTGATATGATCTGATTATTTCTTTGCTTCTATGAGCTCTTCCATTGATTTCAAGAATGTGGTCATCAAAGCTTTCAACTCCAAGGCTTAACCTAGTGACGCCGAGCTTCCTAATCTGATCTAATTTCTTTTCCGTCAAAGTCCCAGGTTCACATTCGAAAGCAACCTCTTCTGCCTCATCCCAAGGAAATACGGCTTTCATTCTGTCGGTTAAATCGGTTAATTGAGAGACTGATAAATATGATGGAGTGCCACCACCGAAGTAGATGAACTTCGGTTTTCTACCCTTTAAGTATGGCATGGCGCCATACTTTTCAATTTCTTTAATTCCTGAATCTATATATGCACGAATTTCTGAAGCTTTTTTGTCTGTATAAACTCTAAAGTAACAGAAGTGGCACCTCTTCCTACAAAAAGGTATATGAAAGTACAAACCTAGAGGCAATGGATCAGGCGGTGCCGGATTATTAAGTACATCGTGTACATGGTTGACTAGTTCAGGCTTCCAGAAGGAGTACTGAGGGTAATTTGAAATGAAATAATTACCAACACTTGTCTCCTCTGTTGAAGTCGTATCTAACATTAGTCTCTAAGCAACAAATTTATTATTTCTTAATAGTGGTATTATCATTAAAGCAATAAATCTTACCATCATCGCATCCAATTATTAATTTTCCCTCAACGACGGCTGGTGAGGACCTGATGTTATCACCAAGTTCAAAGCTCCATTGTTCTTTTCCGTTTTTTATATCAACACCGTATAACGAACCGTCACCAGAACCTATGAACACTGTGTTTCCTGAAACTACTGGAGAGCTTTCTATTCCGCTGCCAGTTTTAAATTCCCAAATAGCTGCTCCAGATTTACGATTAATTCTATAAAGCCTTTTGTCTCGACCTGCAGCAAACACTGAATCATTGGTAACTGCAGGTGATGCGAAATAAGGAAAATCTCGTTCACCAAATTCCCAGATGCGCACTTTCTTTTTAAGATCAAAAGCAGCAACTCTATTACCGTGATGCGCTACATAAGCAACAGAATCAACAACAACTATTGAATTTGCTATATAGTTTTCAGCATCCATTGTGGTATGAACTTTGCCATCTTCTGTTTTAATTCCATATAATTGAGCGTCACAGCCTCCGAAATATATTTTACCATCAGATATACCTGGTGCACCATTGACATAATTTTGAGTTTCATATTTCCACTTTTGTTTTCCAGTCTCTAAAGATACACAATGCATATAATTATCATAACTGCCTACGAGTATGTAATTTTTATTATCAGATTTGCTTTTGAAAAGATTAACTCCACCAAGAATTTCGCCATCAGTTTCATATTTCCATTTTAGCTTACCGCTATTTTGATCAAGACAGTAAAGAAAACCATCACCAGCACCAAAAACTACACTTTTGTTAATCGCGCAGGCTGTCCCTTCAATTATATCATCAGTTTTGTATTCCCAAATTATATTACCGTTATCAATGTTCAGCGCTACAAAACGACCTTCTTCATTTCCAACAAATACTTTGTTGCCAGAAACAACTGGAGTTGCGAATACACTTCGACCAATTTTAATGTCCCATTTTAGTTTAAGAGGTAAATTAAGTTCAACATTCGCGACACCTCTCATGTCAGCAGAGCCGCGGAAAAAATTCCAATCGCCTGATGCGAAATGGGTTATATATAATGAAAAAAATATAAGAAATAAAGGTTTAAGATTTCGCTTAAAAACTTTATGAAAATTAAACATATATAAGAATAACGTATATTATCCTCATCGCAACCGCACCTTAATAACTATATAATGTCTGAATTTAACAAAGAAAATTCAAATAATATCCCGAAAGAGCTGTATTCTGAATATGAAGATAGGCCTTTTCATACATGTACAAGATGTGGTGAAACTCTTGTCGATTACACGGAAGGTTACCATATTGCTAAGATATTTAAAAAAGGTGAAGCTATATTTGAATATGCACTCTGTTTTTCCTGTCATGCCGACATGATTTCTGAGTTTTCAGCTGATTCAAGAATTGCTTTAGAAAACTTTTATAGAGAAAACATGAACCAATCAATGGGCCTTGCAGGTTGTTGTTTGTGTAATGCTCAGAGGTCTCAATTTGATGATGAGGAGTATTCTATCGGCGCGATGTGTATGGGAATGGACATGATGGACGGTTTTATTATATGCTCACAATGTATGGAAAAATCTAATTCATTAATATCTTCTAAAACTCGTGGCGTATGGGAAGACTTTATAAATGAAAATTTCCCAGGAGTTCCGGCAAATGCATTACCATCACCAGGCAAACTAGGTGTTATATAATTAGATTTATCCATGGAGGAGAAAGATCATAAAATTATAATCAAAAGTTTTACACTGAGATTGTGTTCAGCCTTAATGCTTTCTTTAGCTTTTATAATTCTCTCTATTTATGAAATTATAATGTTTGGCGTTGGCGTTACTTTTATTTTATCATTTCCATTTTTTTACACTTTATCAGGTAAACTTTTTCCTGATTCATTAGAATTCTTATCAGATACACATCGAGATTATCTAAGATTAAGAAAAGGCTTAAAGGGTAATAAAAAATCAACTAAAATCAAAGGTCATTACTTTGATGACTTCAAGAGAGGTTAGGTTATTTATGAATAATGATTCGTTTGAAAATGAAGCGTCTTTAGCGTTATCAGCCTTACAAAAACTTAAAGAACACCTTGCTGATTGTTCTGATAACTACATAAATATCAGCAATGAAAGCATACAGAAATTAAATAGCCTGAAATCCAAAATCGTTCAGAATAAATTTTCTGAACCTCATCCTCGAGGTCCATCTGAAAAAAATGAAAAAATTAAATCTTTAAACACTTCAATAAATACAGACATTAGACTTATTAATAATAATTCTTTAAGAGATACAGCTGTATTAGGAGACGGAAACTTAGATGCTGATATTATGTTTATCGGTGAAGCCCCGGGATACGAAGAGGAAGTGCAGAAAAAACCGTTCGTCGGCCCCTCTGGAAAACTTTTGAATAGAATAATTACAGCTATGGGCATGGATCGAAATCATGCTTATATATCAAACATTTTAAAATTCCGTCCAAAGATTGGAGACGGAAAGCAAGGTCGTTCAAATAGAAAGCCATCCCCGGAAGAGATAAAAAGCTCAATGAGTTATTTATTAGAGGAGATTAAGATTATTAGCCCCAAGGTGGTTATTATTCTTGGAGGAACTGCTTTAGAAGGATTATTAGCAATAAATGATCCAATTTCAAAAGTTAGAGGTACTGTACATTCTTTGGAAGGAGCAAAGGCTATTGCAACATACCATCCATCGTTCTTACTAAGAACTAATAATGAAATTAGCGATAAGCGTAAAGTTTGGGAAGATATGCTTCTTGCAATGGAATTGCTAGAAATGGAAATTAGTGACAAACAAAGAGCTTTTTTTACCTAATTACTCATCTTTATTCTGTTCATCTGCTTCTTGATTTTCCTCATCTAATTCATTGGCATCCTCAGTGCTTTCTTTTACAGAAGCAATATCTTGAAGCTTCTCATCATTACTCAAGGTTACGAGTTTAACACCTTGAGCATTTCGACCAGTTTCTCTAACATCAGAAACTCTAATTCGTATGCTTTGACCTCCTGTAGTCATTAACATAAGCTCATCATTATCAGCGACTGCAGCAGCTCCAACTACGCTACCTGTTTTCTCAGTGCATTTCATAGTTATAACGCCTTTGCCTCCACGAGATTGCTGCCTGTAATCATCAAATGATGTCCTCTTTCCGATACCATTTTCAGAAGCAACCAAAAGCTTTTGTTCATCTGAAACTAGAGCTAAACCAATAACGCAATCTTCATCACGGGGACGAATTCCAAAAACTCCAGATGTAGCTCTTCCCTGAGACCTAGCTTGTTCTTCATTAAATCTGAGGCTTAGTCCACTTTTAGTGACTAGGACAACATCATCGGTTCCACAAGTGAGCCTAACATCAATTAATTCATTTTCTTCATCTAATTTGATGGCGATAATCCCATCTTTTCTATAATTCCTAAAATCATTAACAGCCGTTTTCTTTATCTTTCCACTTCTAGTAGCGAATAGAACAAAACCAGCATCATTTGAAAATGTTATATCATTTCCTTCTTCGTCAGTTTCATATACCAATCTCAACACTGCGGCTATTGATTCATCAGGTTGAAGATTTAAAACGTTTTTTATGCTTCTACCCCTAGAGGCTCGGGATGCTTCAGGCAATTCATACACTCGTTCCACGTAGACTCTTCCTGAGTTAGTGAAAAACATTAAGTAATCGTGCGCTTGCGCTGTAAACAAATGTTGAACGAAATCATCTTCCGCATCATCCTTTGTTCTTGTTTCCATCCCCCTTACTCCTTTGCCGCCTCTAGCCTGAACTCTGTACTCGCTAGAAGGAGTTCGTTTTACATATCCCCTATGGCTGAGTGTAACGATCATACCTTCGTTAGCAATAAGGTCCTCAATTCCTATCTCACCTTCATCCGGTAAAATTGGACACCTTCTTGGAGTTGCGTAATTTTCTTTTATCTCAAGAAGATCATCTTTGATTATAGTAAGGACTCGGGACTCTTTATCTAGAATATCTAATAAATCTTTAATTTCCTCAATAACCTTATCGTAATCACCTTTAATCTTATCGCGTTCCATCGCAGTAAGTTGATAAAGCCTTAGTTCAAGAATAGAGTTAACTTGTCTATCGGTGAATTCATATTGATCACCCTGAATGCTTGGTTGATCCCTTATTAATACACCCAATGCTTCGGCGGCCTTAATGGTGAACTTATATTCCTTTAGTCGCTCTCGAGCCTCATCCCTATTTTTTGAATCACGAATAATCTGTATAAAATCATCAAGATGGCCGATCGCTAAAAGGAAAGCTTCAAGATTTTCCGCTCTGTCTTCAGCCTTCTGTAGCAAGAATTTAGTCCTTCTTATAACGACTTCCCTGCGATGCTCAATGAATGCATCAAGTGCTTCTAGTATAGATAGTTGTTTTGGGCGCCTCTCATGTATGGCTAACATGTTAACGCCAAAGGATGTTTCCATTGCTGTCAGTTTATAGAGCTGATTTACAACGACTTGAGGCCTAGCATCTCTTTTTAAAGTAATTTCAATACGTGTTTCCTCGTCAGAGAGATCCCGCATGCCAGAAATGTCAGTAAGAATTTTCTCACGTACTAATTCGGCGATGCGTTGTTGAAGGGTCGCTCTGTTTACGCCATGGGGAACCTGTTTAATGAAAATTTGAGATGTTCCGGATGAATTTTCTTGGACATCCATAACGCCTCTAATTTTAACACTTCCCCTTCCTGTTCTAAAATAATTATCTATTCCTTTGAAACCACGAATCTCACATGCTCCAGCGAAGTCTGGTCCTTTAATAAACTCCTTAATTTGATCAACATTAATTTGGGGGTTATCAATACGAGCACAGATACCATCAATGACTTCACCCAAGTTATGCGAAGGTATATTAGTCGCCATACCAACCGCAATACCAGTACCACCATTGACTAATAAATTAGGAATTGAAGCGGGTAGCACTTCAGGTTCAACAGAATTTCCATCATAGGTTTCATGATGATCGACAGTCTTTTTTTCTAGATCGGTCATCATTGATGACCCCAAAGGTGTTAACCTTGCCTCGGTGTACCTCATCGCAGCTGGCGCATCTCCCTCGACAGAACCAAAATTACCTTGTCCGTCGACGAGTGTCTCTCTCATCGTCCATGGTTGTGCCATATTAACCATTGTAGGATATATAGCACCATCGCCATGTGGATGATATTTACCCATCGTCTCTCCTACAATTCTAGCGCATTTTAAATGTGGTTTGGATTGAGATAGGGATAAATCGTGATGCATTGCATAAAGCAACCTTCTTTGAGATGGTTTTAATCCATCTCTTGCATCAGGGAGTGCTCGAGACACGATCACAGACATCGAATAATCCAAAAAGGATTTCGACATTTCATCAGCAACGTTAATTTGTTTTATACTGTCTTCTGACATTTAAGCTTAAATCTATTTTTTGAGTTATACGTCAAGGTTTTGAACGTTCAGTGCATTATCTTCGATAAAACGTTTTCTTGGTTCAACAACATCTCCCATTAAGACATCGAACATCTTACTGGCCTCCTCGTAGTTTTCATGATCAAATTGAACTCTAAGTAACGTTCTCGTTTCGGGGTCCATTGTAGTTGAATAAAGTTCTTTAGCATTCATTTCACCCAAACCCTTAAATCGCTGAATACGCATTCCTCTTTTTCCAATATCAAGAATTCTATCTAATATTTCGAATAGGTTAAATACTGGATCAATAATCATTTGGTCACCATCTCCCTCTACAAGTTCATATGTAGGTTTATCCTCTGAATAAAAGGGGTTAGTAGAAATTCCAAGCTCTTCTAAACGTAGAAGTATTTTGGAAATAGCTAAGCATTCATGCAGTTCATATTTGATGCCTCGCCTCTGAATGCCTTCATTTTTACTTGAATATGATTCAATTTCTTCATCAGAAAGCTCTTCATTGAATAGACGTAAATCACGGTTTGCATTGCTGAATTCAAGAAGTGATTTTTCATCAATGAAATATGAAATATTCTCTTCATTTCCAATGCGCACACGAACCATATATTCGGGTAACTTATCGCCATTTGATCGATTTAGAATCTCTTTAAAACTCCCTCCGTGTCCTTCAAGCGTTCTGACAAAGCGGGTTAATTGTGACAATGAATCGAGGACAGATTCAAGTAGATCATTTTCCAGATAATCTTCTGTCCCTGCCTTTCTTAATCTAACTTCATCAGAGCCAATAGATATAAGAATTTTGTTAAGTTCAAAATCATCAGCAACATATTCTTCTCTTTTCTTTCTTGTTACTTTATAGAGTGGCGGCTGAGCAATATAAAGATAACCAGCCTTTACTAGTTCGGGCATGTGCCTGCAAAAGAAAGTTAGTAATAATGTTCTGATATGAGATCCGTCGACATCGGCATCTGTCATAATTACAACTTTATGATATCTAACTTTATCAAGTTTAAATGCGCCTTCTTGATCTTCATCTCCACTACTTTCACCAATGCCAGCACCTATTGCTGTAATCATTGCCTGAATTTCTTTATTCTGAAGAGCTTTGTGTAATCGAGCTTTTTCTACATTAATAACCTTACCTCTCAAGGGTAGTATGGCTTGAGTAGTTCTATTCCTACCAGCTTTCGCAGAACCACCAGCAGAATCACCCTCAACAATAAATATTTCGGATTTAGCTGGATCTCTTTCTGAGCAGTCAGCGAGTTTGCCAGGCAGACCACCTCCAGAAAGAACAGACTTTCTAACAGTTTCTCTCGCTTTTCTTGCAGCCTCACGTGCTCGTGCTGCGTTGACGGCTTTTTCTATTATTACTTTAGCAATAGATGGATTTTCATCAAAATATTGCTGTAGCCCTTCATAAACAACTGAACCAACAACACCCTCAATTTCAGTATTTACTAATTTAGATTTTGTCTGTGAGTTAAATCTAGGGTTAGGCATCTTAACACTAATTATACAAACTATACCTTCTCTCGCATCATCACCAGACAAGGCGGGATCCTTATCTTTAAGGATTTTATTATTTTTCGCATACTGATTAATGGCTCTAGTTAAAGCCCCCCTAAAGCCAGAGAGGTGAGTCCCTCCATCTGGATTAGGAATTGAGTTTGCAAAGCAAAGTATATGATCATTATAAGAATCATTGTATTGAAAAACAATATCTGCAAAAACATCATCTTCAGTTACTTTACCATCATAATCGATTTCTACCTGTCGCTTGCCCTTAACAACTATAGGATCAGTATGTACAAGATTTTTGTTTTCACCGAGCTGACTAACATATTCCTCGATTCCTTTAGCGTAAAAAAACGTTTGAGTTGAAGGTGCTTCAGGACGTTCATCAATAAGCTCGATGGTAAGACCAGGGTTAAGAAATGATAATTCCCTCATTCTCTTAGCTAATCTCTCTGTCTGAAACTCAATTGTTTCAGTGAAAATAGTAGCATCAGGGAAAAAGGTAACTTTTGTACCTGTAGGTTGTTCTGGAATGTTACCTACTACTTCAAGAGGCTTAATTGTTTTCCCCCTTTCGAACATTATAGCATGCAACTTTCCATCTCGTCGCACTTCAGCTTTGAACCAATCAGATAGAGCATTAACACATTTTGCACCTACCCCGTGTAATCCACCAGAATATTTGTAAGCACCCTGACCAAACTTACCTCCTGCATGCAAATTCGTTAAAACTAATTCAATAGCTGGAACTCCAAATTTTGGATGAATATCGACAGGAATACCTCGCCCGTCATCATCTATTGAAATTGATCCATCGACATGTAATGCGATAACAATTTTATTACAATATCCTGCGAGATGCTCGTCTATAGAGTTATCTAAAACCTCAAAAACACAATGATGCAAACCTCTCTCATCAGGGTCACCAATATACATTCCAGGTCTTTTTCTTACTGCTTCAAGACCTTCTAATTTATCGATTTGAGCAGCATCATATTGATCGCCGCCAGCTGTGAGATTAGCATCTTCGGGGTCACTATTTTTTTCTTCTTGAGACATTTAACAAAGATTAAATTGTTAGGATTATTTTGGGGTTAAATAAATAAATATTTGAGTGATTAGTTTAATCTAAATGTTGTATAACTATCAATACTTTCAGTATGATTATTAAATAATTAATTTATAGTTAATAAATGCACTGTCTGCTCATTGTCAGTGCGTTATGAATATTTCCAATCGATGACGGTTAATAATATATCATTCTTAAAAAATAAAATCATAAATCATAAACAAACAGCATGAAAAATAAGGGGTTAATATTACTTAATTTAAACAAACATTTAGGTTAATTTATATAAATAATCATGTTTTTATCAGTCTTGCGCGGACGAATTGATCGATTAAGTTTTTATTAAATGGTTACGACAACAAAACCATATGATTTAAAAGATCAGATTCTTGAATTAAAGAATAGGCATAATGCTGTCATATTAGTTCATAACTATCAAGTTGGTGAAATTCAGGACATCGCAGATTTCGTAGGAGACTCTCTTGGTTTAGCATTTCAAGCTAAGAAAACTGATGCCGACGTTATCGTTTTTTGTGGCGTTCATTTTATGGCAGAAACAGCTAAGATTGTTAACCCTAACAAAACGGTCATCTTACCTGACAAAGGTGCTGGATGCTCATTGGAACAATCTTGTGATGGAAATCAGCTTGAATCATTCTTAGAAGAAAATTCAGATAAAAACTATTATGTCATAGCATATATTAACTGCAGTGCACATGTTAAGGCTTTATCAGATTGCATTTGCACTAGTGGGAATGCGGTAAAGATTGTTGAGTCAGCACCAAAGGATAGACCCATACTATTTGTGCCTGATCAAAATCTTGGCTCATGGGTTATGGAACAGACTGGGCGGAAAATGGATCTTTGGAAAGGTTCTTGTTATGTACATGTTGAGTACACGCGAGAAAGCATACTCAAGATAAGACAAGAATTCCCTAATGCAGAATTAGTATCTCATCCTGAATGTACATACGCCGTAAGAATGTTGTCAGATGAAGTTTGCTCAACTGAGAAGATGATTGACTATGCGCGTAATTCATCAAGCAAGGATATTATAATAGCGACTGAAAACGGAATGCTTCATAGACTGAAAAATGAAGTTCCTGAAAAAAACTTTATTCCTGCTCCTACTCAAAATTGTGCATGCTCTGAATGTCATTTCATGAAAATGAATACGCTTGAAAAGCTGAAAAATTGCATAGAGTCGTTATCCCCTGAGGTAATAATACCTGAGGAAATGAGGATTAAAGCTGAGGCACCAATTCAACGAATGCTTGAGCTAAGTAATTAATTTCCAGCTGTTTTCCTAAAAGATTTAAAGAGGTAAACACATACTCCCAATATAGTTATATCTATTAGTATTTGTAATTCGATGCTATTACTGAGTCCCAAACATCCACATTCAATATTAATATCTCTCAGCAGGAGTGAACACAAAGCAAATATAAAAGTTAGTGTTAATGAGATGACTAATACCAATGAGCCCATATATAGAGTTCTAAGGACAATGAGAAGACCAACTAATAATTCAAAGGGAGGTAAAATCATTACCAATATAGCAACCCAAGGGTCATTAAAGATTGAATAATTTCTAACCGCTAATTCGAAAGCTTGTAGATCAATTAATTTGTTGTAACCGGCAAAAATAAATATTCCGCCAACAATTAGTCTAAAAAGCAATTCTATAGGATCTACCTTTGATTCAAGCCAAACTGGCAATTTCTTTATTAATCACAGCATTATTAAGATTAAATAATATTGTCAATTATAGCGTCACTCATTTCTACAGTGTTAACCTGTTTTGTGTCGGCATCACTGCTAAAGATATCACCAGTGCGGTAGCCTTTATCTATTGCAGAGCGGACAGCATTGTCTATTGAATCTGCGGCATCAGTTAATCCTAACGAATATCGTAACATTAACGAAGCTGAAAGTATTTGAGCACATGGATTCGCTATACCCTTCCCTGTAATGTCAGGAGCAGAGCCGCCACTTGGTTCGTACATACCAAAGTATAGTCCATTTCCTTTAGACTGGCCAAGGCTGGCGCTAGCTAACATGCCTAGAGAGCCAGCAATCATTGCCATTTCATCGCTTAAAATGTCACCAAAAAGATTAGGCGCTAAAAGAACATCAAATTCTTTAGGCCTTCTTATTAATTGCATAGCGGCATTGTCAACATATAGATGATCTAGTTCTACATCGGGGAAATCCTTAGAAACATTTTCAACAATTTCCCTCCATAAAATTCCATTTCTTAAAACGTTTGCTTTATCTATTGAAGTTAATTTTTTGGATCTACCTCTTGCAGCATTGAAGGCCACTCTGGCAATTCTATCAATCTCCGATTCATTGTAAATCATAGTATCAATTGCAATACGTCCATCAGTCGTTTGATTTATTGATTTAGGTTCACCAAAATAAATCCCCCCTGTTAATTCCCTAACACATAAGACATCAAAGCCACCTTCGATTATATCAGTTCTTATAGGAGACGCCCCAGTAAGGGATGGAAAGCAAACACTTGGTCTTAGGTTAGCAAATAAACCAAAATGTTTTCTTAATGGAAGTAGCGCTCCTCTTTCAGGCTGTTCATCAGGAGGCAAAGATTCCCACTTTGGTCCGCCTACTGAACCAAAAAGGATTGCATCAGAAGTTTCGCATGAATTCAGGGTTTCTTCAGGAAGCGGGTGTGATTTTTGATCTATGGCAATCCCTCCAACAAGTTGATGATCTAACCTGAGTTTGAAGTTATACTTATTAGATGCTGAATCGAGTACACGAAGCGCTTCTAGCATAACCTCAGGACCAATGCCGTCCCCTGCTAAGACTGATATTTTGAATTCATTACTGCTCATTATATTTGAGAGAATGGATCAAAGTTGGAAAAAATCAACTAACGAAATGCGGTTCCAAAACTTAAATTGAGGAAAGTTTTACGGATTGTATGAATTGATCAACTAAATATGGATCCTTATATCCTTGATTGTTTTCTACACCGCTTGCTACATCAACAGCTAACGGTGAAAGTTGATTAATTGCTTTGCATACGTTTGACCGATTCAGACCTCCTGCAAGAACGATTGGTCTACTGGGATTATCTTGCTGGAATACTTTTGCAAACTCCCACTCAAAAGTATGTCCAGATCCTCCGAAATCACTTCCACAGTAGGCATCAAGTAATACTGTTTGGATTGTGCATTTAGATGCCTGCTCGACAGAATCAAGGCTTTTTACACCAAATGCTTTAATGATTTTGAATTCATCTTTGAACTCATTGCAATATTCATTACTTTCACTTCCATGGAACTGAGCTACATGGATAAGCCCATCATCAAGCATTGATCTAACAATTTTGGGGTCTTCATTAACAAATACTCCAACTCTTTCAAATGAGGATGGCAATTTTTCAATCCAACCTTCGACAGCCGTTCTACTTACATAACGTTTTGACTGTCTCCAGAAGTTCAGACCAATTGCATCGGCGCCCTTTTCTATGCACAAAAGCGCATCATCAAGAGTTTGAATGCCACAAATCTTAACGCCTACGCTATTTTGAGAAACTAAATCAGGGTTCATTATAAATAATCATTAATCGATTTGGAGAGAGCTGTTTATAGCTCTAACAAGTCGCTCAATTGAAAGTGGTCTTATTAAAAAGTCTTTAACTCTTGCATCCTTTTTAATTTCATCACTTCTGCCTATTTCGTTATCGTTACCAATGTATATAACCGCAGGAAAACTTAAATTGTTAGGGTGAATTTTAGGGTAGATAAGGTAAAGCATATCATAAAGCAATTGACCATTTAGGTTCGGCATATCAAGACCAAATAGGAACAATGAATAGTGTCTTTTTACTGCGAGTTCGAAAGCATATTCTGATGAAGGCGATGTATCGACATCGATATTAAGAAGGTTTGATATTGAATCTCGTATTAGTCTAAGTGTTCCCGTATCAGGATGTGTTGCTAGAATACGCAAAGGGGTATTATCCTGATTTGATTGATTAGAATCCATTGATTGCTAATATATTTTACACGATAAGTGGAATTTAATCAAAATTTCAAATTTTTCAGTTTAATTGAATCAAGATAAGGGCATAAATCAAATCTCTATTAAGGGTGCTAGACAGCACAATCTTAAGAATATTGATGTAAATATACCTCGACATAAGTTTGTTGTAATAACTGGTACAAGTGGATCAGGTAAGTCGTCACTAGCATTTAATACTATATATGCTGAGGGGCAGAGAAAGTATGTAGAAAGCCTGTCTTCATACGCGCGTCAATTTTTAGATCAACTCGAGAAACCTGATGTTGACTCTATCGAAGGTCTTTCACCAGCTCTTGCGATAGAACAACGAAACTCTTCGCTAAACCCAAGATCAACTGTTGCAACTTCAACTGAAATATATGATTACCTTAGGGTTCTCTATTCGTCGATAGGTATTCCTCATGACCCAGAGACAGGTGAAGTAATCGAAAAATTGACCATAGATAATATTGTCGAAAAGCTACTATCTTTAAATGATGAATCTAAGTTAATCATTCTTAGTCCTATTGCTCATGACATGGGAGCTGATCTTAAAAGCGTTGTTGAGCGGTTAAAAAGAAACGGATTCATACGAGCTCGTATCAATGATAAATTCGTTGATTTAGATGAAGATCTTAAACCGTTTAAAAAAAACAAGAAATACAGAATTCACGCAGTAGTTGATAGAATTGTTATTAAGAGTGGCATTAGGTCAAGGTTATATAGTTCTATAGAGACAGCTATAAAATGGGGAGGGCAAAAAGTTGAAGTGATGCATCAGATCAAAGGGAATGAATGTTGGGAATTCCTTAAATTCAGTACAACATACACAAATCCAAAAACAGGATTTTCTTTACCTGAAATCACCCCTAAACATTTCTCTTTTAATAGTCATTTGGGTGCATGTAGGATGTGTCACGGAGTTGGTTCAATTTTACAAGTTGAAGAAAGTTTATTTATTAAAGATGAGAATCGCTCTATTTGTGACGGTGCTATTCAGTCGTGGTGGAGTAGAAATAAAAAACTTAAAGCTATTCAGAATAAGCAATTGGAAAAGCTTGCTAAGGAATTTAATGTATCACTTGAGACAAATTTCTCTAACCTGAGTGGTGATTTTATTCAAATGATCTTCTTTGGTATTCCTAAAGAGTGTAGAGCAGAGTCTTCAATAAAATTCGAGGGGTTAGTCAATCAAGCCGAAAGACTTTACAGTACAACTAAGAGTGAAAGCACTAAAAGAAACATCAGGCGATTCATGCTCTCAAAGAAATGTCCTAAATGTAATGGAGCAAGACTTAAGGAATCTATTCGCTACATAACTATAGAGCATTCTAATTTTGGTCAATTGTCGATTGATAAATTTACTGAACTAAGCGTTCAAGATGCATTTACTTTTATTGAAGAAATAATCATAGATGACGATGATTATTATATATGTAAAGATGTACTATTAGAACTATCTAAACGTCTTAATTTTTTGATTGGCGTTGGTGTGCCTTATTTAAATTTAAATAGACAGAGCAGTACTCTTTCCGGCGGTGAATCTCAACGAATCCGCCTTGCCACTCAAATGGGATCAGGCCTTTCAGGAGTTCTATATGTTTTGGATGAACCTAGCGCTGGACTACATCAATCTGATAACGCGCTTTTAATTAAAGCATTCCAGAAGCTTAGGGATTTAGGAAATACTGTCATCGTTGTTGAACATGATGCTGAAACAATTATGGCCTCAGATTACGTTATTGATATTGGTCCTGGAGCTGGACCTAGAGGAGGAAAATTAATAGCTGAAGGAACACCGAAAGAAATCACTGAATCAATCAACTCAATTACAGGTCAATACCTATCAGGTGAACTTAAAATTAACCCACCAAAGAAGAGAATCATTCCTCCAAAAAGAAGAGACATATCAGATTCATTTGACTCTGGATGGATAACTGTTGTTGGTGCTTGTGAAAATAATTTAAAGAATATTGAAACGTCATTTCCTATAGGCTGTATAACATGCGTAACAGGAATATCGGGTAGCGGAAAGTCGACTTTAGTTCACCAAATTATAAAAAAAACAATCTTTAGAAAGCTTTATAATTCAAAGGAGAAGCCAGGTAAGCACGATAAGATTCTTGGGTTAAATCAAATCGATAAAGCAATACTTATTGACCAATCGCCAATAGGTAAAAGCCCTCGATCAAACCCAGTCACTTTTAGTGGTGCATTTACTGAAATACGAAGACTATTTTCTCAAGTCCAAACATCTAAAATACGAGGGTATGGGATAGGAAGATTCAGCTTTAATGTTAAAGGTGGGCGTTGTGAGACATGTAGTGGTGATGGGTTAATTAAAGTCGATATGCATTTTCTCAGTGATGTTTATGTGAAATGTGAATCATGTAGTGGGTCGCGATATAACAGAGAAACCTTAGATGTAACTTATAAAGGCAAAAATATTTCTGAAGTGTTGGAAATGACTATTGATGAAGCAACTCAATTCTTCTCAAAGGTACCAAAGATCTACTCATCATTAAGATCAATGGGTGAAGTGGGATTGGGTTATATTAAATTAGGTCAGCCTGCAAACACTTTGTCCGGCGGTGAGGCGCAGAGATTAAAATTGGCATCTGAACTTTCTAAGCATTCGACTGGTGATACTCTATACCTGCTTGATGAACCGACCACTGGACTGCATTTTTCTGATATAAATACTCTATTATCTGTTCTTTTTAGATTACGTGACAATGGTAATACATTGATAATAATTGAACATAATCTTGACGTTATTAAATGTGCGGATTGGATTATAGACATGGGACCTAAGGGTGGGCCAGAAGGTGGTCACATAATTTCTGAAGGGGCACCTGATAAAATAGCAAAACAAAAGAACAGCGTGACTGGAGCATTCTTAAAGAAGTTGTTATAAATCTATATAACCCTATCGTTACCTCCATCTATTGAAATCTGAGAACCTGTCGTTTTCCCAAAGACATTGCCACTCATAGTAGATACCATTGAACCTACATCAGCTGATTTTATTTCAGTTTTCATAAGGTTACGTGTTTTGTATTCCTCAATAGTTATTCCGTATCTTTCAGCAGACCTAGATAAAGCTTCAGGAGTCCATAATTTTGTATCAAAAACAGCGTCAGGGTGAATGATGTTACATCGAACTCCATATTGAGCTAGTTCTAATGCTGCAACTCTACATAACTGAGTGAGACCTGCTTTAGCGCAAGAATAACTTGAAGCTCCAGCGCCTGGGGCCATTACGTTCCTGGATCCAACTAAAGTTATAGAGCTATTTATCCCTTCTTTTAAGAAAGGAATTGAATGTTTAAGAAGTTTCTGATGGCTCGTAAGGTTAACTGCCATAGACTTTTCCCAATTCGACTGATCCATTTGGTCTATATAGGCACCAGCTGTAAAAATACCAGCATTGCTAACTAGGATATCAATGCCACCATATGATTTCACAATACCCTCAATAACAGATTTAATTTTTTCCTCATCAGTGAGGTTTACTATAATGCCATTAGCACAAATTTTTTGCATCTGATTAACAATATCTGGGTTAAGATCTAAGCCCACAACCGTTGCTCCATCTTGAGATAAAGCTTCTGCACAAGCGAAACCAATTCCTGCTGCAGATCCAGTAACAACGGCAACTTTCCCTTCATGCGGTAATGAATTTGTTTTGTTAGACTTTAACTTTGCTTGTTCCAACTCCCAGTATTCAATATCAAATAACTTCGAAGCAGACAACGCTTTCCAGGAACCAAAAGCTAGCTCTGTTTGATGTATTGTTTTGATTGTATGTTTGACTATATCCTTAATGATGCTGATTTCCTTACTGGTCTTCCCAAAGTAAACAATCCCCTTATCTGGCCATACTGCCCATCTTGGAGACGGATCAAGCATTGTTAAACTGTCAGAAGCATATTGATTGAAATATTTTGTGTACTTTTCTACATATTTATCGATTGAACCAATGACATTTGATTCAATTATTGCTGGAGTCCGCTTTGTTCTAATGACATGATCAGGTGTTAATGGGCCTCTCGTAGAAATTGCTTTAACGTTTTTCAAGCATGCAAATTGAGATGATTCATTATCATTATCTAGGGAGGCAATAACCGGATGGCCTCGCCAATCTGAAACAACTTTTCTTAATTGTGATAACTCATTCGGAGAAATGTTCTGTAATTTTGATATAGGTGCTTTCTTTTTGCCGATTTTTTTGTTTATAAATCTTTCTGCACGACTAACCAAAAGAATCATTTTCTCATAGGATAATCTCGGGTCGTCATCAAATGTGAAAATACCATGATTCATTAAAATCATACCCTCTATCTTATCAAGGTTTGATTTCTGAATCTTCTTTTTTACTTCCCTAGCTAAATCAAAGCCAGGCATGACGTAAGGAACTACAATAACAGAATCACCAAATACTTCGGATATATTTTTTCTCCCATTAGGGCAATTTGTTAATCCTAGAATGGAGTCAGCATGGGTATGGTCAACATACTTTGAGGGTATTACAGCGTGTACGATTGCCTCAATAGAAGGAGTTGATGAGTTTGGATCAAGCATTGAGGCACGGCATTGATTTACCATGTCAGTATCACTCAGTGTTTCCATTTCGGATAAAGAGATAAGATCATGCATGTCGCATGCTGAAAAATCATTCTCAGTTATAGTTGCCAAATCACAACCACTTCCCTTGACATAGAGATATTCTTTATAAGATCCAAAAAAATCTTTTTTCTTAATCTTCACTGATGTATTGCCCCCACCGTGCAGCACAAGATCTGGATTCGATCCTAATAATTGAGAGCTGTACACTCTTTTTGCAAGGGCGGATTTGCCATGCTTTTTGGCATCTTTGTCATTCCAAAGTGATTTCATGATTTATTAATTTTTGCCCATGTGTCGCGGAGTGCGATGGTTCTATTGAAAACAAGTTTTTCTTTTGATGAGTCTTTTGAGTCTAAACAAAAATACCCTTTTCTTTCAAATTGAAATCTTTGATCAGTTGAAGCATCCCTTAATGATGACTCGAGCTTGCAACCAGTTAAAACATTGAGAGCTTCGTGATTAAAGCATTCTCTCCAATCATCAACACCTGAAGGATCCTCGGCTGTAAAAGTTCTATCATAAAGCCTTACCTCAGCACCAATTGAATCACTTACTGACACCCAGTGTATTGCTGCCCGAACTTTTCTACCTTCGGGGTTTTTACCTAAAGTTTCAGGATCATAGGAACACAATAACTCAATAACATTCCCATCATCGTCCTTTATTATTTCGTCACATCGTATGCAATAGGAATAACGTAAACGAACTTCATTACCAGGGCTTAATCTGTGATATTTTTTTGGTGGGTTCTCCATGAAATCTTCTCTCTCAATGTAAACTTCACCATCAAGAGGAATCTGCCTTTTACCTGATTCGTTATCTTCAGGATTATTAATAGCATTCATAAATTCAACCTGTCCCTTCTTTGGCCAATTGGTGATAGTTAGTTTAATGGGATCAAGAACAACCATCTTACGTAAAGCCTCTTTATTTAGTTGCTCTCGAACAGCATGTTCTAAAACAGCAATATCTGTAACTCCAGTGAATTTAGTTATGCCTACAGATTTACAAAATGTTATTAAAGACTGGGGCGGAAACCCTCTTCTCCGTAAACCAGATAAAGTAGACATGCGTGGATCATCCCAACCGTCTACATAATTATCATTAACCATCTCAATCAATTTCCTTTTGCTAAGTAATGTATAAGTAGGTTGAAGCTTACTAAATTCAATTTGTCTAGGCTTGGTTTGGACAGGAAGCTTGTCGATAAACCACTCATATAATGGTCTATGTTGCTCGAATTCTAGAGTACAAAGAGAATGAGTTATTGATTCAATGGAATCACATTGTCCATGAGCAAAATCGTAACTTGGATAGATGCACCATTTATCACCGGTTTTGTGATGATGTGCTTTTATTATACGATAAATAACTGGATCCCTCATATTAATATTAGGATGTGACATGTCTATTTTAGCCCTTAAAACCTTATCGCCATCGTTAAATAGACCTTCACGCATTTGCGTAAAAAGTTTCAGGTTTTCGTCAGCCGATCTATTTCTATGTGGACTATCCTTACCAGGTTCAGTTAATGAACCCCTATACTCACGAATCTCATCAGCATTAAGATCGTCAACGTAAGCAATATTTTTGTTTATAAGGTAAACCGCCCATTCATACAATTGTTCAAAATTATCAGATGCAAAGTAAAGGTGCTTTCCCCAATCAAAACCAAGCCATTTGATATCTTTTTTTATAGATTCGACGTATTCGGTTTCCTCCTTTGATGGATTTGTGTCGTCAAAGCGCAAGTGACATCTTGCTCCAGTAGATTCATTCTCATTGGCAATTCCAAAATTCAAGCAAATAGACTTAGCATGCCCCAAATGTAAATATCCATTAGGTTCCGGAGGGAATCTTGTAATTGAAGAATCATGTTTTCCTGAAGACAAATCAGCCTTAATGATTTCTCTTATGAAATCACTTTGGTTTTTATTACTCGGTTTTTCAGACATAGAATGAAAAATTATATTATTGCACAGTAAAATCCTTATTCCACATAGTTTTAAAACTGTATTGCATCATCGATTAGCTTTAATAAGCTTAATTTGTGAATGATTTAATAATTAGGGAGCCTAAGGAAAATGAAACTCAAGAAATTCATCAATTATTATTGGAGCTTGCAGAATTTGAAAAAATCTCTTCAACGGTTATTGCCAATCAAGAGTCAACTCACAATGCTTTATTCTCTAATAAACCGTCAGCACATTGCCTTATCGCATTATTAGATAATGAAATCGTTGGAGTAGCTATATATTTTTTTAATTACTCAACTTTTATAGGACGTAGAGGGTTGTATTTAGAAGACATATATATAAGAGAGAAGTATAGAGGGAAAGGTATAGGCAGTAAAATGATGGTTTCATTGGCAGAAATCGCAAACAAATCAAATTGCGGCAGAATGGAATGGACTGTTCTTGATTGGAACAATAAAGCGATATCATTCTATGAAAATATCGGGGCGGAAATACTTGAAGATTGGAAGATTGTTAGAATGAACAAAGATTCTATATGTAAATTAAGTAATAGGAATAACCTTACCGTCACTTAGCTTAAATTTAATATCCCCCATTAACTCAGCTTCAACATGTGAATGAGTTATATGAAGAACAGTTAATTTTTCTTTACTGTGTAAATGTTTAATCAATTTACATACACTTTCCCTGCTGTCTTCATCTAGGGAACTTAATGGCTCATCCATACAAACCAATCTAGGCTTAGAGGCCAAGGCTCTCGCTAATGCTACTCTTTGTATCTCTCCACCACTTAAACCATAAGGGTTACGATCTAAAAGGTGTTCAATGCCGAGGTCCTTTGATAGCTGTAGAGCCCTAATTTTGGCATCATTCTTAGTATATCCTCTTAGGATGCAGCCAAATGTTATTTGATCGAATATCTTCATCGTTGAAAACAAAACGCCGTCTTGAGGCACAAAACCTATGTGCCGGTCTGCTGGTCTTAATTTTGTCACATCATTTCCATCAATAAATAATGATCCAGAATCAATTTTACGAAGTCCACAGATCGATTCTAAAATTGTTGTTTTGCCAGAACCTGACCTACCCATTAATACACCGTACTTACCATTAGGTATTTGGAAGGAAACATTTTTTATAGAAAATGATCCTAAACTTATCGATAATTTATCAACTACAAGCATCTTATTACCATTGTGAATTAGTGGAACCAAGAAATCTAACTATGACTAGAACTAATACGGCTGCACTTATCATTAAAAAAGATACGGCAACGGCACCTTCAAGGTTTCCAATCGAAATTTCTAAAAACACAGTTGTTGAAAGAACTTCGGTTTTTCCTCTAGTAGCTCCCGCAAATACCAAAATAGGTCCAAATTCACCTAACGCTCTAGCCCATGATAGGATTCCTGCTGTCATAATTCCGAATTTTGCCTGAGGGATAACAACAGTCCAAAAGGCTCGACTCCGGTTACATCCCATAGTGAGCGCCACATCTTCTTGTCTTGAGTCAATGCTTTCAAAAGTATTTCTCATCGTTCTAACTGCAAAAGCACATGATACTGTAAATTGAGCAATTATGATTGCAGGGACTTTATAAGTTATACCATTAGGAAACTTTAAAGGCCAATTTTCAGGGAGAACCTTATTAATAGAGGAAAAAATTACCGCAAACCAACTTTCAATGGTTTTATCAAAAATTTGAATTTGATTAAAAAGAATTAACAAGCTTAAGCCAATAACTAAAGGAGGGAGGACAATTGGGATATCTAGAATCGAATCAAAGAGTCTTTTGAATGGGAAATTATAACGAGTTAATATATATGCAGTTGGAACAGCGAATACTATTGATAAGACAGCTGTAATCCAGCATGTCTGAAAAGTTAACCACACAGATGCCCTAATGGATTCATCATTTAAAGCGTTCTTAATTTCGCTAAAAGATGTGTAGCTTGCGTCTGCATACAAAAGCGCAAGAATTAGAGCAAAGTACATGATGCCAAAACACCATATAAATGAATAGAATGGTATATCAGAGGGAACTTTATTCTTTTTCACTAAAACGCTATTTTACAATCCATTTAAAACCAATTTTTTCAAAATCAGCTTTAGCCTGCTTACTTGTAAGCGAACTAAATAATCTGGCCATTAGGTTTTTGTGTCTGGTGTTTGCCCCAATAGCAAATGGCTGATAAGCAAGGGCTGAAGAGTCATTAATATCAACAACAATGGCATCATTTAGGGTTGAAGGGTTAGCCAAAGCATTGCTTCTATATACAATAACGGCATCAAGTGAACCAGCTCTTAGTTGATTAACTAGAAAATCACCTGTTGCTGAATCTAGCTCCAAATTTGAACCAAGTTTTATGTTTAATCTGTTTAACATTTTAACTGTTAATGCACCAAGAGCAGATTTTTCTGGGTGAGCGCATCCAACACGTATTCCCGGTATTTGTAAATCTGATATAGACTTAATCTCATTAATCTTATCTTTCTTTACAAGAATCACTATATCATTCTGACTGATAGTAACGGAAGGCTGAAAAAGATGTTTTACATCATTCATAAATGATACGTCGCATGAAAAATAAGCATCCGGTCTAGCTCCAGCTTTCATTTGAGAAACCAGAACGCCGCAGCCATTAGGCACAACATCCACAGTAACCCCTTCTCTGTTCTCAAACATATTAATACTCCTCTCTATTGCAGGATTAAGCATGGCTCCACTATATAAAACTATTGACGGGTCATCTTCCCATTTATCACCATCAATAATTTCAAATCCATTTTTTTTAAGAATGCGCTGCCCTCGATCAATAGAACTCAAATATCGAGCAAATTTCATAGCTTTAGGTTTATTAAGGGAACTTTTTAATAAGCCAAGAGTAACAAGTTTTTTCTTTTTATTAAATTGATCAATAGGGATGAATTCTAAATTGTCATATTGATTAACTATAGAGTCCCAAACGATCCCAACATCTGCAGAGTTTATTTTAACAGCATTGGCAATTTCGTTAACTGTTGGCTTCATTACAAGCGCACGGTTTGACAAGGGGAGCCATTTGCCAGTTTCTGATAAAACTTTTTTTGAGAATTTCCCAATTGAGGCAGCTTCAGGATTGGCTAGCACTATCCTTGCTGATGAATTATTTAAAACATCATCAATTGAATGTAATTTTAATGGGTTGTTTTTTTTTACAACTAAACCAGCAGTAAGATAGCAAGTAGGAATTGACGTTTCCACTAAACCTTTATCAGTTGCTATATCGATATAGCTTGAATCAGCAGCAAGGTATAAATCCCCGACACCTGAAGCTTCAATGTTAGATAAAAGCGTTCCAGATCCAGCGAATTGAATGTTGATCCGATCATCATATTCTTTATGGTAATTCGCAACAATTTCCTGAACAGGCAATCTCAACCCTGCAGCACAATAGAGTATTAAATCTCTACTATTTTCTTTTTTGTCAAAGAACACATTGATTGAAATAACCAAAGGAATGGAAATTATAAGAATCAGTGTTGTAAATTTGGTTCTCATCAAGGGGATATACTATTACATGTTTTACAATTAATATTCTTATGTGCTAATTTTATTTTTTCAATACTTGGTTCATTAGCATCAATTGCTATCATGCTTCCGATATTTGGCGGCATGAAATTAGTCAAAATTTTAATGCCTTCAATTACACCAATTTGAGCAACTAATGCTGACACCGCACCCATTACAGGAAATTTTCTTTTCCAATGAGTAGGCTCATCTGGATAAATGCATCTTAAGCATTGAGATGCTCCCGGAACAATTGGGATTACGCGACCCTCCATTGCGTACATTGAACAATCGACTAATGGTATGATTGATTTAATACATGCGTTATTTAAAACGAAACGCTCACTAAATAATGGTGCGCAACTAAAGACAATATCCGCTCCAGAAATTATCGCATCAATATTATCCTCGTTAACATTGTCATTATGAGAAATTATTTCGATATCTTCGTTGAAATTATTGAGCGTTAAAGTAGCACAATTAACTCTCGGCCTACCTATCCACTTACTTGACATAAGGATTTGCCTATTAAGGTCATCTCGCCTTAGGTCACCTTTATGAGCTAAAATAATTTTTCCAATACCAGCTGCAACTAAACTTTGTGCTACAGGGCCGCCAAGTCCACCGACACGAGTAACGAGCGCCGTAGTGTTTTTTAAGATTGTTTGCTCCCTTTCACCAAAACCTGGCAAATCCATCTGCCAAGAGTATGTTTCCTGGTCTTTCTTATTTAACATATTACATTAGCCACCCGCAATTGGAGGCAATAAATTAATCTGGCAATCTTCCTCAACCATTGTATCGCGAAGATCTAATACTTGTAAGTTATCTTTTATAATTAACAACGACCGTATTGGAATATTGTCCTCATTAAGAACAAGTTTACGAAACTCAGTAGTTTTATTTTCTAAAACAATATTCAGAATATCTAAGACAGAGACTGGGTAATCTATTGTGATGGTTTCATTACTATAGTCGCACTCAGCACTTAATTGCCCCTTGTATTGAAGGTTTATTTTCATAAATTCAATTTATTATAAATTTTCCTGATGACATTCTTAAATGTTTATCAGTTAATTTTTCAACTTTTGAGTCATGGCTTGCCATCAATACTGATCCTCCATCATTGGAGAAATCTCTTAACGATTGAAGAACAATATCGGTGTTTTCTTTATCAAGGTTGCCAGTCGGCTCATCAGCTAAGATGACCTTGGGTGATGTTAACAAAGCTCTTGCAATCGCAGCTCTTTGTTTCTCACCAGCACTAAGCTCATCAGGCAAGTGATGCCTTCTATGATCTAATTTTAATGAGTATATTAAATTTTCTATGTTATCACAGTGGGGTTTATCTGTCACTGGCAGCGCTGCGCATGAAATATTCTCTATGACATTTAGATATGGGATAAGTTTAAAATCCTGAAATATGAACCCTATTATGTCACTTCTTATTTTGGCTCGATTGGATGGAGATAATTGATAAGGATATTTATTCTTAACTTTTATTTCTCCTTCATCTGGAGTCATTAAACATCCTAATATCATTAGCAAAGTTGTTTTGCCGCATCCACTTGGTCCACTTATGGATAAAAATTCTCCAGGAAATAAGTTTACTGAAATATTATTTAAAACATTAATATTTCCATTATCACCATATGATTTACTGATTTTATTTGCAGTAATATATGCTGTTTTACTTTCGCATGTATTTTGTTCCTTAATCATTCCTTAAAACATCTACAGGGTCTCTCAATACAGCTCTTAGTGCTGGAATCCATGACGATATTACAGCTAGTGTCACTGGGGCAATTAATACAGTTATTGTGAATGATATATTATTAGTAACTTTCTGGAAAACCTCATTACCAAAAATATATGGGCATGTAATTAAAAACAATGTAACAGACAAAAATCCACCTATTAAACCCATAAAGATTACTCTAAATAAAATCAGACCCATTAATTGTTTTCCACTGAATCCTATGGCCGAAAAAGTACCTATTTCTACAAATCTTTGGTTAATATTTGAAACGGTTAAATGGCATATCCAAAAAGAGCATAAAATACATATTACTATCACTGATACTAATGAAACAATACGCTGACTCAAAATAAGTTCTTTTGAGTTTAGTATAAAGTTTGCGATCTGCTTCTCGCCAGAACGTTTGGTGAGGTTTCTAGCTTCAGCTCGAGCAAGAGCTTTGCTTTCTTTTTCTATAATCTTTGTATCTGGTAGAATTTTATGAATTTCATCTCTGATTTCTCCCAGCCTATCAATTGATTCGCAGTTACACTCAAGTGCAAGTATGGCATTGATTTTATTTTCTTTATTAAGGATACCTTGAACCTGAGAAAGATCCATCCACGCTGATATATCGTCAATCGTTCCTCTTCTCTGATGCGTACCACTTATAATGTACTCTTTGTCTAAGAAATTAATCTTATCTCCTAATTTTAATCCATATGCATGATGGAGCTCATACCCTAGAACGATTGTGTCTTTTTTTACAGGGTCTATGAGCGGTTTTTTTACATTGGGTCCCCTAAATGAAATAGGAACTTCACCTCTCACTCCTATTAAAAGTACGGATCTATCTTTTTCAATCCAATCAACCATCTCCGTCAATCTAGGTAAAAGATGATTAATTTTAATAATCTTGGAATTTGCTAATTGATTAACATAATTCTCAGGCATTGTTTTATCACCATATCCCTTTTCATAAACGGCTGAGAGTTCTTGATTTTCTGGATATATATAAATATTAAAACCTAGACCCTTCATGGATTTTCTAATCCCATCCTCCAATGAACTTACTTCATTATTAAGATTTGTTCTCATAGATTGAAGTGTCTTTTCAGTTTCAATCTGAAGATTAGCGCTAATTGAAATAGCTATAAGATAAGAACTTAATGAAATAAAAACTGCAATAATACCGGCAATAAAACTCCATAAGTTAAATCTTATCTCTCGATAAATGATCGATTTTATATTCATATTTTTTTCTATAACAAAAATAAATTATAATAGTGAATATAAATTAATGGGAAAATGAATATATATGACCGAGTGTT
>CABXDI010000018.1 GCA_902510815.1 uncultured Verrucomicrobiota bacterium | reverse complement strand
ATGCCTGACGTCAGATATTAGATGTGCAAGAAAAGCTTCAAGCCCAATCGAATCGCCAACCTCATTATCAGAGCGTTCAGCTCCCTCATGCTCAGAGTACTCTTGACCTAAGAAATCCACTGCCACCAAATCACGATCAGCTAGAATAAGGAGATCAGTTCGAAATGGGTCTAAGAAATAATGACAAGGTTCAGCGAAACAGTTATGATCACAAAGAAATAGAATTACATCTTCAGCACCTTGTCTTTCAATATCATTTGAGAAGCTAACAGCATTTTTCTCAAGAAAATCACCTAAAGTCATATCACGAGAAGTCTCTACAACCTCGTAAGTTTTACCATTTATCCTTAAAGAAAATTCTGACTGCATTAATTATGCCATCAAAATCAATCCCTCAGGGATCTATATCAACACTTTTTTTCTTCTCAAAAAGTTTAAGAAAAATATCTTCAAGAGCTTCAGACGTTTTTCCTTCCCGCAATTCTTCAAGTGTCCCTAAGGCAATGAGTTTTCCTCCATCTATTATACCTATACGGTCAGCTAATTCCTCAGCGATATTAAGCAAGTGAGTAGACATTAGAACAGTCAAACCTCTTTGACATCTCTTCTTAAGCTCTTTCTTTACAACTTGAGCATGTATCGGGTCAAGCCCGACCATAGGCTCATCAATAACGAACACTTCAGGATCATGACACAAAGCAGCCGCAATAGCTAAACGTTGACGTGTTCCATGGCTCAGCTCCTCTATCTGAGCGTTTGCAAATGGTTCTAACTCTAATGTAGAGAATAACTCTGTGGTATTATTGTACAGTTTATCTTTATCCACAGCATAAAGATCTCCAATAAATTTCATAAACTCAATTGAAGTAAGCTTATCATAAAAAACGGCCACATCAGGAACATAACCCATGATCGATTTAGCTTTTATTGGATCTTTCATCATATCGTTTCCACCTATCTCTACTCTCCCACTATCTTGGCTCAGCAATCCTGTGAGCGCCTTGATAGTAGTCGTTTTACCCGCACCATTTGGTCCTAAAAAGGCGAAAAGCTCTCCTCGAGGGATGTGCAAGCTCAGATCATCAACAGCGAGGTAATCACCATAGCTGACTTTTAATTTTTCAATCTTAATCATCTTTAACCATTCAATGTTTACATCATTACTTTTGATCTTACATCATATCCAAAAGGGGTATTCATCTCCAAGAATTCACCAGCTTCACTAATGGTAAATTTTATTCTACCCCCACCAGGAATATCAAATGCCAAAAAATAAACAGGAGTTCGTTGACCATCAATATCAGCAGCCCCCCATCTCGCATCAATTAAGCGATTATTAACTTGAGGTTTAGTTTTAGAGCTTAACCTCAAAGCTTTGAGCAATTCTCTGGCCTCTTTTATTTCGGCTTTCTCTTCACCTCCATCAGAGTCAGCTATAATCTCACCTCCCTCAATTATTTGGTAATCGAAATCATAACTAGATGTATTGAAATTTAAAACCATCATCAGGTCAGGCTCCTTCAATTGAATTCTAAAATTTACTTTTTTGAGTTCCCTCTCAGGTGACGGCCCCACAGAAACAATAACTCGAAGATTTAATTTTTTAGTTTCACTATTTGGAAATTCCAACTTGCCCTTACCTATAAAACGAACTTCGGCTTCGCTAAATTCCGTATCTTTTAACCTTGAACTAAGCATACCGTCACCGACCACCTTATCTGCACCAAATATAAAAAGATGCGTGACTTCATCATTTTTTAGAAATCGATTCAAAACATGTGCCGGATCAACCTCTGGAAGCCTCTCAAAATCAGGAAAATAAATTGTCTTAATTAGCCAAGAGGTCATTATTCCCCAGAAAACAAACACCGATATGCTAATGGCTTTGGAAATCATGAAATGAAGAGCTAAGAGACTTTGACATTTTGCACCGAAATATTCACATTACAAATAGAACTAAGTAATGACGACAATCGTTTTATTAGCACTGACTGGGACAATATTAATTTGTCTAGAAACCGTATTACCTGGGATGATTCTAGGCATACTAGGAATTATTGCTACATTGACGTCATTAATTCTTGTATTTACTATAGATAATTTACCCTCTATCTTTGCAGGCGGAAGTGGAAAATTTTTGCTTTTCTCTATCATCCTCACTGCTTCGGCTGTTGTGATATGTTACTGGTTAAAACATTTCGACAAGTTACCTTTTGGAAAAAGCCTCATTCTAGATACAAGTATTGACGGAACAATTGATACAAAAAAAAATAATGAGCTAGTCGGAATGGAAGGAACCGCGATTACCGATCTTAACCCAGTTGGAAAAGTGGATATAAAAAAGATTTCAGACTCCTGCGAATTTGTCGCAGAAAATGGTTTCATTAAGTCAGGAACAAAGATTAAAATTATCAAATTTAAAAATAACCAGATTATAGTTCGTAAACATTAAGCAAACAACAACATCAACTATGAGTAACACCTTAGCTTTTCTCCCAACCGACAACATACAATTCATAGTTAGCGTTGTCGTCATCATCATTTTCATAGCAATATCGGTAGTATTCGGAACATTCTTTAGAACTTGGATACAAGCCAAAACAGCTGGAGCTCCAGTAAGTTTTCCCAACTTAGTTGCCATGTGGATAAGGACAGTACCTCCCAAACTCATTGTCGAAGCTAGGATCACAGCTTTGAAAGCGGGTTTGGATTGTTCAACAAACAAACTAGAAGGACATTATTTGGCTGGAGGCAATGTAGGAGATGTAGTCCTCTCTTTAGTCGCCGCCGACAAGGCAGGAATAACACTTGATTTTGAAAGGGCTTGCGCCATTGATTTAGCCGTTAAAGGCACTGGAAAAACTGTACTAGAGGCCGTAAGGACGAGTATTAATCCAAAGGTCATTGATTGCCCAAACCCAGAATCTGGAAAAGATAAAATTGAAGCCGTAGCCAGAGATGGAATTTCGCTGCGGGTGAGAGCAAGAGTCACGGTAAGAACGAATTTGGATCGATTTGTAGGTGGCGCTACTGAAGAAACTGTCGTTGCTCGAGTCGGTGAAGGGATCGTTACATCTATAGGATCCGCAGCATCTCATAAAGATGTCCTAGAGAATCCAGATAACATTTCAAAGCTTGTCCTTGGAAAAGGAGTTGATGCCTCAACAGCATTCGAGATCCTTTCAATTGATATCGCTGATGTAGATGTCGGAGATAACATTGGTGCAAAACTTCAAACCGAACAGGCCGAAGCAGATAAAGAGGTAGCACAAGCTAAAGCCGAAGTCAGAAGAGCTGCAGCCGTAGCCAATGAACAAGAAATGCAGGCAAAGACCCAAGAAATGAGAGCTAAAGTCGTTGAGGCTGAAGCCGACATCCCTATGGCTATTGCTGACTCATTTAGAAGCGGAAACATTGGTATTATGGACTACACAAAATACAAAAATATTATCGCTGATACAAAAATGAGAGACTCTATAGCAGGAGAAGGCGGTGAAAATGCAGGAGAAGATCCTAGAGTTTAGAAACAGCTCATAAACCCTTAATTCACATAGATTATTTATGATTGATCAAGACCTTTTAATAATTGCTATTATTGTTATCACGTTCTTGAATTGGGTTTCAAGTAAACTGAAGGAAAGGTCAGCTAGAAAAAAAGGAATTCCTCAAGAGCTTCCACAAGAAGAGTTACCTTACCAAGAAGAAGTCATAGAGGAAGCAATTGAAGCACCTGAGTTTGGAGGATCAAATCAAGGAGATCTTGGGTTCAAAGATTTAATCGCTGCAATTACTGGAAATGATATTCCTCAGCAGCGAGTACCTGTATTAGTACCGGATTTTGAAAATGATGAGCTACCAAAAAATCCAACATTAAGCAAATCCGAAGATTCCGTTAATGATGAAAAGGTTGTCGCAACGGATAAATCAGAAAGCAATTTCTCAACAATAAACATCCTTAACAGAAGTCATTCAATTCATCCCATCGCCCAAAAGCTAAGGCTTTCTGGGGGTTCAAAAGAGGCCATCATTCTTACTGAGATTTTAGGCAAACCTAAGGCTCTACAACTTGAGCCTTAATTGAATCAAAACCAATAGTTATAAAGTCAGAATCAAGGTTCTCTTGAAATTTTTGGCGAGTCGATAAAAGCTCCTTTTGCTCGAACGACTTGATAAGGAGTTATAAGATCAAGCGCTTGACGTGGCGTTGAATCACTTTCAAAACCTGCAAAATAGAGAAGCGTAACGACCGCCGTAGAACAAATGTATTCATCGCCAAAGTCTTTAACTTTTTCAGGCTTTAAATCTTCATTCCATATAGAAAACATCGCCGTGTAATCATACCCAAAAAAATGACCTGACTTCTCTCGGCAACTCACTACTCCTTCTTTAATTTTTTCGATATTAACACGATCCCACTTATCTAGCCTCCACGCCTCCCAATTGTGAGTTCTTAATGAATCAATGTCTTCATCAATGTTTACACCTTTTTGCCCTTGGCTCGTAAATAAAACTTTACGACCAGGGTTATCTGGATCCTCAACAACGATCGCTAAATGACCATACCTAAAAAGACGGTAACCAATCACAGTCGCTTTACCTTCAGCAAGAAGCTCCCGCCTAGCACTCCACTTCTCTTTACTGTAGGCAATGACATCTCCAATTTTTATTCGATCCGATATTTGCTTCCACTCACCATCACTCAATCCATTTGTTTTTAAGAATGAACCTCGTAAACCAAAGAAAGTTAAAATAAAAAAAAGGAAAAAACTTACAAAAAAAGAAGATTTCCACATCGACCGGGCTTTAACTTCCTTTCTTCTAACCCAAAGGGTGTAAGCAGAAAATACCATCACTGCAAGCAGGATAATTGTGATAGAATCAAATATTACCAAGGAAGATTCTCCTTTAAACGATTCAACTATACTAAACGAACCAACATCGTCCGCCTTTGCTTTTGTGGAGGGACCGTTTTCAGGGACAGCTTCAATCCACGAAAGAACTGCCCACCCGTTCATATCTCGTATAAAGACCAAGTGGACAACTTCATATATTAAAATCAGCGAAAAAAGAATTACTAGTATTTTGATTATTACCTTCACGCGATCACTTTAGGCTGATAAAAAAGGGAATTTATTAAGAAGGATTAAATTTCCTCCAACTTAAGGAACAAATCAAGAAATTATAAATAAACTAAAATTTTATAATAGACGAATTTTTACATAACAATAATTATATTTATGTTAGAACTATAAAATTTAACTATTTTTCCGATGAAAAACACAATTATTTGTTCATTTCTATTATTTTCTATTTCAGTCAAATTATTTGCTCAACTGGGTGCAGATGGAATCGGGGTTGTCAATGGATATCTTATTGAACCAAATACAAATTTGAGCCCTTCAAAACCAAAATATTTAGCAGCTGGCTATTACCACAATTTAGCAATTAAAGACGACGGTTCGATAGTTGCTCTAGGTTGGAACAATTACTCGCAATCAACAATACCCAAAAATATAGGAAATTCATCTTCTGTTGCTGGAGGTTATTTTCATTCAATTGCAGCATTATCTTCAGGTGAAGTTGTTACGTGGGGGCGAAATAACTACGGACAACGAAATGTTCCAACCAATCTATCTAACATCATTCAAGTTGCGGCAGGTCATGGTTTCAGCATGGCCTTGACTAGATCCGGTGAAGTTAGCGCTTGGGGGCGTAATAATTATGGACAATTAAATATACCTAATAATCTATCAGAAGTACAATATATAGCGGCAGGAAGAGAGCACGCGCTAGCGTTAAAAAAAGATGGGATTGTAGTAGCGTGGGGAAGAAATGATTCAGGACAGTCTAATGTACCTGAAGACCTTGAGCAAGTATCTCAAGTGGCAGCTGCCTACTATCACTCACTGGCTCTTAAGAATGATGGAACTGTAGTCGCTTGGGGAAGTAATAAATATGGAGAGTCAAGTGTCCCTAACACATTACAGGACGTTATTGCAATTGCTGCAGGAGGGTTTCATAGCCTTGCACTAAAATCTGATGGTACAGTAATCGCATGGGGAAGAAATCTCTATGGACAAACATCAGTTCCAGACGGGCTTAACGATGTCATTGGCATTGTTGCAGGAACCGGACACAGTTCAGCAATCAAAAGTAATGGTGACATTGTAGGTTGGGGAAGCAATGAATGGGGACAGCTAGATCCTATGCCTGGACTTAGCCCTGCTATTCTTAAAGGTGCTAATCTTAAAGGAGCTAAACTAATGTCCTCGAACCTTACTGCTGCCAATTTTAGTAACACGAAAGTAATTGATCTTGGTATTGGAGACTTTCATACCCTAGCCCTTAAAGAGGACGGAACAGTTAAGGCATGGGGAGAAAATACAAGCGGGCAAATTAACATTCCGACTAACTTAAAGAAAGTTATAGCCGTTTCAGGCGGAGACTATCATTCTGTTGCACTTCAAGAAGATGGTACACTTGCGGCCTGGGGAAACAATGAATTCGGACAGTCATTGATTCCAAATGGGTTAACAAATGTCACTCAAGTATCAGTTGGACATGGTAGAAACATGGCATTGAGAGAAAATGGAACAGTAGTCGCCTGGGGTAAAAACCTATACGGCGAAGGTACTGTTCCATCAAACCTGAGAGATGCTGTTTATGTATCAGCTGGAGGGTTTCACAGTCTGGCCCTAAGGCGCAATGGAAGCGTTTTAATATGGGGAAACAATGAATTCGGGCAATCCTTTGTTCCCGCAGGACTTGGAACATTGAAAGCAGCCGATGCCGGTTATCAACATACATTGGCACTGAGAGAGAACGGCACTGTTATAGCATGGGGACGCAACGAATCTGGTCAATGTAACGTACCCGTAGGACTCAGTGATGTCATCGCTATAAGGGCAGCTGACTTTTACTCAATGGCACTAAAATCTGACGGCACAGTAGTTTGCTGGGGGAGTAATACTTTCGGTCAAGCACAAGCACCGACTACTTTGAACAATGCAATAGCCATAAGAGGTATGTTTTATCACAGTGGAGCAATCAAATCAGATGGATCAATCGTATTATGGGGAACAAATGCAGATGGTCAATTAGCTGTACCGGAAGATCTAACCTCCACAAATTTAATGGATGCTGATTTCACAAATGCAAATTTGACCAATGTTAATTTAATCAACGCAGATTTAAGGAACGCTAATTTTGCTGGAGCTAATTTAAAATTCGCCAATTTAGAGGGAACTAATTTGACTGGCGCAAATTTTGAAGGTGCAATTATTAATGGTGCCAATTTCACAAATTCAATAGGATCTGATTTGTCAGGAGCAATTATTCAAGAGGAATCAGGATTCACTATTAGCTCTAGCCTTATTAGATCTCCCTCTGGTAATGCTGAAAGAATTAAGGTTCTTTTTCAAACCAATAGGAACAAGACCTACATAATACAAAGTTCTACAAATCTCTTTGACTGGAGATCCATAGAAACAAACATTCAAGGCACTGGCCAATTTTTAGAAAGATTATTCAAACTTGATAGTCCAGCTAAATATTTTAGGATCATCAGAGATTAATTACTTGTCTCCCGCAATAGAACTCACCCTCTCACTAAAAACACCATATCCACAGTCCAATTTTTCTGAAATGGCAATCGGATCTCCCCAATAATAATAACGCCAATACCATACTCCATTATCTTTAGAATAAATTCCATCATTACGATCATGATTGAAAGTAATGTAATAGTTTTTAAGCCTTCTAAAACTGGCTTTTCCTGCCTCCACAAGAAATGGATCCAAACGCACCCAACCATTATGTGGAATATATACCTCGGCCCATGAGTGTTTTGGTGTATCAGAAAATCCGGAAGCTAAAATTCCATGGACATGCCTAGCAGGCAATCCCCGAGCACGACATAAAGCGACTAACAAATCGGTATAGTCTGTACAATCCCCTCCCCCCAATTTAAGTGCCCCTAATGCCCCCTTCGGTTCTTTAGCAAAGTTATACTTATCTAGGTTTTTGATTGTACTATTAAAGATTGAATGCAAAAGAATCCCACCCTTTGATCTTTTGGGAGCTGATTTCTGTGCCAAATCCACTATCACTTTTGACTTCGTTTCGATAAACTTTTCCGGAATTAGGTATTTCTTAAGATTGTCACCTTTATTTCCCAGATCTCTATTAAGGCGAGAATAATCAAAAGGATATATTTCCATCTTGATGATACAGCCTATATCAATATCACCTTTGGGTTTATCTAGAATCCACTCAGCGTAAGTACCTCCATCGTGTTTATGTATTTTAGTAGGCGGAAGAATCCATTTTTTACTGATTACTTTTTGTCGATTTGGAAGTGTTTCAGGGATGAGCAGTACAAACTTTGCTCTATAAGTTTTATAAGGAGCGCTGACCTTATACTGCATTTTCATCTCGACAGATTTAGGCTCGCCTAAATAGGTTTCGTTATTAATACGTGTGACCTCTTTGGGTTTTGATTCAAGAGTCGCACATATAAGCATGCAAACTAGAATAAAATTAAAGCACACTAAAAGTCCTTTTTTATAAGTTGGTATAACCATTTTCTTTACTATCATAACAATATAATAAATTTAATAAAACTAATTCATAGGAATTGGTTCAAAAGGCATAAAAGACCAAGCATAACATTTTGATGGGTTCTATTATTCGAACAGTTTCATAACTTTGTAAGACAAGGGTTGAAAATCATTAGCTTCGAAGGCTATAGAAAATTGAGAAGTTACCCCCGTTGGTTGCACTGTATTTGACGCCTGCCAATGGGACAAATAACTTGGACGAATAATCTGATATTGACTTCATACATTAAAATTAATTTTTATAATAATAAGTACAAGAAAAACCCAATTTCGCCATAACGTATCATAACGTAATTATTGAAGAATAACACTAAACTAATCGAGTTGCCGTATTAGTGGTTATGGAAACAAGACAACCCACAATCCTAGACCAAATTCAATGAGTTATTCTCAATTAGTATGGTTTAAAAAAGATTTACGAATTAAGGATCACTCTCCTCTCTACCAAGCGTCTAAAAAAAGGAATTGTATTTGTCTTTTCATTTATGATGAGGAAACAATCCACACAGATGATTTTGACACACGCCATTTCAACTTCCTAAACCAATCATTAATAGATTTAAGAAAAAAATTAAACGAGCTCGGAAGTAATTTAATCATTAGAAGAGGTAAATGTGTTGAGGTTTTTAGAGAACTTCACAATAAACATCCATTTGACACCATTTGGGCTCATCAAGAAACTGGCAACTGGATTAGTTACCAAAGAGATTTAAAAGTTCTTTCTTGGGCAAAAGAAACAGGCATCCAATATAGGGAATTTTACCAGAATGGAGTCGTCAGAAAACTTCACACTAGAGATGGATGGTCGAGAATTTGGAATCAACGAATGAATGAAAAAATAATCCCAACACCATCATCAATCCATTCCCCTAAAAATATCGATTGTGGTCAGATATTAAAGCCAAGTGAATTTAATTTAAATTCCACAACAAACACAAAAGAACTAGTAGGAGGTGAAAGTCATGCCAGGCAATGCCTAGAAACATTTCTACGTGAACGAGGCAAAAATTATCAGAAAGAAATGTCGAGCCCTGTTACCGCATTTGATTCCTGTAGCAGAATGAGCAGTTATCTCACATTTGGAAATATCTCTATTAAAGAAGTTTATCAGGCCTCAAAGGAAAGAGCCAATCAGATAAGATCAAAAAAGTCCAAGTCAAATCCAGAAGATAAAGGTTGGCTAAAATCCCTTTCATCATTTCAGAGCCGACTTCGATGGCACTGTCATTTCATCCAAAAGCTTGAAGATGAACCTGAAATCGAATATCAAAATATTAACAGGGCGTATGATGGTTTACGTGAGGGGGCATTTAATTCAGAATACTATGAAGCATGGCTCAAAGGTCAAACCGGGTATCCTATAATTGATGCCTGTATGCGAGCTCTCAAAGATGGCGGATGGATTAACTTTAGAATGAGAGCCATGCTGGTATCTTTTACCTCATATCATTTATGGCTTCACTGGAAAAAACCCGCCATTGAATTGGCAAGGTTATTTACAGACTACGAGCCAGGCATTCACTACAGCCAAATTCAAATGCAGGCAGGTGTCACTGGAATTAATACAGTACGTATTTACTCACCAATCAAACAAGTAATAGATCAAGATCCTCAAGGAATCTTTATCAAGAGTTATTTACCAGAACTCAATTCTATTCCTGATCATCATCTGGCGGAACCACATAAAATGACACAACTTGAACAATCAATGTATGGCTGTGTAATAGGAAAAAATTATCCCAAACCGATTGTTGACCATTCTGAAGCCTACAGAGGAGCGAGAGACCGTATTTACTCTATTAAAAAAATGAAATCAACTAAAGAGGAGTCCAAAAAGGTTTTCCTCAAACATGGTAGCAGAAAATCTAACCGGAGGCCTGCAAGGGATTAAAACAAAAAATTGAAGAGAAAATCTAAAACACCACTCACTTTAACCAAAAAACCCGAACCCAAAAAAGGTTCACAAGAATGGATTATTTGGGCTGCTTGGGCTGACAGAGTGACTTTTGAGGAAATCTACGAACAAACTGGACTCAATGAAAATGAGGTCAAAAAGTTCATGAAGAAAACCCTCAAACCAAAATCTTATATTAACTGGAGAGATAGGGTTAACTCGAGAAAAACTAAACATCGAAAAAAGTTCATTTGCTCGAGAAATAAATACTCACTGAATCTTGATTAAAGAAGATCTTCGTTTAGGATTTAATCTACCTTGAAAATCACAATGCCGATGTGGCGGAATTGGTAGACGCGACGGATTCAAAATCCGTTTTCTTCGGAAGTGCTGGTTCGAGTCCAGTCATCGGTACCAAAAAGATCTCTAACACGGTCCTTTATGTATGTAATAAATGAACCTCAGTTTTCACTGAATTGACCAATAAGAATTATACCGCTCATTTCCCTATCTTCTATTTCTCTCATCTTTTCTTTATCCATTGGCCTCTGTGAAGATTTCAAAGCCCCGATAATAAAAGTCGCGGACGGGTTTAAAATAAGTGTCGCAGCAAGTCCTCCACTCGTCGGTTATCCAATGATGGCATGCCTAGACGATAGGGGTAGACTCTACATTGCTGAAAGCGATGGTAGAAACCTGACAACCAAAGAAGAGATCGAAAAAGAACTACCAAGGTTTGTGCGACGACTCGTCGACAAGGATGGTGACGGGATCTATGACCAAAGCACAATTTTCGCCGATAATATGACAATGCCTGAAGGAGGACTCTGGCATAATGGTGCACTTTACATTATTTCAGCACCTTACCTTTGGAGGTTAGAAGATACAAACAATGATGGAATAGCAGATAAGCGCGATAAGATCCTCGGGTACATGGAATTTGATGGGAGGGCCAACCAACATGGGCCCTACATGGGCCCAAATGGTAGATTTTACTTTAGCGGCGGACACTTCGGTTACCAATTCAAGGGACCCGATGGAAGTATGACAGGGCAGAGCCGAGCCGCCGGTGTTTTTTCATGCAATCCTGACGGAACCGATGTTCGCATTGAAGGACAGGGAGGAATAAATCCAGTTGATATTGAATTTACAGACACTGGCGAAATGCTATCAACATGTGCAATCTATGACAGCTATGGAGGAAGACACGATGCTCTAATTCACTGGATTTATGGCGGACTTACTCAAAGAGTCTATGGCGTACCATTACTTCACGATACCGGGCACAGACTCCCCGCCACTAGCCGATGGGGTCAGGTCGCTCCAGCCGGTTTAGTTAGATACAAAGGAATCCATTTTGGAGATTCCTACAAGGAAAACCTTTTCGCATGCCATTTTAATACTAACGAAGTAATACGGCTCCGACTTAAAAAAAGTGGGTCAACTTTCATAACAGAAGAAGAAAGATTCATCAGTTCAGACAATATAGATTTTCACCCAACTGATATACTCGAAGATGCAGACGGAAGCTTACTCTTACTTGATACGGGAGGCTGGCTAAGCTGGGGGTGTCCCTTTTCAAAAATAGCGAAGCCCGAAGTTAAAGGCGCAATCTATCGAATCTCCCGTATTGATGGCCCCATAACAAAGGATGCTCGAGGGGAAAAAATTGAATGGGATAGCATCAGTCTTAATAAATTTACAGAACTTCTCAAAGACAAACGTACCGCGGTCAGGGAAAAAGCAAGCCGGTCACTTATCAAATCTGGGGACAAAGCAATCTCAGCGATAGAAAAATCATTCATCCATAGCAAATCAATTCAGCATCAAAAACAACTCCTTTGGACACTTTCTAAAATAAAATCTAAGAAATCGCTTAATTTAATTCGTAAATCACTCGAATCAAAATCTTCCTCAGTAAGACAAATCGCAGCCCGCTCCGTCGGCATACTAAGAGATACAGAATCTGGGCCAAAATTAACCACGTTACTCGAGGATGATGCCCCTCAGGTTATTAGAGCTGCAGCCACAGCGCTCGGACAAATAAAGGAAACCGATTCAATTAATTCTCTATTCAAAGCTATCGCAAAAAATAATGCTGACCTTCACATCCAACACGCAATCACATATGCCCTAATAGAAATAGGCTCTCCAAATAAAACAGCTCATTATCTCAAGGGTAACTCCTTACCACTATTGCAAAAAACATCCCTGCGGGTCCTCGATAAAATGCAAGAAAATGCCTTAAAACCTGAGATGGTTGTACCTCTGTTAAAGTCACCTAATCTCATAGTAAAAGAAGAAGCGCAACGTGTGATATCTGGACGGCCTAAGTGGAAAGATCAAGTAATGGCGGTATTCAAAGAACTCACTGCCAAAAAAAAACTTACAAAAAACGATACTGAACTAATAGAAAGCATCCTGCTAAGCTTCTCTAAGGAGCCAGATCTTCATAATATTATTAATTCAATCATCGCCAATACTAAATCGCCAATATTAACGAAAGTTCGATTACTCACAACGGTCGGATTCATGGACAATCTACCCACCGGAATATTAGACATTCTCAATACATCCTTACGATCCTCTTCACCTAAGGTTAAAGAAGCCACCATCGCGCTCATATCAAAATTCGATATAGAAAAAACGTCCGTAGATACATTAAAATTAAAAAGAATCGCATCTGACGTTAATGAAAAAAACACAATACGAGTGGCTGCGATGGAAGTCATCGCAAAACACGAGAGATCTGTGAATGAAAAACAATTCCATTATTTAGCCCAAATAATTCAAAATCAGAACGCCCCCGCACCTTTACGAGGCAACGCATCGAAAGCGCTTAGTTGGATAATAATTTCACCTGAAAATCAGCATCAAGCCATTGCCTTATGTAAATTAATCACAGAAGCTTCTCCTCTCCAAATCAATCATCTCACTAAACCTTTTATCGGTTCAGCACCAAATTTTAATAAATTCAATTCCATTGAAAGCATTAACATAATAGGAATAAAATTAGCAGCTGCTCTATCTCAGGTACGAAGCGCAATTCATATAAACGAATTGAAAATCATTGCAAATGCGTTCCCAAGATCATTCAAAGAGGCCCATTCCGCGTTGTCCTCATTAATAAAAGATAACCCAGAATCAGACCGCGCAAAAAAAGAAAAACTTGAATCAATTCTTGCAGAACTTAAGCCTGGTAATGCATCGAGAGGACGAGCCTTGTTTTACTCTAATCGCTCAACCTGCTCACTATGTCATCGCGTCGAAAACAAAGGAGGCACTCTTGGACCAAATCTCTCTAAAATAGGTTCAATTCGCAAAAGAAAGGATCTAATCGAAGCAATTATTTTTCCAAACTCAACAGTTGTGAATGGTTACGAAAACTATATTATCCAGAATATTGAGGGAGGCACACACATGGGCCTAATACAACACGAGAACCCCGATTCGATTTACATAAGTAACGCCAGTGGATTGAAGGAACTCATTATGCGAGAGAATATTAAAACAATGACTAGATCACCAATTTCTATTATGCCATCAGGATTAGAAGGCCTTCTATCAAACCAAGATCTTTCAGATCTTGTAGCGTTTCTTGGTATCTGCAAATAATCAATCTAGACAGCTAAGCACACTTAAAACTATTACCAAATTAATCAAATATACTGCTCTTTAAATGAGCTATTATAGTCCAGTTCTTAGGACAACCATTAGATCTAATTTAACGAAATTGGAATTACTGAAGTAATAATATTACCAATTCTTGATCCACTTGGGCTCGTTTGTTTTATTAGTCTTATTTCTTTCTTTATCCGTTCCGTATGACCAAAGGTCATAGGTAGATTGATTAGTAGCGTCGGGATTTTCTGGATCATACACTTGATACATGAATGGCCTATCATAACCATCCTTTAAGTAGAAGATGCCACTTTCGTCATCACCTACAAGCCCCTTACCCAATAAGTCGACAAGCATTTCTTCACCAGCACGCCCATCTGAAGGGTTATTTGGACCTCCAAAAATTTCATCATCGCCATCATCAAGAAGAGCCTGATAAAGAGCTATGGCTCCAGACGTTCCAGAACCATTATTATCCATTGGCTCTGGATATTCTCCATTACGAACCTTGTACCTTTCAAGGCCTGCCTTAATCGCCGACATTGCACCTCTGGTCTTATCCTCAGCCGCCTTGCCTTGGGCAAAACTTATAATTGCCATGGATAGGCCCATCAGTATTGCCAGAATAGTAATAACTGTTAAAAGCTCTATCAGAGTGAAAGCAGATTTATTCTTTCTGATTCGAAAATTCTTCATAGGATCAACTCTAAAGGTTCGGATTAATTTACCCGCCTGCAACTCCCTTGATGATTTCGACCATTGGAAGGAACAGCGCCATAACGATAACACCCACAACAACCGCAAGAAGCACGATCATTAAAGGCTCAAGCATTGAGGTCAGTGCGGCAACAGCATTATCAACTTCATCGTCATAAACATCTGCTACCTTCAATAACATTTCGGGTAATTGTCCAGTCTCCTCACCAACATCCACCATACTAATAACCATGGCAGGGAACACCCTACTCGCTTCAAGTGGATTAACTATTGATTCCCCCTCTTTTACGGCATCGTGAACATTTTGAACCGCCTGCGATATGACAACATTTCCGGCAGTATCTCGGGTAATATTTAATGCCTGTAATATAGGAACACCACTAGTAACAAGTGTACCCAAAGTTCTACTAAATCTAGAAATCGCACTCTTTCTTTGAACGTTTCCAAATAGTGGCATTTTTAATTTCACGGCATCTAGGAATCTTCTACCGCCCTGTGACTTACTGAATATTTTATAAAAAACAAAAGTAACCACCAAACCAATAGCGATGGGAACGATATTGGAGGATAAATTTCCAGACAAATTAATCACAAACTTTGTAAGGCCTGGAAGTCTATCTTTTGACCCCAGCATGTCGGTGAAAATTTGTTCAAACTTTGGAACAATGACAGTCAAAAGGAAAACCATAATGGACATAGCGATAACCATCACAATGACCGGGTAGACCATTGCTGCCACGATCTTGTTTTTCAGCTTTTGAGCTTTCTCTGAATACTCAGCCAATCTTATAAGAACAAGTTCTAATACACCACCAAGCTCACCAGCTTTAACCATATTAATGTAAAGCTTATTAAAGATCAGAGGGTGCTGCGCTAAACTTTCTGAAAATGTACTTCCTGTTTGAACAGAATCGGCCAACTGCGTAAGTGTTCTTTTCAAAACAGGGTTAGGTTCCTGCTTAGCTAATACATTTAGTCCTCGAAGAAGAGGAAGGCCGGAATCAATAAGTGTAGCCAATTGACGTGTAAAGATCATCAAGACCTTGCCCTTTACAGTATTACCACCGAACAGCTTCGTAGATCCTGACTTAGACTTAGATTTACTTCGTCCTATTTTTCTACTCTTCTTTGAAGCTTTTAATTTCCCCTTACCTGCTTCAACAACCTGTTTTGGGAAAAAACCTTGGGTTCTTAGCTGGTTAATTGCATCTGCTTGATTGGCAGCCTCAATTCTTCCAGTAGTTTCTTCACTCTTTGCGTCTATAGCTGAGTACTCAAATATTGGCATATTAAATTATGGGGTAAAGCAGTGACAGAGGGTTTATTTTAATTATTTAAGCTCTTTATTGGTTCTCTTGCAATGACAGATCCTTATTGAGAGCAAAAAAGAAAAGTATTTTACGTATACTTTAAAACCTCCTCAATTGTTGTATTTCCTTCGTAAATATTCCTCAATCCATCATCTCTAAGGGTAGTCATGCCCAATTCTATGGCTTTTTGGCGTAAAACTACTGTGGGAGCACGCTCTGTAATCATTTCAGCAATGGGCTCACTTATATCCAAAAGCTCAAAAAGCCCTTGCCTTCCACTATAACCTGATCCACCGCACTCTTCACACCCACCTCCAGTGAAAAAGCTTTTATCCCCAATATCTTCGGGGCTTAAACCGAGCTCTCCTAAGAGAGCTGCACTTGGTTCGTAAGGTTGGCGGCAATCATCACAGATCGTTCGCAATAACCTCTGTCCAAGAACTCCCTCTAAAGATGCCGCGACTAGAAAAGGCTCGCATCCCATATCAACGAGTCTAGTTACTGCACCAGGAGCATCGTTCGTATGCAAGGTTGAGAAAACCAAGTGACCCGTAAGTGAAGCCTGTATTGCAATCTGAGCCGTCTCAACATCTCTCATTTCTCCAACAAGAATTCGGTCTGGGTCTTGTCTCAAAAAGGCTCTTAGCACTCTCGAAAAAGTAAGTCCAATACTTTCATTAACGGGCACCTGAATTATTCCTTCAACATCATATTCTACAGGATCCTCTGCTGTTAGTAATTTACTATCGATAGTATTAATCTCTCTCAAACAAGCATAAAGAGTTGTTGTTTTTCCGGCACCAGTCGGGCCCGTACATATAAAGATTCCGTTAGGCTTAACAATAGTATCTTGAATGTAATCGTTAAGGTCAGACTGCAAACCTAGATTCTCAAGATTAAGACTTACTGAAGAACGATCAAGGACACGTAAAACGACACTTTCTCCATACGCTGTAGGCAAAGTTGATACTCGGAAATCAACATCCTTATCTGCCAAGGTCATAACCATCCTTCCATCCTGTGGAATTCTCCTCTCAGCAATATTCAAGTTAGACATCACCTTAATTCTTGAGATGATCGTATTAGAAAGATGAACTGGTGGCGGGCTCATTTCATAAAGCGCTCCATCAACTCGATATCTAATTTTGAACTCGGACTCAAATGGCTCAAAATGAACATCCGATGCCTGTTCCCTCATGGCCTGCTCTAAAACAAGGTCAATATACCTAACTATAGGAGCAGAGTTTGCCTCACTCTCATCATCTTCATCGCTAAGAGCAATTGTCTTCAATTGCCCTAAAATGTCATTCATCTGACCAGTACCTTCCCCTGCAACGTAAATACGCTCTAGGGCATCATGAACTTGTTTTGTATCTGCAACACAAAGCTTGAGCTCTTGCCCTAATGCAAATCCAAGATCCTCAGCTACCTGAGAATCAAGAGGATCTGCAAGCGCAACTGTAAGAACATGACCATCATAATCTACTGGAACAGCTTTATACAGCCGCGCTGTGGCAGCGGGTATAGCCGCAATAATTTCAGGAGCCGGACTGTGTCCTTTTAAATCGAAGTGGTCAAGACCCAAATTTTGAGCAATGTAACCAAACACAGCACTACGGTCCAATGCCCCCGTATCAACAATTAACTGTGCAATATCCTTCGAAGAATCGGCGGCCTGATTTAGTACTTGTTCAGCCTGCTCTGATGTTAAAAGTTGGCGGTCTTTTAAAATATCTATGACTAGTCCTGCGTTCATCTTAGTTTTATAAAATTGAATTAAAATTTAGCTAGCGTCAGCCATAGTTACATTGATAACCTCATTAGCTGAGGTCATACCATTTAGCACCTTACGAATACCGTCTTCTCTCATTGTCCTCATTCCTATTTCCCTCGCCTGCCTTCTAAGCTGAGGCGTTGAAAGATTCTCATTAACCATATGTCTCACTTCATCATCAATTTGGAATATCTCAAATATTCCTGCCCTGCCCTTATGTCCGGTCCCTCGACATTTAACACATTCCCCAGGCGACATTATAGTAGAATCAGCTAACTGAGCAGAATCTAAACCTAAGGCTTTAATTTGCCTTTCGGAAAGCTCTCCAGGAGCCTTGCACTCTCCGCAAAGCTTTCTGACTAATCTTTGCGCAAGGATAGCTCTTACAGCCGAAGCAATTAAGAAACGCTTCACCCCGATGTCTGCCATTCTTGCTACTGCACTTGGCGCGTCATTAGTGTGGAGAGTTGAGAAAACAAGGTGTCCAGTGAGCGACGCATTAATAGCAATAGAGGCGGTCTCTAAATCCCTGATCTCACCTATCATTATAATGTTAGGTGCCTGACGCAAAATTGACCTAAGAGCTGCAGCAAAAGTCATTCCAACATCCTCTTTAACCATGACCTGATTAATTCCTGACATTTGATACTCTACTGGATCCTCTACTGTAATTATTTTTCTGTCAGGTTTATTAATGGTGTTTAGGCAAGCGTAAAGGGTCGTAGTCTTTCCTGAACCCGTCGGCCCTGTTACCAACAAAATACCATCAGGCAATGAGATGAGCTGCTCGAAAGTAGCCTGATCATCACTGAGGAAACCAAGTTGAGGCAGACCAAGATTCAATGCTGATTTATCGAGCACCCTCATTACAACAGATTCACCATGGTTCGTCGGCACCGTTGAAACTCGTAAGTCCAGATCCTTATCTCCTAATCTTAATTGGATACGAGCATCTTGGGGCAATCGCTTCTCAGCGATACTCATTGCGCCACTCATAATTTTAATTCGAGCTATTATCGCAGACAATAGATTACGCGGATGGTTAGCAACTTCATGCAAAACACCATCAATACGATAACGAACTCGCACCGTATTCTCAAGAGGTTCGATGTGTATGTCAGAGGCTCCAGCATTGAAAGCTTCCTTTAATATTTGTCCAACAAGCTTAATTACGGGGGCATCGTTTGCACCAACATCTCCACCCGCATCACCTGGTGCATTTTCAGATAAAACCTGAAGTTCATTGTCTGCATCGAGTCCGCCTATTGCTTCATCATACCAACGTCCAATGGCATCGTTGATATGCTCAAATGGAGAGATAACAACATCAACATCATAACCTAAAACATGATTCAAACTGTCAATCGTATTGATATCAAAAGGATCACCAATAGCGACTTGAATACGACCCTCTGAAAATCCGAGAGGAACCATCACGTAGCGTCTTGCATTTTCAAGACTGACCATATCAATAATTTCCTTATCTGGCGTGATATTAGTCAGCTCATAGTGCTCACGTGCTTGGCTCGTTGCAAAACAATTGGAAACATCACTCTCCTTTGCTTGTCCTGTCCTAATGAGCGTCTCAACAAGTGATTCAGTTCCTTTCCGTTGTCCTTTAGCTTCCTCAACCTGCACATCAGTCAACAGGTTGGACTCTATAAGTAACTCACTTAAATATGTTTCGTCAGCGTTATACAAGGTATGAAATGGGGTTAAGTTTCTTTCTTCAAATTACAACTAAGCAATAAAAAGAGCGGGATTTTGTACCAGCAAATGGGGTAACTTAGCAAGTTATTTTATACTCATTTGCTGTGAATAGTTTGAAATATTAATAGAAAATTCACTATCAAACAACGATAAAGATAGAGAGAATCATCTTTGAATCCTAAATATAACCTCTCCAGGCATTTTCATATTCAATTTGTCCCTAGCTACAATTTCCAAATATTCGATATCATTAGATGTATGAAGTTCATCCTGAAGGCGTTCAGTCCTCATCTTTTTAAGTCTATCTAGCCTTTTCTGAAGATTCGCATTTTCCTCATCCATAGCCTGTAACTTGTCCCATTCAGGACCGAAAAGTGAAAAAACTAAGATGGAGATGCCAATTAATGAGAAAAAAACCAATATCCTTGTCAATCTTTGCCATATATTAAGGACAAGCTCATCACCTCTGAGCCGTTGATTTTTCCTTTTTTTTGAGATTTTTCCCATAAAAGCCTAGATCACTAGACTTTTAATTTACCACCATATACAGCATTCGCACCTAGTTCTTCTTCAATTCTTAAAAGCTGATTATATTTAGCCATTCGATCAGACCTACTCAAGGAACCCGTTTTTATCTGACCCGCGTTTGTACCTACGGCGATATCTGCAATAGTTGCGTCCTCAGTTTCACCAGAACGATGGGATATCACTGCAGTGTAATCGTTATCAATAGCCAGATTAACAGCCTTCAAAGTTTCAGATAGTGATCCTATTTGATTAACTTTAACAAGAATTGAATTGGCTGTCTTCGAATCGATCCCCCTCTGCAGAAAATCAACATTTGTGACAAATAAATCATCCCCTACCAACTGTGTACTTTCACCAATTTTATCAGTAAGAATTTTCCAGCCATCCCAATCATTCTGATCACATCCATCTTCAATAGAAATAATAGGATATTTCTTTTGTAGTTCAGCATAATAATCTACAAGCTCTTCAGCGGACAGCTCAGATCCATCTGACTTTTTGAAAATGTATTTTCCTTTTTCTTGGTCGTAAAATTCACTGGATGCAACATCCAATGCAATTGCTATTTGAGAACCAAGTGAATATCCCGCCTTATCAACAGCCTCAGCAATGACAGCAAGCGCATCATCAGCAGATTCTAAGTTAGGAGCAAACCCTCCCTCGTCTCCAACTGCTGTTGAAAGACCTCTATCATGTAAAACTGATGCTAGTGAATGAAAAATTTCAGCTCCATATCTTAATCCTTCAGAGAAACTTGGCGCTTCTTTAGGGATGATCATAAATTCTTGAAAATCTATAGGAGCATCTGAATGTTCACCTCCATTTATAATATTCATCATCGGAACTGGAAGCGTTACCGCCTCATCTCCACCTAAAAATTTGTACAGCGGCAAGCCTGCTGCCACAGCCGCTGCTTTGGCATTTGCTAAAGAAACTCCTAAAACAGCATTTGCGCCTAACTCTTTTTTGTTTGCTGTTCCGTCCAGATCAAGCATTACCTGATCAATTGCATTTTGATCATTTGCATCTTTACCAACTAATGATTCTGCAATTTTGCCGTTAACATTTTGAACAGCATTCTTAACACCCTTGCCTCTATATCTTGACTTATCTCCATCGCGAAGCTCCCACGCCTCATATTCACCCGTACTAGCCCCACTCGGCACGGCAGCTCGTCCAAAGCCTCCACCTTCTAATTGAACATCCACTTCTACGGTAGGATTACCTCTGGAGTCGATGATTTCTCTACCTTTTACTGCGATAATTTTAGATGACGACATAATTTAACTGTTAAATAATTTAAAATTCAATAGATGGGATTAGCTACTTTGACAAGCAACGAAAAAGTTAATGCTTTTATGAAACTGGAGTAAAATAAGCCTTTATTTCCTTTATTGTGACACTTCTTGTCTGCCCTTCGTTCTCTGTTGGCAGATCAAGCTTGTCTCCAACTTCTTTGCCGAGCATTGCCGAACCTAACCCAGAGAGGTATGAAACGATCCCTTTCTCAGTATCTGTATCCCATGCACCAAGCACAGTTACCGTCTCATCGTTACCTGAATCCGCATCCTCAAAAATCACGACTGTACCAACCGAAACAATAGAAGCATTAGCATCGCTGAAGTCTGTTCCTCTTGCAGTAGAAATCTCTGCTTCGAGCTCTGCCTTTTGTCGCATCAGAACCGCCTGCTGTTGCTTAGCAGCCTTGAATTCAAAATTTTCTTTCAAGTCTCCGTATTCTCTAGCAATTCCTATCTCTTTGGAATTCTCTGGAATTTGTTTATTAATAATGTCCTCCAACTTCTCTTGCCTATCTTTTAAACTGTCCCATGAAACTATCAAACCCGAGGGCTGTTCACTATCACTTTCAGACTTTGCATCACTTCCAGATTTTTCTCCAGTTATCAAATCCTCAACCACAGGAAACCTCTTCACTATTCGAGCCAATAAAGAATTTTTATTTAAACCTTCAAAGACCGGAGTCGATTGAATCCTACGAGTAAAGTGACGAATCTCTACATCATCAGAATCAGCTAGAAGATCAGGAATCAAGTCTGCGTCGTCTATTAAAAGATCATGTAATCTATTTGTTTTTGGAGTGCTCTCATCAAGATGATCTCTCTCCAATGCTCCGATAATCGATGCAGAAATACCTTTATGTGCAAAAGATTGGGCTGAAAGCCCTTTCCTTTCTTTACATATCCAAGCAAGCACTTCAAAACCAAGACTCCTCTGTGAAAGACCTGTAGTCAAATGCTCAGCCAGCTCGCCATCTTTGTTATTGTCAGCAAGGTATTTCGTAATTTCTCCTATTGCTCGAGCCCCTGAACCCTCCATGCACCCTATAAGCTCTTTAGACCAATTCTCTTCCCATGCTTCTTTAACCGCATCATAAACTTGCCTCTGACGACCAACTCCCATTCCTCTAATAATTTCAGAGAGTTTACCATTGTTCTCTTTTAGAACATCAGTTAACTGAGTTCCATCAGATATATCCAAACCATCAATTTTTGCCAAAAGATCATCTCTCGCTATTAAAAGCTCAACAGCCGCTGATGAAGACCTTCTGAATGCAACGATAAATAATGGAGAAATAGATTTAAGCATTTCCTCCAACTGTGAAGCAGGATCTTCGAAAGCTGATAAATCTTTAGAAACAGATTCAAGAATTAAAATCTTCGCCTTTACGTCTTTGGCCTCACTAAAATCGCTTATAAGAGCGTCAGCTGGAGAAACATCTTCACCTCTCAACTCAAATGGTAAATTTCTTTTTGATGGAAGTACAAACCTCCTGTCAGCTCTAATCTTCTTTTTAGAAGACTCCCACCAACTCTTATATTTGGCTTCAGGAACAATTCTTCCCTTAACTCGATCTTCCCAATGGTCCAGAAATAAAGAGCCTCCAAAACTTGAAAGAACCTCAGCTGCAAAAGTGACTGGATCATCAATAGCCAACTGCTTCGTTCCTTCAGGATCACCAACAAATTTAGCAAAAATGTGATCTGAATTAAGAACTTCAAGAGAATTGGCTGCGAATTGAAGTTTCATGGAATGACCCGGCTTACCTTCAAAATCTATAGCAATCTTATCTCCAAAAAGATCCCATTCTTTAATAACACCTGGCCCCCAGCTTTTGTGAAGACAAAATACTCCGGGCTCCAATAAAGAAATCTTTTCGCCTATATCATTTTCGAGTCGACCTGCATCAACTAATGTTTGAACCTGCTCTTGCATCGACTGCAACAATAGGAACGGGAGGTCGTAATCGCAACGGATAATAGTGTATAAATTCAGTTAAATTTAAGGTTCTTTAAGAAAATCAGAAAAAGAATCGCAATTTTTATAACTTTCGGCTTGTCAAAAGCCTTAGATGAAAGCTAACATACCCTATATTAAAATGAAAAAATTCATTGTTTTAGCCCTAACCACGAGCCTTTTAATTGGCGGCTTGTCTGTTGCAGACATCCAGTCACCACCAGGAGGCAAACAAACCCCAATTCGCAAACTTTCCAGAGCAGTAGGTAACATACTCTTCGGAATCAACGAGATCCCGACCACTTGGTCTAAGACTCTCAAATCTGAAGGTTCAATTTATGCCTCAAGTTATGGAGTCATAAATGGTACATACAGATCCCTTGTCAGAGCTGGATACGGAATTTTCGAATTTGTTACTTTTCCGGTCGAGACCTACAAAGGCAGTCACAGACCTGATTACGGTGGCAAAAATATCTGGTGGGATCTTAACCATGGATACTCTGAGCTTGCTCCAGAACTTGGCTTCCAAACCAAGTTTGATACAGGCAGAACTCAGAGTTGGTAATAAAAACTTTAAATAAACCCCTAAAAAACCCACCAAACGGTGGGTTTTTTTGTGTCTAGTAAACTTTTACCAAGTAGGCGCTTGAATTCTTGGGTTTTTATTCCATTGTCTGAACTGCGAGAAAAAAATAAGCCGTAGGTCCCTGGGTGCTGGTATTAATCTAAGCCTGTTCACCGACTCGTCAGGGGTAACCCGGTTAACAAAAATAAAAAATATGCCAATTAGACTAGCAAGGTTTGAAATGCCTGATCGACTCATCAAAGATGAGGACACAGCAACAGAAACATATTCAAAATTTAGCGCTGAGCCTTTTGACGCGGGTTACGGACACACCGTCGGAAACTCACTTAGAAGAGTTTTATTATCTTCTTTAGAAGGAGCCTCAATCACTTCAGTTAAAATCAAAGGCGCCCAACATGAGTTTGGAAGTCTTCCTGGCGTAGTAGAAGACGTAACTGATATTGTACTCAACCTTAAAAAAGTGAAGTTTAAACACTTTGAAAATAAGGATCCTAAAATGCTCGATTTGAAAGTCACTAAAGAAGGCGAAGTGACAGCTGGAGACATTACTGAAGATTCTCAATATCAAGTAGTTAACAAGGATCAGGTGATTTGCACCTTAGACAGAGAAACTACTTTCGAATGTGAAATGGAAATCAGAGTTGGTCGAGGATTTGCGAGCGGCGAAGATAACAACAGATCTGACATGCCTATAGGCGTTATTCCAATTGACTCAATTTTTTCACCAGTTACACGCGTAAAGTACGCTGTTGAAAACACACGTGTCGGACAAAGAACAGATTACGATAAGCTTGTACTTGAGGTTTGGACTGACGGTAGACTCGAGCCCCATGAAGCTCTTACTCAATCTTCCGCAATCCTAAGACACCACCTTGATGTCTTTGTTAATTATGATGATGATCAGATCGAGTTCGATAACAAACCTGAGTCAGAAAGCGAAGAAAATGCAGAATTACGTAAACTTCTTAACATGAGCGTTAATGAGATTGAACTCTCAGTCCGTGCCGCCAACTGCCTAAATAATGCGAACATCACTACCGTTGGACAATTGGCCCTGAAATCAGAAGCTGAAATGCTCAAATATCGTAACTTCGGTAAGAAATCACTCAACGAAATTAAGGAAAAACTTCAGGAATTAGGCCTCTCTCTAGGCATGCAGCTTGATCCTAGTCTACTAGACCAAGCCTTTGCTCCGGCAACGCTACACGCCCAGTTACCTACAGCTGGACCGGGACTAGAGGATTTAATTGCAGCAAACTTGGACGATTAACCAGAAATTTAGTTACTTTGATTACAAATTCGCGTTGCGCGAGGGTAATGTTGCTATATAATTGCCACCCCCCTCGCGCAGCGTAATCCTGCTAAACTCAATAAAACGGGTTAAAACCATGAGACATCGCCACAAAACAAAGAAACTTCAGCGTAACAAAGCACAACGCCGGGCACTCCTATCTAATCAGGCATGTAGCCTCATACAGGAAGGTGAAATTAGAACAACTTTAGCAAAGGCCAAGGCACTGCGACCGGTAGTCGAAAAAATGGTTACGCTAGGGAAAAAGGGTATCAATGCTGAATCAAACGGAGAAAAAGCCAAAGGTACTCACTACCGTAGACAAGCATTTGCTTTTTTAAGACAGAAAAAAGCTGTCCAAGCCCTTTTTGGAAAAGTTGCTAATGCCGCACTTGAGCGCAAGGGTGGGTACACAAGGATCACAAAATTAGGTGCCCGCCAAAGCGATTCAGCCCTAATGGCTCAAATTAAATGGGTAGATACTTACATCGAACCAACTGCACCTGAAGCTGCCCCTCCTGCTGAGGGTGAAGCTAAGGCTTAAATTAAGGGTTTTATTAAATACCTTAAAATAATATTTATTTTCAATAAACCCCTGAAGATTAAATCTTTAGGGGTTTTTTTATTTTATTTACTTAGTAAGTTGATATTAACTATCGAACGAGACCGTTATAATGGTTATCCTGCTTCGGGACTTCTCCTTATGAATTTTAACACTATTATATTAATAAAGTTATTTACTAACTCTACAATAATGGCATTATTCATGCTTAATTGATATTGTATATCTCTCCCCCCTGAGCCACTTTAAGTAGCAAAAGAGATTAAATTTTAGATTTTTTAATTTTATTTGAGCTCACATGGATGAAAAAGACATAAACGTTACAAGCAAGCAGATTGCGGCGCTTATGTTTACCGACATAGTTGGATCAGTTGCTCTTCAGCAAAAGTTAGGAACGAATTCATACACTCGGTACGTTGCTAGACATGATGAAATCATCAAGGATTGCCTTTCGAATGTTCCTGATTCAAAGATCCTAAACGAAACAGGAGACGGCTTCCTCATTCGCTTCACTGATCCAAGCGATGCCGTCAATACGGCACTTAGACTGCAATACCGTTTGAGCCTAGAAAAATGCGAAGGTGAATCCATTGGAGTTAGAATTGGGCTTAACATGGGCGTTATCACGGAAATGGATGAGACCAACCGTGGTGGCACTCGTGCTGTTGGCATGCCAATTAATTTAGTAGCAAGAGTGATGGATCTTGGTGGGGCTGGTCAAATTCTCATGACGCGAGTTGTCTATGATGATGCTAAGCAATTTGTTAGAAACCATCCCGACTCAGGACTAACTGACAGAGTACTATCGCCACCCACATGGAAATCTCATGGCAGCTTTGAAATTGATGGCAATGAAGAAAATATTGAACTCTTCGAAGTGGGTTTAGACGAAATTGCTCCATTCACTGCACCGGGGGGATCTAAAAAAGCGCGGCCTGCCAGCAGTACTGATATTTCAGACTCATCTGATACAACAACATCAGAAGACAAAGATCCAGAGCCGGTAGATATAGAAGATGCTGATGTACTAATAAGCTATGCTGAGGTCGACAATGAGCCTTTGAGGTCAGGAGATGAGGGATGGATAACACAGTTACAGAGGAATCTAAAAGTCCGAATGGAACAGCTTTCTGGTGAAGAGGTTAAAATATCAAGACTCAGTGGTAAAGCTTTTGAATCAATTGGTTCTGGTGGCGGCATAGTAAAAGAAATGTCTGAGGCTAAAGCCGTGGTTCCTGTAATTTCACCACCCTTTTCCAATTCACCGGGATGCCAAAAGGAAATGGAAATCATTTACAACCCTGAGACCCTCTCCTCACAAACCGGATCAGGAACCCCTAGCGAGGCGAAAGTCTTTAATGCCATAAAAATGCCTGTAGCTTTAGAATCGGCACCTAACTCTATTTCCTCTATTATTTCAAAGTGTCCAGGACTCGAATTTTTCGAAAGAGAACCAAGCACTGGCAAGGTTCGTGAGTTTCATGAGAACTTTGGCGAAGATTCAAGGCAACGATACTACGAGAGAGTTTATGATTTAGCTTACGAACTTTGTGAATCTATCAAAAATCATAATCCTTCCGGAGCTCAGGAAGCCGACACTAATGCAAGTGTTGAAAATAAACAGAAAATATTCCTCGCTCCTACAACTCGCGATCTCACCAAAGAATATGACATCGTAAAGAGGGAGCTAAAAGAGCATGGCTATCATGTTGTTCCTGACCATCCCCTCCCCCTCTCTGTTGACGAGCTTAATGAATCGCTCGAAGGCATGATCTCAGATTGTGTAACTTCGATCCATTTGATGGGTGATCGCTATGGCCTCATTCCTGAGGGATCCACAACTTCGATAAGCGAACTTCTTCTAAGATTCACATCAGAAAAGGCAAAGGA